>SCQQ01000019.1 GCA_004299095.1 Burkholderiaceae bacterium | reverse complement strand
CGACGTGACCGGCTCCATCGAGCTGCCCGAGGGCAAGGAGATGGTGATGCCCGGCGACAACGTGAGCCTCACGGTCAAGCTGATCGCCCCGATTGCGATGGAAGAGGGCCTGCGATTCGCTATCCGCGAGGGCGGCCACACGGTGGGCGCCGGGGTCGTGGCAAAAATCATCGAGTAAGGAATCGGGCAAGAAAGGTTACGCAGGGGTATAGCTCAATTGGCAGAGCGTCGGTCTCCAAAACCGAAGGTTGAGGGTTCAATTCCTTCTGCCCCTGCCATTCATTGATGGGTTGGCTCCGGGTTCGTCCGGTTGCGTCGTCACTGAATTGAGATACAGAAGCCTTTTGGGCTGATCGGGATTGCATATCCACATGGCGAGTGTTCAAGTTGAAACGGTGAGCAGCGGCGCGGACAAGGTCAAACTTGTCGTGGCCGTGTTGCTCCTGATTGCAGCGATTGCGTCGTTCTACTGGCTGTCCGGGCGCGGCGATACCTGGGTCCAATGGAGCGGCCTCATCGTGGGCCTGATCCTGGCGGCGGCGGCTTTTCTGACGTCCGAACCGGGGCGGCGCCTGATCGCCATGGGGCGCGACTCCTGGCGCGAAACCGAAAAAGTCGTTTGGCCGTCGCGCAAGGAGGCCATCCGCACCACGGCTTTCGTGTTTGCCTTCACCGTCGCCATGGCGCTCGTTCTGTGGATTTCCGACAAGGTGCTCGGGTGGGTGCTTTATGACCTTCTTCTGGGCTGGGGGCGCTGATGAACGACGTTGTGAATCCTGAGGCCACCGACGTTGCCGCGAATCCGGCGTTGAAGTGGTACGTGGTCCATGCCTATTCGGGCATGGAGAAAGCGGCTGAGCGCAACATTCGGGCGCGCATCGACCTCGCCGGCATGCAGTCCAAATTCGGCCGCATTTTCATTCCCACCGAGGAAGTGGTGGAAATCAAGAACGGCCAGCGCCGCACCGCCGAGCGCAAGTTTTTTCCCGGCTACATCCTGGTCGAGATGGAGCTGGACGACGAGACTTGGCACTTGGTCAAGCACACGCAAAAAGTGACCGGCTTTGTCGGCGGCGCGCGCAATCGGCCGGTGCCGATTTCCGAAGCGGAAGTCGACAAGATCCGCGAGCGCATGCAGGAGGGCGCCGACAAGCCGCGGCACAAGGTCGAGTTCGAGGTGGGTGAATACGTGCGCGTGAAAGATGGTCCCTTCACCGACTTCAACGGCACGGTCGAAGAAGTCAACTACGACAAGAGCAAGCTGCGCGTGTCGGTCACGATTTTCGGCCGAGCGACGCCGGTCGAGTTGGAGTTTGGTCAGGTCGAAAAGGCCTGATGCGGCGCCCGCTGGCTTGACGGCAAAGCGGGCAGAGAGCGTTTTTAACCCCGGGGAGCACCAGGCGGTGCGTTTGAACCCGTAAGGAGTGTGTGATGGCAAAGAAGATCATCGGTTTCATCAAGCTGCAGGTGCCTGCCGGCAAGGCGAATCCGTCGCCGCCCATTGGCCCGGCATTGGGCCAGCGCGGCTTGAACATCATGGAGTTCTGCAAGGCGTTCAATGCGCAGACGCAGGGCACCGAACCTGGCCTGCCGCTGCCGGTGGTGATCACCGCGTTTGCGGACAAGAGCTTTACTTTCATCGTCAAGACGCCGCCCGCGGCTGTCCTGATCAAGAAGGCGCTCAAGATCGACAAGGGCTCGACCAAACCGGCCACCGAGAAAGTTGGCAAGATCACCCGCGCGCAGCTCGAAGAAATTGCCAAGACCAAGCAAAAGGACATGACGGCCGCCGACCTCGACGCCGCCGTGCGTACGATCGCTGGCTCGGCGCGTTCCATGGGCATTTCGGTGGAGGGCGTGTAAATGGCCAAGTTGACCAAGAATCAAAAAGCGCGTGCCGGTCAGGTCGATCCGACCAGGATGTACCCGGTGGGCGATGCACTCGACGTGGTGAAGAAATTCGCTACCGCCAAGTTCGACGAATCAATCGACGTCGCGGTGCAACTTGGCATCGATGCGTCCAAATCCGACCAGGTGGTGCGCGGTGCGGTCGTCATGCCGCATGGCATCGGCAAATCCAAGCGCGTGGCGGTGTTTGCGCAGGGCGAGCAGGCCGAAGCGGCCAAAGCCGCGGGTGCCGACTTGGTCGGCATGGATGATCTGGCGGAACGTGTGAAGGGCGGCGACATGCCGTTCGACGTGGTGATTGCCGCTCCTGACGCCATGCGCGTGGTTGGCAAGCTGGGCCAGATCCTGGGCCCGCGCGGTTTGATGCCGAACCCCAAGGTCGGTACGGTCACGCCCGACGTCGCCACGGCGGTGAAGAACGCCAAGGCCGGCCAAGTGCAGTTCCGCGTCGACAAGGCGGGCATCGTGCACGGCACGATCGGCCGCCGCTCGTTCGAGAGCGCCAAGCTGCAAGACAACCTGAAGGCGCTGATCGATGCGCTGAACAAGTCCAAGCCGGCGGCAAGCAAGGGCATTTACCTGCGCAAGGTGGCGCTGTCCAGCACCATGGGCGTGGGCGTTCGCGTCGATACCCAAACCATCGGCGCCTGAAGCAAAAAGGAATAGCCCGGGCGCTGCGAAAGCGTCTGGATGATTGGTGGGCTTGTGATCGCCGCAAGGCGGTCGCGAACCATCCAAGACCGCGGGTGCGGGGCGTGGGCCCGGCTTAATCCGCGAACATTTCGATGTTCGCCAACCCGCGTAGATGGCGTGCCTCCTGAGACGGAATTTCCCGAACAGGGGTCGCTTGTGGCAAGAGCGCTTCGGCAGGATCGACGGCAGTGTCGCCGCTTCGCCGATGCAATTGGACTCGATGGCACGGTTGGGGCGGCGCCCCATCGCGACGGCGGGTGTAAGGAGTAGACCTTGAGTTTGAATCGTGGTGAGAAAGAGCAGGTCATCAAGCGGGTGACCGATCTCGCGGCCAAAGCGCAAACGCTGGTGCTGGCCGAGTATCGGGGTGTCACCGTTGCTGACATGACCCGGCTGCGGGCGAATGCGCGCAGCCAGGGCGTGACGTTGAGCGTGCTGAAAAACACGCTGGCGCGCCACGCCGTCGCGGGCGGCCCGTTCGCGGTGGCGTCCGAGCAGATGACCGGTCCGCTGGTCTATGGTTTTTCGGAAGACGCGGTGGCCGCGGCGAAAGTCGTGGTTGATTTCGCCAAATCGAACGACAAGCTGGTGGTTCGCGGCGGGGTTTTTGGCGGCAAGGCATTGGACGTGAGCGGCGTCAAGCAGCTGGCCAGCATCCCGGGTCGGGAAGTGCTGCTGGCGCAGTTGTGCGGCTTGCTGATGTCGCCGATCACGCGCACGGCGGTCGTGCTGGGCGCGTTGGCCGCCAAGAAGGGCGAGCCGGCCGCGGCCTGAAGCCGAGACTGAAACAGTGTTTTATTCATTCAACGATATTTGGAAAACAAAATGGCATTTGATAAAGACGCATTTCTGACCGCGCTGGACGGCATGACGGTTATGGAACTCAACGATCTGGTGAAGGCGATCGAAGAGAAATTCGGCGTGAGCGCAGCTGCGATGGCGGCGCCGGCACACGGTGGTGCCGCAGGTGGCGCGGCCGCCGCGGAAGAAGAAAAGACCGAGTTCAACCTGGTCTTGGCCGAAGTGGGCGCCAACAAGGTGTCGGTCATCAAGGCGGTGCGTGAAATCACCGGCTTGGGCCTGAAGGACGCGAAGGCGGTTGTCGATGGCGCTCCGGGCACCGTCAAGGAAGCCATGCCGAAGGCCGACGCCGAAGCGGGCAAGAAGAAACTGGAAGAAGCCGGCGCCAAAGCCGAACTCAAATAAATCGGTTTGGAGCTACTGCGCAACGCGATCTTGGCTTTGCGATGCTCGCCGTACATCAGTACGGCTGCGCTTCTCAAGCCAACCTCGCGCTGCTCGCTACGCTCCAAGCTCGATTTATTGCGGCAGGCGCACCTGTGCGCCGCCGCACTCGTGCACTCAGAGCGCACCTGAAAATTCGGGTAAACCCGAACTTTCAAGTGTCTTCTGAATCCGACCGCAGTTAGACCTCTTGGTTCGGGCCGCGTGCAACGCGCGGCCGTCCGCCATGGGCTGGTAGTGGCCAGCCGCCAAGTGCGGGGATCGCTGACGTGCAGCGTCCCCCAAGTCAGACCCCGACGTCTGGCACGGAGTCGTCAGTCCAACCGACCGTTGAACTACCCCGGAGATTGCATGGCTTACACCTTCACCGAGCGCAAACGCATTCGCAAGAGTTTTGGCGAGCGCGACAGCGTCATCCAGATTCCATACCTGCTGCAGATGCAGAAAGACGCCTACACCGCGTTCCTGCAGGCGGGAATTGCCCCGAAGAAACGCAAACATGAAGGCTTGCAGGCGGCGTTCGAATCCACCTTCCCGATCGTCTCGCACAATGGCTTCGTCGAAATGAAGTACTCCGAGTACACACTCGGCAAGCCGACTTTCGACGTGCGCGAGTGCCAGACCCGCGGCCTCACCTACGCTTCGGCGGTGCGCGCGCGCGTGCAGCTCATCATTTACGACCGCGAGGCATCTACGCGCGACTCCAAGGTCGTGAAGGAAGTGAAGGAGCAAGAGGTCTACATGGGCGAAGTGCCGCTCATGACCGACAAGGGCTCGTTCATCGTCAACGGCACCGAGCGCGTGATCGTCTCGCAGTTGCACCGCTCGCCCGGCGTGTTCTTCGAGCATGACAAGGGCAAGACGCACAGCTCGGGCAAGTTGCTGTTCTCCGCGCGCATCATTCCCTACCGCGGTTCCTGGCTCGATTTCGAGTTCGATCCGAAAGACATCCTGTTCTTCCGCATCGACCGGCGCCGCAAGATGGCCGTCACCATCCTGCTCAAAGCGATTGGCATGTCGGCCGAAGACATCCTGGCCAATTTCTACGACAACGACCACTTCCGCTTGACGGAAGACGGCGCCGAGCTCGATTTCGTGCCCGAACGGCTGAAAGGCGAAGTGGCGCGTTTCGACATCACCGACAAGGCGGGCAAGGTGGTGGTGCCGAAGGACAAGCGCGTCACGGCGCGCCACGTGCGCGAGCTGGAGCAATCCGGCACCACCCAGATTGCGGTCACCGATGACTACCTGATCGGCCACGTGGCCGCGAAGAACGTGGTCGAGGCCGACACCGGCGAAATCCTGCTGGGCGCCAACGACGAGCTCACCGAAGGCGTGCTCGCCAAGCTGCGCAAGGCTGGCATCCGCGATCTGGAGTGCATCTACACCAACGAACTGGACCACGGCGCCTACATTTCGCAAACGCTGCGACTGGACGACACGGCCGACGAACTGGCCGCGCGCGTCGCCATCTACCGCATGATGCGCCCCGGCGAACCGCCCACCGAAGACGCGGTGCAAGCGCTGTTCCAGCGGTTGTTCTCGAACCACGAGACCTACGATCTGTCGCGCGTTGGCCGGATGAAATTCAACGCGCGCGTGGGTCGCAATGAATCCACTGGCGCCATGGTGCTGTCCAACGACGACATCCTGTCGGTGGTGAAAATCCTGGTCGAATTGCGCAACGGCCGCGGCCAGGCCGACGACATCGACCACCTGGGCAATCGGCGCGTGCGCTGCGTCGGCGAACTGGCCGAAAACCAGTACCGCGTCGGCCTCGCGCGCATCCAGAAAGCGGTGCGCGAGCGCTTGGCGCAAGTCGAGCAGAACCCGCTCATGCCGCACGACCTGATCAACAGCAAGCCGATCACGGCGGCGCTGCGCCAGTTCTTTGGCGCCTCGCAGTTGTCGCAGTTCATGGACCAGACCAACCCGCTCGCGGAAATCACGCACAAGCGCCGCGTGTCGGCCTTGGGCCCGGGCGGCCTGACGCGCGAGCGTGCCGGCTTCGAAGTGCGCGACGTGCACGTCACGCACTACGGCCGCGTCTGCCCGATCGAGACGCCGGAAGGCCCGAACATCGGCCTGATCAATTCGCTCGCCCTGTACGCCCGCCTGAACGAATACGGCTTCATCGAAACGCCGTACCGCCGCGTGGTCGACACCAAGGTGACCGACCAGGTCGATTACCTCTCGGCCATCGAGGAAGGCAAGTACGTGATCGCCCAGGCCAATGCGGCGCTGGACGAAAAAGGGCACTTGACCGGCGAACTGATTTCGGCGCGTGAAGACGGTGAATCGGTGCTGGTGAGCGCCGAGCGCATCCAGTACATGGACGTGTCGCCGGCGCAGATCGTTTCCGTGGCCGCGTCTCTCGTGCCGTTCCTGGAACACGACGACGCCAACCGCGCCCTGATGGGCGCCAACATGTCGCGCCAAGCGGTGCCGGTGCTGCGTCCCGAAAAGCCGTTGGTCGGCACCGGGATCGAGCGCGTGGCCGCAGTCGATTCGGGTACCGTGGTCACCGCCACGCGTGGCGGCGTGGTCGATTACGTCGATGCGCGCCGCGTGGTGATCCGGGTGAACGATGACGAGGCCGCCGCGGGCGAAGTCGGGGTCGACATCTACAACCTGATCAAGTACCAGCGCTCCAACCAGAACACCAACATCCACCAACGTCCCATCGTCAAGAAGGGCGACGTACTGGCCAAGGGCGACGTGATCGCCGACGGCGCGTCCACCGACCTGGGCGAACTGTCCATCGGCCAGAACATGCTGATCGCGTTCATGCCGTGGAATGGTTACAACTTCGAGGACTCGGTGCTGATTTCCGAGAAAGTCGTGGCCGACGACCGCTACACCAGCGTGCACATCGAGGAACTGGTGGTGATGGCGCGCGACACCAAACTCGGCCCGGAAGAAATCACGCGCGACATTCCGAACCTGTCGGAGCAGCAACTGAACCGGCTGGACGACTCCGGCATCATTTACGTCGGCGCCGAAGTGCGTCCGGGCGACGTGCTGGTGGGCAAGATCACGCCCAAGGGCGAAACCACGCTGACGCCGGAAGAAAAGCTGCTGCGCGCGATCTTTGGCGAAAAGGCCTCCGACGTGAAAGACACGTCGCTGCGCGTGCACCAGGGCTCGGCCGGCACCGTGATGGACGTGCAAGTGTTCACGCGCGAAGGCATCGAGCGCGACACGCGCGCCAAGCAGATCATCGAGGATGAACTGAAGCGCTACCGTCTCGACCTGAACGACCAGTTGCGCATCGTCGAAGCCGACGCCTACCACCGCATCGAGCGGCTGCTGGTGGGCCAGGTGGCCAACGGCGGCCCGAACAAGCTGGCCAAGGGCAAGAAGATCGGAGCGGCGTATCTGGCCGGCGTCGACAAGCACCACTGGTTCGACATCCGCCCGCAGGACGACACGGTGGCGGCACAGCTCGAAAGCATCAAGGCGTCGATCGAGCGCCAGCGCAAGGAATCGGACGTCGCGTTCGAGGAAAAGCGCAAGAAGCTCACGCAGGGCGACGAGCTGCCCGCGGGCGTGCTCAAGATGGTCAAGGTCTACCTGGCCGTCAAGCGCCGCCTGCAGCCTGGCGACAAGATGGCTGGCCGGCACGGCAACAAGGGCGTGGTCTCCAAGATCGTGCCGATCGAGGACATGCCCTACATGGCCGACGGCACGCCGGCCGACATCGTGCTGAACCCGCTGGGCGTGCCGTCGCGCATGAACGTCGGGCAGGTGCTCGAAGTGCATCTGGGCTGGGCCGCCAAGGGCCTGGGCGACCGCATCAACGAAATGCTGCACGGCGCCCAGCGCGTCGCCAAGCTGCGCAAGTTCCTGGCCGAGATCTACAACAGCAGTGGCCACAAGGAAGACCTGAAACAGTTGAGCGACGACGAGTTGCTCGCCATGGCCGACAACCTGAAGGATGGCATGCCGTTTGCCACGCCGGTGTTCGATGGCGCGTCGGAAGAGCACATCCACGACATGCTGAAGCTGGCCTACCCCGACGAAGTGGTCGAGCGCAAGGGCATGCTGCCTTCGCGCACGCAGGCTTATCTGCGCGATGGGCGCACCGGCGAACGCTTCAAGTATCCGGCCACGATCGGCTACATGCACTTCCTGAAGCTGCACCACTTGGTCGACGACAAGATGCACGCGCGCTCCACCGGGCCGTACAGCCTGGTCACGCAGCAGCCGCTGGGCGGCAAGGCGCAGTTCGGCGGCCAGCGCTTCGGCGAAATGGAAGTCTGGGCGCTGGAGGCCTACGGCGCCGCGTACACGTTGCAGGAAATGCTCACCGTCAAGTCCGACGACGTGCACGGTCGCACCAAGGTGTACGAGTCCATCGTCAAAGGCGAGCATTCGATCGAGGCTGGCATGCCCGAGTCGTTCAACGTGCTCGTCAAGGAAATCCGTTCACTCGCGCTCGACATCGAGCTCGAGCGCTGATCATTGAAAGGGAAAGACACATGAAATCGCTGCTTGACCTGTTCAAACAACTCACGCCGGAAGAGCACTTCGATGCCATCAGCATCGGCCTGGCCTCGCCGGAAAAAATCCGCTCGTGGTCGTTCGGGGAAGTAAAGAAGCCCGAGACCATCAACTACCGCACCTTCAAGCCTGAGCGCGGCGGCCTGTTCGCGGCCGAGATCTTCGGCCCGATCAAGGATTACGAATGCCTGTGCGGCAAATACAAGCGCCTGAAGCACCGTGGCGTCATTTGCGAAAAGTGCGGCGTCGAAGTCACGCAAAGCAAGGTGCGGCGCGAGCGCATGGGCCACATCGATCTGGCGGCGCCGTGCGCGCACATCTGGTTCCTGAAGTCGCTGCCGTCGCGCTTGGGCATGGTGCTCGACATGACGTTGCGCGAAATCGAGCGTGTGCTCTATTTCGAAGCCTATGTGGTCACCGACCCGGGCATGACGACGCTGAAGAAGGGCGCCATCATGAGCGAGGACGACTACGAGAAAAAGCGCGAGGAACTGGGCGATGAGTTCGTCGCCAAGATGGGCGCCGAGGGCATCAAGGACCTGTTGCAGGCGATCGAGCTCGATTCCGAAATCGAACGCCTGCGCGGCGACCTGACCGGGGCCGAAACCAAGGTCAAGAAAAACCGCCGGCGCCTGAAGATTCTCGAATCGTTCAAGAAGTCCGGCATCAAGCCCGAGTGGATGATCCTGAACGTGCTGCCGGTGCTGCCGCCCGACCTGCGGCCGCTGGTGCCGCTGGATGGCGGGCGCTTTGCCACCTCGGACCTGAACGACCTGTATCGCCGCGTCATCAACCGCAACAACCGTCTGCGCCGCCTGCTGGAGCTGAACGCGCCGGAAATCATCGCGCGCAACGAAAAGCGCATGTTGCAGGAAGCGGTCGACAGTCTGCTGGACAACGGCCGCCGCGGCAAGGCCATGACCGGTGCCAACAAGCGCGCGCTCAAGTCGCTGGCCGACATGATCAAGGGCAAGTCCGGGCGCTTCCGCCAGAACCTGCTCGGCAAGCGCGTCGACTACTCGGGCCGCTCGGTGATCACCGTCGGCCCGACGCTGCGCCTGCATCAGTGCGGCGTACCCAAGCTGATGGCGCTGGAACTGTTCAAGCCGTTCATCTTCGCGCGCCTGGAGCAGATGGGCATCGCCACCACCATCAAGGCGGCCAAGAAAGAAGTGGAAACCGGCACGCCGGTGGTGTGGGACATCCTGGAAGACGTGATCAAGGAGCATCCGGTGCTGCTGAACCGCGCGCCGACCTTGCACCGTCTCGGCATCCAGGCGTTCGAGCCCATCCTGATCGAAGGCAAGGCGCTGCAACTGCACCCGCTGGTGTGCGCCGCCTTCAACGCCGACTTCGACGGCGACCAGATGGCCATCCACATTCCGCTCTCGGTGGAAGCGCAAATGGAAGCGCGCACCCTGATGCTGGCGTCCAACAACGTGCTGTTCCCGGCCTCGGGCGAGCCGTCCATCGTGCCGTCGCAGGACGTGGTGCTGGGGCTGTATGCGACCACGCGCGCCAAGATCAACGCCAAGGGCGAGGGCATGGTGTTCGCCGACCTGACCGAGTTGAAGCGCGCCATCGATACCGGCGCGGTCGAATACACCGCCCGAATCAGCGTGCGCCTGACGCAATGGACGAAGGACGCGGCCAGCGGCGAATTCGTGGCCAACACCCGGTTGGTGGAAACCACCGCGGGGCGCGCGATGCTGTCTGAAATCCTGCCCAAGGGCCTGGATTTCTCCAACATCGACAAGGCGATGAAGAAGAAAGCCATCGCCAGCCTGATCAACACCTGCTATCGCAAATGCGGCCTGAAGGAAACCGTGGTGCTGGCCGACAAGCTGATGCGCCAGGGTTACGCGCTGGCCACGCGCGCCGGGATTTCCATCGCGATGGAAAACATGCTCATTCCGCCGGAGAAGAAAACCATCATCGAAGCGGCCGAAAAAGAGGTCAAGGAAATCGAGCAGCAGTACGTCTCGGGCCTGGTAACTTCGGGCGAACGCTACAACAAGGTGGTCGACATCTGGGGCAAGGCCGGCGACGAGGTCTCCAAGGTCATGATGGCGCAACTCGCCAGGGAGAAGACGGTTGACCGCAACGGCAAGACGGTCGAGCAGGAATCGTTCAACCCGATCTACATGATGGCCGACTCCGGCGCGCGCGGTTCCGCGGCGCAGATTCGCCAGTTGGCCGGCATGCGCGGCCTGATGGCCAAGCCCGATGGCTCCATTATCGAAACGCCGATCACCGCCAACTTCCGCGAGGGGTTGAACGTGTTGCAATACTTCATTTCCACGCACGGCGCGCGCAAGGGCTTGGCCGACACGGCGCTGAAGACCGCCAACTCGGGCTACCTCACGCGCCGCCTGGTCGACGTGACGCAAGACTTGGTGGTCACGGAAGAGGATTGCGGCACCAGCAATGGCGTGGCCATGCGCGCCGTGGTCGATGGCGGTGAAGTGATCGAGTCGCTGCGCGAGCGCGTGCTGGGCCGCGTGCCGGCGGAGGACATCATCGATCCGGAAACGCAGGAGGTGATCGTCAAGGCGGGCCAGATGCTCGACGAAAACGCCCTCGACGCACTGGAACACGCCGGCGTCGACGAAGTGCGCGTGCGCACGCCGCTCACGTGCGCCACGCACTTCGGCATTTGCTCCAAGTGCTATGGCCGCGACCTGGGCCGCGGCAATCTGGTGAACGTGGGCGAAGCGATCGGCGTGATCGCGGCGCAGTCCATCGGCGAGCCGGGCACGCAGCTCACCATGCGCACGTTCCACATCGGCGGCGCCGCGTCGCGCGCGGCCATTGCGTCGAGTGTCGAAGCCAAGGTGGCCGGCACGATCGGCTTCAACGCCACGATGCGCTACGTCACCAACAACAAGGGCAAGCTGGTGGTGATTTCGCGCTCCGGCGAAATCAGCATCCACGACGAGCACGGCCGCTTGCGCGAAAGCCACAAGGTGCCGTACGGCGCCACGCTCAATGTCGCGGCCGAGCAAGCGGTGCAGATCGGCGCGGTGCTGGCGAACTGGGATCCACTCACGCGCCCGATCGTGACCGAATACGCCGGCACGGTGAAATTCGAGAACGTCGAGGAAGGCCTCACGGTCGCCAAGCAAATGGACGAGGTCACGGGCCTGTCCACGCTGGTCGTGATCGACCCGAAACGCCGCGGCTCGGCCAAGATCGTGCGCCCGCAGGTCAAGCTGATCGGCGCCGATGGCGGCGAAGTCAAGATCCCGGGCACCGAGCACTCGGTCACCATCGGCTTCCAGATCGGCTCGCTGATCCAGGTGAGCGACGGCCAGGAAGTCGGGCCCGGCGACGTGCTCGCGCGCATTCCGGTCGAAGGCCAGAAAACCCGCGACATCACGGGCGGCCTGCCGCGCGTGGCCGAGCTGTTCGAGGCGCGTTCGCCCAAGGACAAGGGCGTGCTGGCGGAACAGACCGGCACGATCTCGTTCGGCAAGGAAACCAAGGGCAAGGTGCGCATGCAGATCACCGACCCGGATGGCCACATCTGGGAAACGCTGATTCCCAAGGAGAAGAACATCCTGGTGCACGAAGGCCAGGTGGTCAACAAGGGCGAAAGCGTGGTCGATGGCCCGGCGGATCCGCAGGACATCCTGCGCCTGCTGGGCATCGAAGAGCTGGCGCGCTACGTGGTCGACGAAGTGCAGGACGTGTATCGCTTGCAGGGCGTGAAGATCAACGACAAGCACATCGAAGTCATCGTGCGCCAGATGCTGCGCCGCGTGGTCATCAACGATCCGGGCGAGTCCAGCTACCTGACCGGCGAACAGGTGGAGCGCAGCGAGCTCATGGAAACCAACGACACCCTGCGCGCCGCGGGCAAGAAGACCGTCACCTACACCAACCTGCTCTTGGGTATCACCAAGGCGTCGCTCTCGACCGACAGCTTCATTTCGGCCGCGTCGTTCCAGGAAACCACGCGCGTGCTGACCGAAGCGGCCATCATGGGCAAGCGCGATGCGCTGCGCGGTCTGAAGGAAAACGTGATCGTCGGCCGCCTGATTCCGGCCGGAACGGGCTTGGCGTACCACCGCGCCCGCAAGGCCAAGGACGAGATGGACGAAGCCGAACGCCGTGCCATCGACGAAGCCGAAGCCGCCGAACAGGCAGCGCTCAGCGAAGCGCACGAAGCGTCCGCCGCCGACGAAGGCGTGGCGGCGCACTGACCCCGAGGCGGTGCTGAGAAGCGCCCCGCACCCGACGCAAGGACGGTGCCGGGCGCTTTTTTTCTCGGTGCCTCATTCGCCTGTGACGCCGTCCGACACGTTCCTTCAGATGATCGCGGTTGACGCTCCTGGCCTTGCCAAGGGCGCCGCCCCGACATGGGCCGCTCGCGCCCGGCATGGGCGCTTGACCGATTCGGACAAACCCGCTGCGGCCAGGAGCTTGGCGTGATTGCGCGCACCGCGCACCCGGCGGCACCCGCCCATGCCGCCGCCCTGTGGCGCTTGCTGCAAGCCACCGCGGGTGTGGTGCAAGGCGTCACCGAGGGTCGCTCGGCCACGCCGCTGCTGGAGCGCGTCGCGCACGCCGAGCGCGCGGGCACGCAGGCGCTGGCGTTCGACGTGCTGCGCCATCTGGGAACCGCGTCTGCGCTGGCGTCGCGGCTGGCGCGTCGCGCGCCCACCCCGGCAGTGGCCGCGCTGCTGAAGACCGCGCTGGCGCTGGCCGCGCGTTCGGGCACGCCGCCCTACACCGAATTCACGCTGGTCGACCAGACGGTGGAAGCCGCCAAGCGCGCGCCGGCGCTACGGCGGCAGGCGGGTTTCGTCAACGCCTGCCTGCGCCGCTTCCTGCGCGAACGCACCGCACTGCTGCAGGCTGTCCAAAACGAACCGGTGGCGCGCTGGAACCATCCGGCCTGGTGGGTGGCTGAGCTGCAGCGCGCTTATCCCGACCGGTGGAAGGCGATCCTGAACGCCGACCAGACGCCCGCGCCGATGGATGTGCGCGTGAACGCGCGCCGGCTGTCGGCCCCGACGTATTGCGAGCGGTTGGCGCGCCAAGGCGTTCGGGCGTGGGCGCTCGGCGCCAGCGCGGTACGGCTGGCGCAATCGCTGCCGGTACAGGCACTGCCGGGGCATGCCGAAGGCGATGTTTCGGTCCAGTCCGCCACGGCGCAGCGCGCCGCGCCGCTGCTGCTGGATGGGTTGGACGTTGCCGCGCCGCGCGTGCTGGACGCCTGCGCTGCGCCCGGCGGCAAGACCGCACACCTGCTGGAGTTCTGCCCCGCGGCGCGCGTCACGGCGCTGGACGTGAGCACCGAACGCAGCTGCCGCATCCGCCAGAACCTGGATCGGCTGGGGCTCGCCGCCGACATCCGAGTGGCC
Organism: Burkholderiaceae bacterium; assembly: GCA_004299095.1. GTDB lineage: Bacteria > Pseudomonadota > Gammaproteobacteria > Burkholderiales > Burkholderiaceae_C > Ottowia. Next base: position 2,988 of record SCQQ01000019.1, on the reverse strand, counting down.
GACGCGGGCCGACCGGCTGATTGGTGGGACCGCACGCCGTACGACGCCATCTTGCTGGATGCGCCGTGCAGCGCTTCGGGCATCGTGCGCCGCCACCCCGACGTGCGCTGGTTGCGGCGCGCTTCCGACCTGGCTGATCTGGCGGCGCAGCAGGATCGCCTGCTGCACGCGCTCTGGCCGCTGCTGTCCCCCGGCGGGCGCCTGCTGTTCTGCACCTGTTCGGTGTTTCCGCAAGAAGGGGATGAGCGCATTGCGGCGTTCGGCTCGCGCCAAGCCGATGCGGTCCGGCTGCCCGCGCCCGGCCATGTCCTGCCGCTGGCGCCGGACGCGGCACCGGCAGTGGGTGACAATGCGCCCCGAGATGGCGATGGATTTTTCTTTGCCCTGCTGCGCAAGGAATTGCGCTGAGCGCTGGCTGGCCCGCGTTCTGCTGCTGTTTGTGCTGGCGCTGGGCGCGGTGGCCCCAGCGCGGGCGGCCACGGTGCAGTTGGACGAGTTGCGCGTCGATCGCACCATCGGCGGGCTGTTCCTGTACGCCCAGCTCAATTTCAAGCTGTCGTCCTCGATCGACGATGTGCTGCGCAAGGGCATTCCGGTGTATTTCGTGGCGTCGGCCCGGGTCATGCGCAAGCGCTGGTACTGGTACGACGAAGAGCTGAGCCGGGCCGAGCGCCACATGCGCGTGGCCTATCAGCCACTCACGCGCCAGTGGCGTCTGAACACCTCCAGTGAAGCGATTTCGGGCGACCAGCTCGGCCTGGGCTTGACGCGCTATTACGACTCGCTGGCCGATACGCTGGCCGCGCTGCAGCGCATCGGCGGCTGGAAGATTGCCGACTTGGCCGCGCTCTCGGGCGGCGGGCAGCAATACTTGGATTTCCAGTTCCGCCTGGATTCGGGCCAGTTGCCGCGCACGCTGCTGCTCGGCAACCTGGGCGGTGCTGACTGGAACCTGGTGGTCGAGCGCCGCATCGACCTGAGCCAAGAGGACGCCCAGTGAGCGAGCCCCAACCGGCCGCAACCGCGTCCAAGCCGCACCGCGAACTGCGCCTGCGCAAGCACTGGCTGGCCAATGTCGCCGTGGCCGCGGTCCTGCTGGCTGGCCTCATCCTGATTTTGCTGCTGGTGATGGCCACCAACAACCAGTTGCTGTACGAGCGCTATTACACCCAGTTGCTCTGGGTCAACGTGATTGCCGCCGGGTTTCTCGCGCTGGTGATCCTGTGGGGCATCTACCGCCTGCTGCGGCGCTTGCGCAAAGGCAAGTTCGGCAGCCGCCTGCTGATCAAGCTGGCCGCCATTTTTGCCCTGGTGGGCGTGCTGCCCGGCCTGTTCGTCTACACCGTGTCGTACCAGTTCGTGTCGCGCTCGATCGAGTCGTGGTTCGACGTCAAGGTCGAGGGCGCGCTGGAATCGGGCCTGAACCTCGCGCGCACGTCGCTCGAAACCCAGGCGCGCGATTTCGGCAACCAATTGCGCGCCGCATCCGCGCAATTGGCCAACGTGCCGGAAGCTGCCGCCGTGGTGCCGCTCGAGCGCATGCGCCAGCAAGTGGGCGCGGTCGAAGCCAGCTTGTGGAGCCACAACGGCCGCCTGATTGCCAGCACCGGCAAGGCGCGCTTCGAGCTGGCGCCCGACCGGCCGTCCGCGCGCCTGATGCGCAACCTGCGCGCGCAAGGCGTCGCCACGCAAATCGAAGGCATTGACGACACGCCGGCTGCCGACGACGAGGAAGATCAACAACTGGGCGCGCGCATTCGGGCGCTGGCGGTGGTCAACGACCCCTCCATCGGCCTGCTGGACGACCAGCGCGTGGTGCAGGCGGTGCAACTGCTGCCGCGCGAACTGGTGGCGCACGCCCGCGCCGTGCAGGAGGCCAACCGCGAATACCAGGAACGGGCGCTCGGCCGTCAGGGCTTGCGCCGCATGTACATCGGTACGCTCACGCTGAGCCTGTTCCTGGCGGTGTTTGGCGCCGTGCTGCTGGCCGTCATCCTGGGCAAGCAACTGGCCACGCCGCTGTTGCTGATTGCCGACGGCGTGCGCCAGGTGGCGGCGGGCGACTTGCGCCCCAAGCTGGTGCTGCCCGGGCGCGACGAATTGGGTGGCCTGACGCGTTCGTTTGCCGAAATGACACGCCAGTTGGCGGATGCGCGCGCCGCCGTCAATTCCAGCATGCGCCAGGTGGAAGCGGCGCGCGCCAACCTGCAAACCATTCTGGACAACCTGACCGCTGGCGTGATCGTGCTTGATGCCGACGGTGTGATCCGCTCCGCCAATCCCGGCGCCACGCGCATCCTGCGGGTGCCGCTGGCGGCCTACGTCGGGCAGCCGCTGGCATCAGTGCCCAAGCTGGACGGCTTTGCGCATGATGTCGAAGGCGAATTCAAGGTCTTCGAGGCCACGCCTGACCACGCGCTCGACCACTGGCAGAAACCGCTTGATCTGTACAACGACACGCAGGGCGCCAACACACAGGCGGTGTCGCTGGTGGCGCGCGGCGCACGGCTGCCGAACGAGTTGCACCTGCTGGTGTTCGACGACATTTCCGAAGTGGTGTCAGCCCAACGCACCAAGGCCTGGGGCGAAGTTGCGCGCCGCCTGGCGCATGAAATCAAGAACCCGCTCACACCCATCCAGTTGTCGGCCGAACGGGTCGAGCACCGCCTGGCCGACAAGCTGGAGGGGTCCGACCGGGCGCTGCTGATCAAGTCGGTGCGCACCATCGTCGATCAGGTCGACGCCATGAAGCGCCTGGTGAATGAATTTCGCGATTATGCGCGGCTGCCGCCGGCCCAGCTGGTGCCGCTGGACTTGAACAACTTGGTGGCCGAAGTCCTGCACCTGTACGGCGTGACCGCAGGCGAGGATCACGGTGCCGTCGCCACGCGCGCGGCAGGCGTGCGCTTCGACCGGGACGCCGCGTGCCCGCGCATCCTGGGCGATGCCCAGCAGTTGCGCCAGGTGATTCACAACCTGGTGCAGAAC
>SCQQ01000018.1 GCA_004299095.1 Burkholderiaceae bacterium | reverse complement strand
CTGGCGCTGCGCCGCTACGCTGTCGCGCAATGCGCGCCGGGCTTGCTGCAGTTGCGCCGTCTCGCGCAAGTAGTCCAGGCTGGACGGCAGCGCTGCGAACAGCGGACCCGTGTCGGATCCGTGCGCAATCTGGTTTTCCAGCCAGGCACGCGGGTTGCCGACCTGTGCCAGTTCATCCGGTTTCGCCCCCAAGCCGAACCGGTTGACTGCCATCGTGGCAGCGTTGCCCATCGCATTCATGTGGATCCACCTCGCTGTTCGGGCGGGCGATTGTCACGCCCGTTCAGCGCGGGTGTTCGTCCGGAACAGAGGCTGTGATTGGCCGTGTGGCGGGGGGTTCCGGTACTTAACGCTTGTTTACATTCGGCGCCGGCAAAACCCGACTGCGGCGCGCGGTCAAAACGTGAGCGTGGTGCGCAGGCCCAGGATGACGGCGTTGCGCAGGGGCAGAGCGCTGCTGGTGCCCGATGGATGCACGTAGTACTGCGCGTCGGCCTGCAGCGACCACCACGGCGCGATCTGGACTTTGTAGGTCGCTTCGACGAAGGTTTCGCCACCGCCATGGCGCTGCAGCGCAGCCGGATTGCCGATGCGCGCATAGCCGATGCCGAGTCCGAGGACGTCACCCGCACGATCACCGAATGGCGCCGTCAGCGTGATCCCGGCGTCGGCGCTGAAATCGACCAGGTTCCGATTCGCCGGCGCACCCATCGCGCGGGCAAAGACGGCCACGCTGCGGTGTCCTGCGGTTGCGCGCCAGAGCATCTGGTCGGCCATCGCGTAGAGGCTGTAGTCGCCGCGATGCATACGTGACGGGTCACTCGAATCGGCAAAGCGGCCGGTGTGAATCCAGGCGCCGACCTTGTAGCTGCCGGGCAGCCCGTCGGGTTCGCCTTGCGCGGGCACGGGATGGGTGCGGTATTGCAGCTCGGCGATCAGCAGCGGCGCGTCGCCGAGACGGAAATTGGTACCGTGGCGGTCACCCTGCTGCGCATCGTCGTCGGCGCGCCGGCCGGCGGGTCGGCCGTTGTAGATGCCGCCCAGCAGCGTTACCCGGTCGCCCGCCTGGTAGCGCACGCGCAGGCCGAGCAGTGAGAGCGGATAGGCCGGTCCGCCGCCGGGCAAGTCGACCGACGGCAGCGCGGGCCAACCGAACATGGCGTTCATGAACGGCGTGCCGTATTCACTCACCATGAATTCCTGGTCGGCCGCCTGCTGGCCGACGCGCACGTCGGCCTTGTCGCCGGCGAACGCTTGCTGATACCAGAGCTCCCACAGCCGCGTGCCGCGCTCCGCCTCGATGCTGCTTGCCGTTTGCAGGCCGCCGATGTGGGCGCCGGTCAGCGTGTCCTTGTGGCCGTGGAGTTGCAGGCCGCTCATGAAGAACGTGCCGCCCTTCAGGCCCAGCGCTTTGCCGGTGTCGACGTTCAGCGTGACGAGCGTCTGCCCCAGGTAGGTACCGCCCTGGCGCAGGCCACCCGAGGTGACGCGCAGGTATTCGTCGGTTTCCTGCAGCCCCAGCGTGATGCCCTTGTCCTCGAGCACTGGGCGCAGGCCGCCCATGTCACCCAGCAAGGTATCGCGCGTCCAGAGACCCGGCTCCGGCGCGTTGGCAGCGGTGGACGCAGTGGCTGGCTCATCGGCCCAGGCGGCTGCGCCGCGCAGGAGCACGACGGCGACCCACGCGACCACGGCTGATCGCTTGAATGGATGCATGGGAGTTCCTCGTCGAATGGCATTGCGCGCCGGCGTTTCGGCAGACGCTTCATCGACGGCGTGGCGGACGGTCGCTGGGAAACGCGCCGGCAGGCCGGTCGCGGACGTTGGCCTTTTTGGGGCCGGCGCCCGGTCGCGTGTCACTTCTTGGCGGTTTTTGCCGGGTAATCGAAGGTCCAGCTCACGTTGAACGGCGCCCACCATTCGGCCACGCCGATTTCCTTGTCGGTGTGGCGCATGAAGCCGACGTAGGGCGGCGGTTCGATGTGCAGGCTGAGCGTGTAGCTGCCCGGGCCGTCCATCTTGACGTTGTTGCCGTAGTGCATGCCGTCACTCGCCACCATCGGGATGTAGCGCCCGAACGTGCTCCAGTCGCTGCCTTTCTTGACGACCTGGTAGGTGATGCTGAGGTAGGGAATCCAGGTGCCCGGCTGCAGGCCCTGGGCGTTGTCCTTGTCGGCGAAGATGTCGGTTTCCAGATGGATGTCGGCGGGCGCGTCCATGCCCGGCAGCATCGGCGCCATGGCCAGATGCTCCGGCCCGAGATAGGCGGCGGAAATGATCAGTCCGTCCTTTTGTATCGGCTTGCGGCTGATGGCGGTCTCTTGGGCCGATGCGGTGCCGGCGGCCAGCAGGGACGCCAGCGCGACCAGGATGAACTTGTTTTTCACGAAACAGCCTTTCAGTTGAGCGAGATGAAACGGGTCAAGAAACGAGCGGGGCCTGGCGCGGCGCGGCCAGGCGCCCGCGCACCTTGCGGTCCTTGGCCAGCATCCAGCCGCCCACGCCGACGAACGTGGCGAGCCAGACGGCCACTTGCGTGAGCGACGGCGTGGGCGTGTAGCCCGCCAGCGCGCTCAACGTGCGCCCGGCGATGCTGGAGCCCGAGAGCAGGCGCGAGCTGTCCCAGAGCGGGCTCACCAGCGCCGGCAGGTAATCTACTTGCACCAGATACATGACCGCGTTGCCGATCATTCCGGCGGCGATGAACAGCATGATCCAGCCGCTCACCTGGAACAGGCGCCGCACCGAAATGCGCGACAGGCCGAGGAACAGCACATAGCCCACGGCCACGCCGCACGCCAGGCCGACCAGGCCGCCGAACAGCAAGCCGAGCTTGCCGGCGCCGCCCGCGGCCAGCGCGTACAGGAACAGCACGATCTCGGAGCCTTCACGCACCACGGCGATGGCGGTCACGCCCACGATCATGGTCACCGGCGCCGCGCCGCTCATGACTTCGCTGCCCAGCGTTTTCAGGTGCGCCGTGACTTCCCGCCCGTGCTCGGCCATGTAGAGGTTGTGCCAGATCAGCATGCAGCCGGCGATCAGCAGCACCGCGGCCTGCAGCAGCTCTTGGCCGCGCCCATCCTGGAACTGCGAGATCACGCCCAGCCCCGCGGCCACCAAGGCCGATCCGGCGATCCCGAGCGCCACGCCACTGGCGATGCGCCGGCCGCGGTGCGCGAGCCCCTGCACGGCAGCCGCCACCACGCCGATCACCAGCGCGGCTTCCAGCACTTCGCGAAAAACGATGATCAAGGCGCCGAGCATGGCTATTGACCTTTCGCGGTGACTTCGATCCAGCCCTTGACCGCCGGGTTGAAGTCGTCGAAGAAAGCGTACTTGCCGGGTTTGAGCGGCCCGATCCACAAATCCAGCGTCAAACCGGCCGGAACGATTTTTTCGCGGCTCAGTTCCGCGCTTTCGAATTCGGAGGGCGACTTGCGCGCGTTGGTGATGGCGATCTTCACGCGCTTACCCGCCGGCACCTGGAGCGTTTCGGGCTCGAACTTGTCATCGTGGATGGTGAGCGCGTACGTCGCCGATTCCGCGGCCAGGGCGGTGGAACCGGCGGCAGCGAACAGTGCACCGGTGGCGCAGGCGATGCCCTGCTGGATGAAGCGACGGCGCTGCAGCGATTTCATGCGGAGGATTCCTTTCGGCGTCACGATTGGCGCCAACACAAACGCGAATTGTTTTCATTTGCGTTGAAATGTCAAGTCCCGCTGTTGCGCGATCGGCAAAACGAGATCGCTTTGCAAGGCCACGCATGACCGTGGCGCTCTCCTTCGGCGTCCGATCGGAGTGATTCCAACACCGATCCGGAGCGCCGCACCGACCACGGCATGCACGCGACAACCCGTGGCGCTGCGTTCGCTTCCGGGCTCGCGCTACACCGGGTTTTCCAGGTTGAACTGGCGTGTTTCCTCGTCGTAGCCAAAAAGCTCGGCGTAGCGCCCCCAGGCGATCACGGTGCGCATCGTGCCTTCGGCGAATTCCTCCGACATCGAATCTTCCAGCGGCTCCGAAAAGCGCGTGAACGGCGCGCGGTGATTGGGACGCTCGTCCAGCACGTGGCGTACCAGCGCGAACAGCGGCACGTGCGCCAGCAACTGGTCGCGGAACAGGTGCTTGCGCGCGTCCACGCCCAGGTCGGCGAAGCGCCGGCCGTAATCGGTGAGCTGCACGTCGCCTTCGGCCATTTCGGCAAAGCGCAGCAGTTGCAGCATTTCGATCGCCGGGAACAGCTCGTCGGCTTCCATTTGCAGCGCAGCGGCGATGTTGGGCAGGTCGGCCCTGCCGGAGTAGGGCGGTGCGGCCAGCAGTTCCATCAGGCCCGACATGCGGTTGGTCGAGACGCGCGGCAGCGCCATGTTCGCGCTGGCTTCGGGCGCGGCGTCGCTCACGTGGATTTGTTCCGGGCGCGCCGGCTCGCGGTCGGTCATCAGGCTGTAGATGTCGTCCACCTGCTGGCGGAACGCCGGGTCGAGCCGGTTGCGCGGGTGCGGCAGTTGCACGCGGATTTCAGTGCGCACGCGCCCCGGATTGGCCGAAAAAATCAGGATGCGGTTGCACATCAGCACCGCTTCCTCGATGTTGTGCGTGACGATCAGGATCGAGCGGATCGGCAGCTTGCCTTCGGTCCAGAGCGCGATGATGTCGGTGCGCAGCGTCTCGGCCGTGAGCACGTCGAGTGCCGAGAACGGCTCGTCCATCAGCATCAGCCGCGGGTGCACCACCAGCGCACGCGCAAAGCCGACGCGCTGGCGCATGCCGCCCGACAGTTCCTTGGGGTAGGCGCTTTCGAAACCGTCCAACCCGATCAGGTCGATGGCTTGCAGCGCGCGGCTGCGTGCTTCGGCGTCGGGCACGCCTTGCGCCTCCAGGCCGATCAGCACGTTTTCCAGCACGGTGAGCCATGGGAACAGCGCGAAACTCTGGAACACCATGGCGATGCCGTCGCGCGGGCCGGCGGTGGACCGGCCGTTCCAGAGCACGCTGCCGGCGGTCGGCGTGAGCAGCCCGGCAATGATGCGCAGCAGGGTCGATTTGCCCGAGCCCGAGCGCCCGAGCAGGCCGACGATTTCGCCGTCATTGACGCGCAGCGTCACGTCGTCCAGCACCACCAGGTCGGCGTTGTCGCTCTTGTGATAAATCTGCCGCAGGCCGTCGACCTGCAGCAGCGCGGGCGCCGTGGTCGCGTTTTCGCGCGGTGGCGCGGCGGTGGTTGCGGTGTTCATGGTGTAGCGATCCTTTGTCCAACAATGTGCCGGCCAAGAGCCGTCCTCAATCGAGTCGCATGCGCCGCATGGCGACGCCGTACAGCGGCCGCCAGAGCAGGCGGTTGAAAGCGATCACGAAGATCGACATGGCGACGATTCCCAGCACAATCTGATGGTCGTTGCCGGCGGTGGTGGCGTCGGCGATGTATGCCCCCAGGCCATGCGCGCGCAGCGTGGTGTCGCCCCAACTGGCGATTTCGGCCACGATGGACGCATTCCAGCAGCCGCCGCTGGCGGTGATGGCGCCGGTGACGTAGTAGGGAAAGATCCCGGGCAGGATCACTTTGCGCCACCAGTTCCAGCCGCCGATGCGGAAGTTGGCCGCCGCTTCCTTCAAGTCATTGGGAAAGGCGCTGGCGCCGGCAATCACGTTGAACAGGATGTACCACTGCGTGCCCAGCACCATCAACGGCGACAGCCAGATGTCGGGCGTGAGGTGCCAATGGACGATCGCCACCACCGCGAACGGAAACACCAGGTTGGCCGGGAACGCCGCCAGGAACTGTGCCAGCGGCTGGGTCGCATGCGCGACGCGCGGGTGCAGCCCGATCCACACGCCGATCGGCACCCAGACCAACGTGGCCAGCAGCATCAGCACGACGACGCGCAGCAGCGTCAGAAAACCCAGCCCAGTGACCGTCGCCACTTCGGTCCACGTCACCCCATGAGACAGGTAATCGACGATGTAGCCGACTCCCGCCGCGATCGCGAGCGTGATGGTGACGCGCCAGAGCCACTCGCTCTTTCCTGCTGACGGGGCGCGTGCCGGCGCCGCGGGCATCCGCCGCGGCAGCGTGCGCAGCGGTCGTTGCGCCAGGAAAGCAGCGCCTGCCGTCAACGGCGCAAACAGAACGCCGAACAGCCGGGTGCGGTGCAGCACCAGCAGGAACCACGAGCGCGGCGTTTCCTCGCTCGCCGACAGTTCGACGTGGAATTTGTCGCTCCACGCCACCAGCGGCCGGAACAGCAGCTGGTCGTACAACAGGATGACGATCAGCATGGTGAGCACGGCCCAGCCGATCGCGGTCAGGTTGCGCTGGTCGATCGCCAGCGCCACGTAGGAGCCGATGCCCGGCAGCATCAGCGTGTGGTTGTTCACCGTGATGGCTTCGGACGCCACCACGAAGAACCAGCCGCCCGACATCGACATCATGGTGTTCCACACCAGCCCGGGCATGGAAAACGGCACGTCCACGCGCCAGAAGCGTTGCCAGGCGCTCAAGTGGAAACTGCGCGCCGCCTCGTCCAGATTGGGCGGAACGGTCTTCAGCGATTGGTAGAAGCTGAACGTCATGTTCCACGCCTGGCTGGTGAAGATGGCGAAGATCGACGCCAGTTCCAGCCCCATCACCGAGCCGGGGAACAGCGCCATGAACGCCACCACGGTAAACGACAGGAATCCGAGGATGGGCACGGATTGCAGGATGTCCAGCAGCGGCACCAGCACCTGCTCGGCGCGCCGGCTCTTGGCCGCGAGCGCGCCGTAGGCAAATGTGAAAACCAGCGACGCCAGCAGCGCCGCCAGCATGCGCATGGTGGTGCGCAACGCGTATTCGGGCAAACGCGCCGCATCGAGCGCAATCGGATGCTGGTTCAGCGACGCCAGCGGCACGAACGTTTCGCGCCCGGTCTGGATGATCAGCACGATGGCGCTGAACAACAGGCAGAACGCCAGCGCGTCCCAGACCGTCGGTCCGCGCAGCCGCCGAACCCCGGCCACGACCGTTGATCGGCGCCCCTCGGTGTGGTGTGCTCGCGTGGGTGTCAAGGCGGAACTCCTGCGATTCCGGGCCCTGTGCGTCCCGGATCGGCGGGCGATTGTAGTGTCGCTTCATCGGTCTGCGCATTTCCGCTGTAGGCCACAAGGCGTCTCAAGACGGGGGTGTCCGCTATTTGCCGGATCGCGTCGGCAAAAATTGTCCCGAGGTAGGGCAGAACGCGGCGTCGCGTCGCGTTTTGGGCATTTGTCACTGCGCCGATTCCAGCGTATCGATCGATACCTTGGGGGCCAAGGCAGCCCCGAGTGGTACAAACGGCAGATAACCCTCAAAGGAGACTCTTCATGAAAATGCGTGCCGCGGTGCTGCGCAAAATGGGCCTGCCCGCACCCTATGCAGCCAGCCGACCTCTCCAGGTTGCCGAGGTTGAACTGGACCCGCCCGGCGCGGGCGAAGTTCTCCTGCAGATCAAGGTGGCCGGACTGTGCCACTCCGACTTGTCGGTGATCAACGGCGATCGGCCGCGCGGGCTGCCAATGGTGATGGGGCACGAATCCTCGGCCGAAGTGGTCGAGATCGGTGCCGGCGTGGATGACTTGAAAGTGGGCGACCACGTGGTGACCGTGTTCGTTCCCAGTTGCGGGCATTGCCAACCGTGCATGACCGGCCGGCCCGCGCTGTGCGAACCGGGTGCCAAGGCCAACTCGGGCGGCGTACTGTTGAGTGGCTCCCGGCGTCTGCACGCCGGCGGCGAAGCGCTGAACCACCATATCGGCGTTTCCTGCTTTGCCGATTACGCCGTGGTGTCGAATCGGTCTTGCGTCAAGATTCGACAGGACATCACGCATCGCGAAGCCGCGCTGTTCGGCTGCGCCGTGTTGACGGGCGCCGGCGCTGTCATCAACCGAGCGCAAGCCAAGGCCGGAGACAGCGCCGCGATTGTCGGGCTGGGCGGCGTTGGCCTGAGTGGTTTGATTGCGGCGGTTGCTTCCGGCGCGCGCCGCATCGTCGCCGTTGAATTGGATGAAGACAAGCTCATCCTGGCGAAAACGCTGGGTGCCACGCACGTGATCAACCCGAAAACCATCCAATCGGATGCCGAATTGCTGGAAGCCGCCGGCGGGCCGGTGGACTTCGGCTACGACGCGGCTGGCGGCGTGGCAGCTTTCGGCACCGCCTACAAATTGACCAAGCGCGGCGGCATCACCATCACGACCGGTTTGCCGCACCCGAAAGCGGCGTTTGCGCTGCCGCTCTCGCAAATGGTGGGCGAAGAACGCGAAATTCGCGGGAGTTACCTGGGTTCGGGCGCGCCCAGCGTCGATATCACCCGCTATGTCGATCTCTACAAAGCCGGCCGATTCCCGGTCGACAAGCTGCTGGGGAAAGTGTTCACGCTCGACCAGATCAACGAGGGCTTCGACCACTTGGCGTCGGGTTCGGGTTTGCGCGATTCGATCGTTATGGACGCGTAGTGCCTGGCGATCACGCGAACAAGCGCGTGTTGAGGTTGTGACAGAATGAAATCGCGCTTTGCGTGGTGCGATGCATCGCATTTGCACGCGTGCGCCGCAGGATAGGCCCAGCCCATCTGTCGCGCGCCATTCAATTTCAGGAGACAAATATGAAGAACAGGTTGAGCAAACTGACGCTGGCCATTGCGACGGCGGCGTTGTCATTGAGCTTTGCCGGAAACGCTGCGGCGGCCGACAACCCCATCAAGATTGGCGTGGTGACGTTCCTGTCAGGTCCGGCGGCGGGACCGTTCGGGATTCCAGCGCGCGATGCCGCAGAGTTATTGAACGACGAAATCAACAAGGGAGCGCTGCCGGCACCTTATGCAACCAAGGGCTTTGGCGGCACTCCGATCAAGTTCAATATCGTCGATGAAGCCGGTGGCACCACCAACCAGGTCACGCAATATCGGAACCTGGTGAACCAGCAGGGCGTCGACCTGGTCATCGGTTACATCTCGAGCGGCGATTGCCTGGCGATCGCGCCAGTGGCCGAAGAGATGAAAAAACTCACGGTATTTTTTGATTGCGGCACGCCGCGGATCTTCGAGGACGGGGCGTACAAATACGTATTCCGCACCGGTCCGACGGCGACCATGGATGCGGTGGCTGCGGCGATGTACCTGAAAGACCAGAAAGTCAAGGTAAACACGTACGCCGGCATCAACCAGAACTATGCCTGGGGGCAGGACTCATGGGCCGACTTTACGGGGGCGATGAAGGAGATTTTCCCTGATGCCAAGATGGCAACCTCGCAAATGACGCCGTTCCAGTCCGGCCAGTACGGCGCGCCCATTTCGGCATTGCTGGCGAGCAATGCCGATGTGATCCAGTCGAGTTACTGGGGTGGCGACGTGAGCGGCCTGATCTTGCAGGGCGCGCCGCGCGGCTTGTTCAAGAAAAGTCTCGTCGTCCTGACGGCCGGCGAGCCGGCCGTGCAGGAACTGGGTGCCGAAATTCCGGATGGCACGGTCATCGGCGCACGCGGGCCGTTTTCCATGTATGCGCCCAAGAGTGAACTCAACACCTGGTTCCGCAAGGCTTTCGAGGCACGGTTCAAGGTGCCGCCGAATTACGAGTCCTACAAAATGGCACAGGCCATCCTGGGCGTGAAGTCGGCGTACGAAAAAGCGCAAGCGGCCAACGGCGGGAAAGCCCCTGATCAGGATCAGGTCATCGCGGCGTTTGAGCACCTGACGTGGACTGGCCCCGGCGGTGAAGTCAGCCTGTCGCGCGGCAAGGGCCATCAGGCAGCGCAAGGCACGGCCTATGGCCGGATCAAGCACGTCAAGGGCAAGACCGAGTTTGTCGACGTCGAGCGCTTCACTGCGGAACAGGTGACGCCTCCCGAGGGCGTGAAGAGCGAAGACTGGATCAAATCCAATTTCAAGCAGTAAGCCCTGCAGCGTGCTTGATTCGCTTGAGCCAGCGGCCGCCAGCGCGCTCGCGGCCGCTTTGGTCGAAAGAAAACCGTGAGCCAGTTGCCCGCGGTTTTCATCGACGGCGTGATTTACGCGTCGTGGGTTTTCCTGGTGGCGGTGGGCCTCACGCTGATCTACGGCGTCATGAAGATCCTGAACATCGCGCACGGCAGCCTCTACGCCATTGGCGCGTATGCCGCCGCGTCGCTCACGGGCGCATGGCTGGCGCACGGGTACCCGGTCATCGGGAGCTATGTGGTGCTCGTCGTGGCCGCGATCATTGCCGGCGTGGTGACGGGGCCGCTCATCGAGCGCGGCGTGCTGCGCTTCATGTATGGCCGGGACGAGGTCGTCCAGTTGCTCGCCACGTACGCGGTTTTCCTCATTTTCGAAGACGCGGTCAAACTGATCTGGGGCACGAACTCGTACTTCATCGCTGCGCCGTACGCATTTTTTGGCACGGTCGGTTCCGGTGACTTGGTTTACCCCGTTTATGACTTGCTGCTCGTCGTGGTGGCGGCGGTCATTGCCTTCGGGCTCACCGGGGTGCTGCAACACACGCGCAGCGGCAAACTGCTGCGTGTCGTGATTCACGATCGCGAAGTGAGTTCGGCCATGGGAATCAACGTCAGCCGCTTCTACCTGGTGACCTTTACGGTGGGTGCGATCCTGGCGGCTCTGGGGGGTGCGCTCACCGCACCCATGCAGTCGGTGCATGCGGGCATGGGCGTCGAAGTCATCGTTCTGGCTTTTGCGGTGGTCGTGATTGGTGGTTTGGGGAGCTTGCCGGGAGCGCTCGTGGGGGCCTTGATCGTCGGTTTCGTCCACTCGGCCGCAACCCATTACTTCCCACAAACTGAACTGTTCAGCATCTATCTCGCGATGACATTGGTGCTGCTGTTTCGTCCGCAAGGTTTGTTCGTGGGCGTCAAGGTGCGCAAGATATGAATACCGGCCGCCACACCTACTTTGTTTTGGTGGTCTTGCTGGTTCTCGCGCTGGCGCTCGGCCCTTTTCTGCCCAACTGGCAATTCCTGGTCACGATTGCGCTGGCCAACGGGCTGGCCGTCTTGGGCATGTTGATCTTGTTGCGGACCGGTTTGCTTTCTTTCGGGCAGGCCCTCTATTACTGTCTGGGTGCTTATTCGGTCGGTGCCTTGGGTCATTTGCTCGGGACCACTGACGTCCTCGTGCTTCTTGCGGTCGGCACGGCCGTATCCGTCATCGTCGCCGTCGTGCTCGGTTTCTTGCTGGCCAACTATCGCGACCTTTTCTTCGCGATGCTGACGCTCGCGTTTTCCATGATTCTTTATGGGTTGCTCGTGAACAGCGCAGCGCTGGGCAGCACCGACGGATTCAACGTGTTGCCGCCCACGATTCTGGGTCGTGCCCTCGGTGGCGGGTACGGGTTGTACGTGGTGACCTGCGTGGTGGTTTTCGTGGCGGCCACTGCCGTGCACCATTACTTCAGCACGCCGCTCGGATGGCTGGCATCCGCGATCCACGACAACGAAATCCGGGTCGAATACATGGGCGCTTCGGTGCGCAACGCGGTGTACGTCAAGTATGTGATCGCGGCCGCGTTGACCGGCGCAGGGGGCGTTCTTGCGGCCATGGCCACCGGCCACGTGAGTCCCGGCATGGCGTACTGGACCACGTCGGGTGATTTCGTATTTGTCGCCATCCTCGCGGGAACGGGCAATGTGATCGCGCCGTTCCTGGGTTCGCTGGTCTTTGAACTCGTGCGCAGTGAAGCGCAGCAGTACTCGCCAAACACCTGGCAAATGACCTTGGGTATCGTTCTCCTGCTCATCATCTTGTTTCTCCCGCGCGGCTTGTGGTCGCTGTTCACGCTGCGGCGACGGGGTGCGTGACGATGGCGACCATCATCGAAGCCGTCGGCCTGAACAAGAGTTTCGGTGCCGTGACCGCCGCCAGTGATATTTCGGTGGCGATTCCCGAAGGGGACGTTGTCGGACTGATCGGCACCAATGGTGCCGGCAAGACGACTTTCGTGAATATGGTGACCGGCTACTTGAAGCCGGACACCGGATCGATTGCCTACAACGGCGCGGATATCACCCGGTTGAGCCCGCGCGAAATCACGCGCCTCGGAATTTGCCGCTCTTTCCAGATCCCACAGCTCTACGACACGCTGACGGCGCGTGAGAATCTCGCCATCGGATTGGGGATCGTGTCGCGCAACGCAAAGAAATCGATGTTCTCGCGCTTGCCCAAAGTGATGCCGGGATACGACCGGAATCTCTGGGACACCGCCGACCTGTTGCTGGACCAATTCGGCCTTGCGCCGTATCGCGATCGGGTCGCTGGCGCCTTGCCTGAGGGCGTTCGCAAATTGCTCGACATTACCCTGGCACTGGTGTCCAAGCCGCGGGTCATCCTGCTCGACGAGCCGACCAGCGGTGTCAGCACGGACGAGAAATTCGCCATCATGGATCGCGTGATGGACGTGATTCGCGGCGCCGGCGTCACCGTGCTGTTTGTCGAACACGACATGGATATCGTCAGCCGTTACGCAAGCCGCGTGCTGGCTTTTTATGACGGTCGGGTCCTTGCCGACGGCGCGGTCGAGGCGGTTCTGGCCGATGCCGACGTCCGCCGGCTGGTCGTTGGATCAGGGCATGGAACCGGGTCCACCGCCGCCCAACCAGGTGCGCGGCAGACGGCCGTGGATGCGAACTGAAGCATGCTGAAAATCGCCCAGCTCGACGTATCGATTGGCTCGGTCAACATTCTGAGAAAGGTTGGGCTCGAGTTGCCCACCGGCGAGATGGCCGGTTTGATCGGCCGCAACGGCGCTGGCAAAACGACATTGATGCGCGCCATCATGGGCTTGATTGCACCGCGTGCAGGCACGGTCGAATTTGATGGCACCGAACTCACGCGCACGGCGCCGCATCGGCGCACTCACCTGGGAATCGGTTACATGCCAGAGGACCGGCGGCTGGTGCCTGACCTCTCGGTGCAGGAAAACATTTTCGTGCCGGCATGGGCGATGAAGCTGCCCGACAGCGCGACGCGCTGGGACAAGGTCTGCGAAATGGTTCCCGAGATACGACAGTTTGCCGATCGCAAGGCGCAGCAGTTGTCCGGTGGTCAGCAGAAGCTGGTGGCGATTGGCCGGGCACTCATGTGCGGCTCGAGGTTGCTGCTGCTGGACGAGCCGTTCGAGGGGGTTGCACCGGCGTTGTCGGAACGGATTTCCGAGGTTATCGGCAGTCTCAAGGGCGAAGGCTTGTCGATCATCGTGTCCGAGTCCGATCTCAAGCACTCCGTTGACGTTCTGGATCGGGTTTTCCGCATCGAGCGCGGTGAAGTAAGTCTCGAAACGGTCTGATGGGGCGTGCGCGATGGCGGTAGATCGGCAAACGCACTCGCGCCGCTTCGACGCGCTGTCACGCAGTCGGCGCGCTGAGCCGGACCCGCGCGACGGGCACGGTTCGCGAAGTAAGGGGCCGTGGCGTCCTGGACCGTTCGTTGCTGGAGTGCGCCCACGATCACTAGCAGCGTGCTCATGAGGAGTCGTGTCTTGTCTGATTCTGTTTTGCATCCTTGGATTTCGCTTTACGCCGAAAGCGACGGCGCGGTGATCAAACCGCAATACCAGGACGCGCTTGCACTGTTTCACGCCGCAGTTGCGCGCGCGCCTGAGCGCCCGGCGATCCGTTACTTCGATGGCGTGCTCACGTACGCTCGGCTCGACCGGCTGAGTGACGCGCTGGCTGCAGCACTGGTCGATCGCGGCATGAGAGCGGGCGACCGGCTCGCACTTTTCTTGCAGAACGTGCCGCAGTTCCTGATTGGCTTGCTGGGCGCGTGGAAAGCGGGGGCGATCGTCGTTCCGATCAACCCGATGAACCGGGAGCGCGAGCTGACGGTTCTGCTGGAAGATTCGCAACCCGCGGCCATCATTGCGCACGAAGCGGCATACGCCGGCGTAGTGGGCAAGGCACTGGCGCAGCATCCGGTGGCGGTCCGCATCAGCACCAGCCCGCTGGATTTCCAGACGCGCAACGATTCGCGGTTGTTTTCCAGCACCCGGCGCGTGCGCCCCGAGGGCACCGAGGACTTGCTGGAACTCGCGCGCCAATACGAGGGGAGCAAACCGCCGCACGCGCCCGCGTACCACGCATCGGATACGGCGCTCCTGGTCTATACGTCGGGCACCACCGGACGGCCCAAGGGCGCGATGAACACGCACGGCAACGTCACGTTTACGGCGCAGGTGTACCGCGACTGGATGGCATTGAAAGACGGTGCGCCGGTGCTCGGCATTGCACCGCTGTTTCACATCACCGGCCTGATCGGCCACGTTGCGCTGGCTTGGCTGCTGGCGGCGCCGTTGGTGCTGGCGTACCGGTTCGAGCCCGGCGTGATCCTGGACGCGATTGCGGAAACGCAGCCGGAATTCACCATCGGCGCGATCACAGCCTTCATCGCGCTGATGAACCACCCGGATGCCAAGCCCGAGAGCCTGGCGAGTCTCGACCAAATCTACTCGGGCGGCGCCGCCATCGCGCCGGCGGTGCTGGAGCAGTTCGAGAGGAAATTCGGCAAATACATCCGCGACGCCTATGGCCTGACCGAAACCACGTCGCCCGCCACGGTCACGCCGCGCCATCTGCGCGGACCGGTGGACCCGGATTCGGGCGCGCTGTCGGTGGGCGTTCCCACGTTCAACACCGACATCCGCATTGGCGATCC
Source organism: Burkholderiaceae bacterium (assembly GCA_004299095.1). Lineage (GTDB taxonomy): Bacteria > Pseudomonadota > Gammaproteobacteria > Burkholderiales > Burkholderiaceae_C > Ottowia. The sequence goes on along the minus strand of SCQQ01000018.1, from coordinate 8,906 downwards.
CAAGACCGGCGCCACGCTGCCGACGGGCGAAGCGGGCGAAATCCTGATCAAGGGACCGCAGGTGATCGCGGGCTACTGGAACAAGCCGGAAGAAACCGCCAGGACGATCAAAGATGGTTGGCTTGCGACCGGCGACATCGGCATCATGAACGCCGCCGGCTGGGTGTTCGTGGTCGATCGCAAGAAAGACATGATCAACGCCTCCGGCTACAAGGTATGGCCGCGCGAAGTGGAAGATGTGCTCTACACCCATCCGGCCGTGCGCGAGGCCGCGGTGGTGGGCGTGCCCGATCCGTACCGTGGCGAGAACGTGAAAGCGGTGCTGAGTCTGAAACCCGGCGCCAGCGTCACGGCCGACGAAATCATGGCGTTCTGCAAGGCACGCATGGCCGCCTACAAATATCCGCGCGTGGTCGAGTTCCTGCCGGATTTGCCGAAGACGCCTACCGGGAAAATCTTGCGTCGCGAATTGCGCGGCGGCTGATCGGATCGGAGGCACTGAAACCGCCGGGTGATCGCCGGTGGTCCGACTTGACGCGCGGCACTTGCCGCAAGCCAGATTGCGCATGCGCCGCCGGATCAGCACGATCACATCGCCCTGCGCCGATCACGCGATCGCTATATTGGGAGCGTGGTTTCAATCCCAGATGTTGCGGGCCGTTGCAGACTTGGTCGCGTTCGGCACTTGACGCGCACGGTCCGGCGCGGCAGCCGCTGGCTGACTGTGGTTGCGGCCGGTTGGCTGCTTGCCGGCTGCAGCATGCTGAGCTACTACGGGCAGGCCATCGGCGGCCATCTGTCCATCATGGCAGCGGCCAGGCCAGTGGACGAATGGCTGCAGAATCCGGACACACCCGCGCCGCTGAAGCAGCGCCTGGAGCGGGCCGAACAGATCCGCTCTTTTGCCGTCACGGCGCTGGATTTGCCCGACAACGCGAGCTATCACCGCTACGCCGATCTGCACCGGGCTGCCGCGGTCTGGAATGTTGCCGCCGCGCCGGTGGATTCGCTGGCGCTGAAGCAGTGGTGCTTCTGGTTCGTTGGGTGCGTCGGCTATCGCGGCTATTACAAGCAAGGCGCGGCCGAAGCCGAAGGAGCGAAATTGCGGGCGGACGACAAGCTGGAAGTCACCGTGTACGGCGTGCCCGCGTATTCCACGCTGGGTTGGCTCAACTGGCTGGGCGGCGATCCGCTCCTGTCCACGTTCATCCATGCGCCCGAAGGCGAACTGGCGCGGCTGATTTTTCACGAGCTGGCGCACCAGAAGATTTACGTGGATGGCGACACGACGTTCAATGAATCCTATGCCGATGCCGTCTCGTACCTTGGCGTGGAGGAGTGGCTCGCGCAGCGTGCCGGTGCGCGTGTGCGCGAGGATTACGCCTTGGTCGACGCGCGGCGGCGGGCGTTCCGGCACCTCACGCGCCAGACCCGCGCGGAATTGGACGCGATCTACCAACAGAAACCCGCGGTGGGGCTGACGCGGGTTCTGGCGCTGAAAGCCGATGCCATGGTGCAGTTCCGGGCGCACTATGCCGCGCTCAAGGCGCGCTGGTCGGCAGAAGGGCATCCGTTCGACGGCTACGACGCATGGGTGGCTAAGGCCAACAACGCGAGCTTTGGCGTACTCGCCGCTTACGATGAATTCGTACCGGCGTTCGAGGCGCTGTTCCGGCGCGAAGACCGGGACTGGCCACGTTTTTACGCCGCGGTGCGCAAGCTCGGCGATTTGCCTAAGGCCGAGCGCCGTGCGCAGCTCAAGGCGCTGATGGACGGTCGCGAACAACCGGCCGCGTGAGCGCCATCGCGCCAGCAGCTTGACCCGAAGCGCCCGATGGCGCGCCGTCACGGGTTGCTGAGATAGACGCGCAACAGCCCCAGCAGGTGCTCACGCGCTTCCGGGCGCAAGTAAGGCAACAGCGCGCTCATCACGTGGTAGGCGCCGCGCAGCAGTGCATCCTGCGCGTTCTCGGGCTCCATCGCGCTGCGCGGCTGCAGCACGTACTCGTAGCTCAGCCAATACGTCAGCAGCACCACCATGCTGGCGGCAACGGCGTCGCGCATGAGCTCGGTTTCCGCCGGCGTGAGCGCGTCTTCCGGATTCTTCTCGCCCAAGTGATCGAGCACGGTTCGCAGCGCTTCCTTTTTGTGCGCAAGCAACGCCGGAAAGCGCGTCTCCAGATGGCGGTTGCGCGACAGCAGATGGTTCAGGTCGCGGTACAGGAAGCGGTACTGCCAGATCAGCTCGAACAGCGAGTGCAGGAAGAACCACGCATCTTCCACGTCGTGCACGTCGCCGCTGGCTTGCAGCAATTCGGTCAGCGCGTGCTCGTACAGATCGAACAGGCGGTTGACCAGTTCGTCCTTGGACGGGTAGTGGTAATACAGGTTGCCGGGGCTGATGCGCAGCTCGCCCGAAATCACCGAAGTGGAGACGTTCGGTTCGCCGAAGCGATTGAACAGCTCCAGCGAAGTCGCCAGGATGCGCTCGGCAGTACGCCTTGGGGCTTTGCGCGCCACGTGGGTGTCGTCGGTTGCGGGGCGGTGCGGTTGGGTTTGCGGGCGTCGCGGACGGTCAGCTCTTCTTGCCTTGGGTTTTGGATTTGGCGCTGCGCGCCGGTTTCTCGGCCGCAGCGGCCTTGGCGGCGGGTACGCCCAAGCCTTGAATCGCTTTTTCGAGTGCGTCAACGCGCCGATTGAGAGCGGCGAATTGCTCCACCGACGGCATCCCCATGTGGTGGAGCGCCCGCGCCACGCGGCTTTGAAAAATGTCGCTCAGGCGGTCCCACGGATTGGCCGCGATCTGGGCCGAGAGCGCACTCATCTTTTGCGTCGTTTCGTCCCATTGCTGCCTGGCGGCGGCCTGTGTGCGCGCCTGCATGTCGAGTCCCTGCTGCACCAGCGCCTCGAACGCCTTGTTGCCTTCCGCCTGCGCGTTGGCCTGCGCTTCCGCCAGTGCGCCCAGACCGGAGAGCCAGACGTTGTGCTCGGCGGACTCAGGCGTTCCGCGAGACTTCCCTTTGGCGGGACCCGGCTTGGATGAAGTGGGCGGGTTCTTGCGCGATTTGCTGACCATGGTGGAGTCCTTGTTCGACGTGTGTCCGATCCGTGTTTGTTGCCGCGGCCGACGTGCCGTGCGGGGCGACGAAGCCAACGGAAATTGTAGTGACGCACCCATTGCAGCTCGTTGCGCTTCGGCGTTCACCGAGCGGCTCGCGTTCAGGCGTCTGCCCGACCCCGTGAATCGGCGCGAACGCTGGCGCGCCAGCGTGCCGTCAATTGTCCCGACTGCGCCGCCAGCACCGCGGGGTTGTTACACTCACGCCGCGAAACGCAGTATCGAGATTTCGTCGGGCGCCTCATCCAACGAGCGCGCTCCGTCGCATAACACACAGGAGACATCATGAGCGAATTCGAACACAAGGGGCCCGATCATCACGTCGCGCTGAGCCGCCGCGGTCTGCTCAAGGCGGGCGGTGGTCTGGCGGGCGCATTGATGGTGGGTGAATTTGGCGGCATGCAGTTCGCACACGCTGCGGATCAGCCCGCCATCGGCACCTGGCCCGCGGGTTCACAGGGCGACACCGTGTACATCGGTGCCGCCGTGCCGTTGACCGGTACCTACGCTGTCCAAGGTGAAGACGAACGCAAGGGCATGGAGCTTGCGGTCGAACACATGAACACCAACCATCCGCTGATGAAGGCCATCGCGCCCAAGGTGGATCACGGCGTGCTCGGCAAGAAAGTGCAGTTGCTGTCCGCCGACTCGGCCGCCAAGCCGAACCAGGCGCTGCAAGTGGAGCAGGACTTCATCAACCAGCACAAGATCGTCCTGATGACCGGCTCGACCTCATCGGCGGTCGCGGTTGCGCTGAACAAGTTCGCGGAGCGCGAGAAGATCATTTACGTGGCCGGGATTTCGGGCTCCAACGACACCACCGGCAAGGACTGCGTGCGCTACGGTTTCCGCCAGGGCTTCTATGGTGAGACGGCCGCCAACGCCATCGGCCCGGTTCTGCTCAAGCAATTCGGGAAGAATCGCAAGGCCGCGTTCATGACGCCGGACTACACCTACGGCCACACCACCACCGAATCGGTGCGCAAGTTCCTGGTCGAACAAGGCGGCTGGACCATGGTAACCAACCAGGTATCGCCGCTCGGCACACAGGACTTCAGCCAATACCTGACCAACATCGCCAACTCGGGCGCCGAGTTTCTGATCAACGTCAACTGGGGCCGCGACGCCGTGCTGTCGTGCCAGCAGGCCAAGCAGTTCGGGCTGTTGCCGAAGATGACACTGGTCATTCCCTACCAGATCCCGTTCCTGGCCAAGGAAGCGGGGGTGGACATCACCGCTGGCGTGTTTGCGGCCACCGACTTCTGGTGGACGATGGAAGACAAGTATCCGCTCGCCAAATTGTTCGTCGAATCGTTCCACAAGAAATATGGCTATCGGCCGGAGTGGGGCGCAGAGAACAGCTACAGCAGCTTCTCGCAATGGGCGCGCATGGTCACCGAGGCCAACACCTTCTATCCGCCCGACGTCATCAAGCAGTGGGAAAAGGGTGAAACCATCCCGTCCATCGTCGGTGACGTGCACTACCGTCCGGAAGATCACCAATGCGTGCGTCCGGTCATCATCGTCCGCGGCAAGGCCAAGAAGGACATGAAGAACGACGAGGATTTCTGGGAAGTGCTCGAAGTGGTTCCTGGCGCCGGCCTGATGCAGAAGCCCGACGCCTTTGGCTGCAAGCTGGGCAGCTACACCTGAGTTGCCTACGCTGGCCGTGTGAAATGGGGCGCGCTCCGGCAGCAACCGGCGCGCGCCCTTGCGCAAATCCGTTCCCGATGGTGCGAGGAGCTGCCGCAGTGCACACGCGTGGTGTCCCGGCGCGTACATCCACAGCATGGCCTTCCGCGCGTGACCCTATCCAATTGTTGAGGTGACTGATGTGTTGAACTGGGCCAATTTCGTTTCCCAACTGTTCAACGGGCTGGTGCTCGGCGCACTTCTGGCGCTGATCTCTTCCGGTCTGACGATCATTTACGGCACGCTCGGCGTGCTCAACCTCGCGCACGGCGCGATGTTCATGCTGGGCGGCTACGCCGGCTGGATGGCGTTCAGCTACACCAACTCGTTTGTCGTCGCGGTCATCGCGGGCACGCTCTTCATGTTCATCTTCGGCGTCGTGATGGAGCGGGTGGTCATTCGCTATTTCTACACACGCCCCGCAGAAGATCAATTGCTGGTCACGTTCGGACTCAGCATCGTGATGGTCGAGGCCGTGCGTTTCGTTTTCGGCAGCCTGTCGAAGCGCGTGGCACCGCCCGAAGGCCTGGTCGGCGTCACCAATCTGGGTTTCATGATTTATCCGACCTACCGGATTGCGCTGCTCGGCATCGTCGCGTTGGCCTTGATCGCGCTCTACATCGTGTTGTACCGAACGCGCATCGGCATGATCGTGCGTGCCGGCATCGAAGATTCGGTCATGGTCGATTCGCTTGGCATCAACGTCTACCGGGTATTCATGCTGGTGTTCGGCATCGGCGCGATGGCGGCGGGGTTTGCCGGCATCATCAACGCGCCGGTGGTGTCGATTGCGCCCAACGTCGGCGAGTCGATTCTGGTGCAGACCTTCGTGGTCGTCGTGATCGGCGGTGTGGGGTCCTTCCCGGGCGCGGTGCTGGGCGGCCTGATCGCCGGCGAAATCGTCAGTCTCACCTCGATGATCAACCCGGCTTACTCGTATGTCACGTTGTTTGTTGCCATGACGCTGGTGCTGGTGTTTCGCCCGCGTGGGCTGCTCGGCGTGGTCGGACGCGAATGAGGGAGGGGCGGAAAAATGCTTAGACAACGTCCATACCTCGTTGAAATCATCACGCTGCTGGTGCTGATCGCAGTGCCGTTCGTGCTGCCGCATCTGGGCGCCAACACCACCACCATCAACCGGGTGCTGATTCTCGGGCTGGTGGGGGTCGGTTTCGACCTGTTGTTCGGCTTCACCGGGCTGCTGTCCTTTGGCCAGTCGGCCTTTTTCGGCACCGGTGGCATGATCGCAGGCTACCTGCTCACGCAAACCGGGATGACCAACGGCGTGCTCGCGCTGATCATCGGCATGCTGGGCACGGCCGTGGTCGGTTACCTGGTCGGATTGATCGCGCTGCGCAGCACCGGGATTTACTTCGCCATGATCACGGTGGCCATCGCCGAGGTGTTCTTCTTCGTCGAGTTCAACCCGCTCGCGGCGTTCACCGGCGGTGAAAACGGCTTGCCGGGCGTGCCGACGCCGTCGCTCGGGCTGGGCTTCATCACGCTTACGTTCAAGAGCCACCTGGAGATGTACGCGTTCTTCGCGTTCTGGTATTTCGTCGGCCTGGTGCTGGCGCTGCGCATCGTGCGTTCGCCATTTGGGCTGGTGTTGCGCGGCATCCGCGACAACCCGCAGCGCGCGCTCGCCCTCGGCCACAACACCCACAGCTACAAGCTCACGGTGTTCGTCATCGCCGCGATGTACGCCGGCTTCGGCGGCGGCCTGCTCGGGATGATGCAAGGCTTCATGCCACCCGACGCGTTCATGTTCGATACCTCGGGCGAAATCATCATGCAGACCGCCATCGGCGGCGTGGGCACGCTGTTCGGTCCGCTCGTGGGCGCGGGCGTTTGGCTGTTCCTGAGCGATTTCTTCCAGATCACGCTCCATCTGGGAGCTACCTGGAAATTGATCCTCGGCCTGGTCTTCGTGCTGCTGGTGGTGTTCCTGCGCCGCGGCATCGTGGGTGCCGTGGTCGATCTGTACCGTCTGGCGTTCGGCAAGCGCCGCGCGCGACCCGCGGCGTCGAAGGCTGACGGCAGCGGCGCATCGGGGAGTGCGCAGCTGACCGAAGCGGAGCAGCGCGCGATGGCCGAAGCGATCGCCAAAGTCAAACCTCGACCGTCTGCGATCACCAGCGGCGCCATCCTGGAAGCCAAGGGCCTGACCAAACGCTACGGCGGCATCGTGGCCAACAGCGATATCGATTTCCACGTCAACCACGGCGAAATCCGCGGCATCATCGGCCCCAATGGCGCGGGCAAAAGCACCTTCTTCAAGATGCTCACGTGTGAAGTGCCACCCAGCGCCGGAACCATCACGTTCGAGGGCCGCGACATCACCGGCCTCGGCGTGGCCGATGCCTGCCAGTTGGGCCTCACCAAGAGCTACCAGATCAACCAGTTGTTCGTGCACCTGACGGTGCGCGAGAACCTGATGATCGCGGCGCTCGCGCAGCTGCGCGGCAAGTTCAAGCTGGACCTGATGCGCGGCATGCGCAGCGTGCCCGGCGTGGACGCGCAGGTCGAAGGCACAGCCGCGCTGGTGCACCTGACGCGTCAGCTGGACGTGCCGGTGTCCGACCTGGCCTACGGCGAAAAGCGGCGCCTCGAAGTCGGCCTGGCGCTGGCCACCTCGCCGACGCTGCTGCTGCTGGACGAGCCGCTGGCCGGCCTGAGCCAGGAAGAGCGCGTGGAGATCGTCGCGCTGCTGAAGTCGATCGCGCACGATCGCACCATGGTGGTGATCGACCACGACATGGACTCGCTGTTCGAGCTGGTCGAGCGCATCACCGTGTTGCAGGAAGGTCGCATCCTGGTCGAGGGCACGCCCGAAGAAATCAAGAGCAACCCGAAAGTCCAGGAAGCGTACTTGGGCGGCATGGAGGAGCAGTTGCTATGAGCTTGCTCGAAGTCAGCGGCTTGAACAGCTATTACGGCGACAGCCACATCCTGTTCGACGTGGCCATGCACGTCGAAAAAAACGAGGTGGTCGCGCTGCTCGGGCGCAACGGCGCCGGCAAATCGACCACGCTGAAAAGCATCATGGGCGTGGTGAAGCCCAAGGCCGGCAGCGTCAAACTCGACGGCAACGAGTTGGCCGGACAAAAAGCGCACCAGATCGCCCTGACCGGCATTCAACTGGTGCACGAAGAGCGCCGCATCTTCGGCAGCCTGAACGTGGAAGAGAACATCGTTCTGGCGGGCCTCACGGCAACCAAGAAGTGGCCGTTGGATCGCATCTACGAAATCTTCCCGCGCCTGAAAGAGCGCCGCACCAGCCGCGGCACCGATCTGTCGGGCGGCGAGCAGCAAATGCTTGCCATCGCGCGCGCCTTGGTGCGCGATCCCAAGATCATCCTGCTGGACGAACCGTTTGAAGGACTGGCGCCCGTGATCGTCAAGGACTTGTTGCGCGTGTGCCGCGACCTGGCGCAGTCGGGGCAAACGATCATCGTGGTCGAGCAGAACCTGGCCGCCGCGCTGGCGCTGGCCACTCGGGTCTACATCATCAACAACGGCCAGATTGCGTACGAAGGTACGTCGGCGGAGCTGCGCGGCCGCCGCGATATCCTGCAGCGTTACTTGGGCGTGTAGAGGTAGCCGAAGGGGCCGGGGTCCGCTGCGCCGCACGGCATCGGTGTGCGAGTACGGCTTTCTTCGCGCGGGTGGTTGGGCCTGCGAGCGTGTCGACGTGCCGCGGTGCTATGCTTGAATTGACAATGAAAGGAGACAACGATGGTTGCCAAAGTAAGTACGAAAACCGCTGTAAAAGCGAAGTCCAAGGCGCCTGCAAAGGTCGCTCCTAAAACGAAAGCGGCGGTAAAGGCCAGCACCCGGGCGCGAGCGGAGGACCGGACGGAGGCGAACGAGGCGCAGATAGCGGTGCACTGGAAGGAGGAGGGGTACTACCAGCCGTCGAAGGAATTCATCGCGCAGGCGAACATGGCCGACAAGGGCGTGCGCGAGCGCTTCAGCGAGAAGAACTTTCCCGAGTGCTTCCGCGAATACGCCGACATGCTCACCTGGTTCAAGCCCTACAAGAAAGTGCTCGACACCAGCCACCCGCCGTTCTGGAAATGGTTCACCGGCGGCA
>SCQQ01000017.1 GCA_004299095.1 Burkholderiaceae bacterium | reverse complement strand
GAAAATGGTCGGTGTCGTGGCGGTGTTCTGCGTGGTGCTGGTGGCCTTGCCGCCGGTGCATCAGCGTATCCGGCAGGCCGTGCAGCAGTACGCGGCATGGACCCAGGGTCATACCGCGAGCTCGATCGGGTTGCGTCTGGGTCTTTGGCGCCTCGGATTGCACGAAGTGCGCGTCCAGCCATTCGTCGGCATCGGCGAGGATGGTTTCATGGCGCGCTTACGCGCAGCGGTGGCGCGCGGCGCCATTTCGAGTGAAGCGCTGACCCTGGGTCATGCCCACAACGAGCTGCTCGACATGCTGGTCAAGCGCGGCGTATTGGGTCTGCTGGCGCTGCTGCTGTTTTACGCGGTACCGGGATTTTTGTTCTGGCGCGCGTTGCGTTCGCCCGACGAGTCGGCGGTCCCTGTGGCGGACGCTGAGCGCGCTGCAGCGCTGTGCGGGTTGGTGACCGTAGTGGGTTTCATCGGCTTCGGGCTGACCCAAGTCTTGTTCGCCCACAACAATGGCAACTTGATGTATTTGCTCACGGTGTCGCTGTGGTTGGCCGCGTGCTCGGGGGCGCGGCTGGGCATTCCTGGACGTCGATCCGATCCCGTGCTCGCAGAGAGGGCGCGGGCTCTCGCGTGAGCCGGCTGTCGCATGGCTGCGTGGGAAAACAGGGCTGTATGGTGCGCGTCGCGTGCCTACTTGCGGCGCACGTCGCCTTTCAGATCCTTGTCGTAGCCCAGAGCGGCGTACCTGAAAAACGCTTCCAGCGAAAAGAACGCGCAATAGAGAAAACCGGCGCCGCCCGACAAGAAGCCGCGGTGCAGGAAATAGAGTCGGAAGAACATCCAGCCGCCCGACGCCAAGCCGCGCAGAACGCCGCCGCGCTGGCAATGTTCAGCCCGTTTGGCCGCACCCAGCATTGCGTATTGCGTCATTTTTTGCAGGCTGGCAGCGACGGTTTCGCGTGAGTGGTGCAGCAGGCGTGCGCGCATCACATGCCGCGGCAAGGCGGCGGTCAGCTCGGCCTGTTCGTGCACCACCCCGGTGAAGCAGCGTACCGTTCGGCGCACGAACAGCCGCTCGACTTCGGAATTGGAGCGGAAATACGTGAGTTCGCGGCCAAACGCGACGATGCGCCAGCGGATTTTCCAGACGCCATCTGCGCCACTCGAAACGATCGTCTGGATTTCCTGCCTCAGTTTTGGCCCGATGATTTCATCCGAATCCAGGAAAAAGATGTAGTCCCCCGCCGCATGCTTGAGCAGCCGGTTGCGCTGCTCCGCGAACCCCTGCCAGTCGGCGTGGACGTGAACTTCCGCGTCCATCGCTTCCGCGATCTTGAGGGTGTCGTCGGTGCTGCCGCTGTCGACCACCAGGACTTGATCGGCGAAGGCGGCGCTTTCCAGGCACGCGCGGATGTGCGTGGCGCTGTTTAGCGTCAGGACGGCAATGGTCAGTGACGGTTGATGATCCAAGGCTTCAGGTGCCGAATGAATCGGCCATAGACGAGGCCCGCGGTTGCGCTTGGCAGCGTGTCCACAAGGGCCGGCCTGCGCAATTCATCCCTGCTTCAGTCGGATCGAAAGCTGACTGGCGCGGTTTCTGCGCGTGCATGGTGCTGTGCAGTATTGCCCAGCGTGATGGCGAACTCTATTCCGCGGGCATGTGAACGACGGGCCCAGATTGTAAGAGGGTCGGCTGGCTTGGCCGCGGTTGCAGAGCGACTCGGGCATGCTTTAAGGATGCACCACGAGCCGACATGCTGCGGCGTCCCGATCTGCGCCGCGACCGGACCGATTCCTTGCTGGCTGTGGCGTCGAAACCCAGGGCCCCAATGCGGCAAGGCCAAGTAAACCACGCTATGCTCAGCCGCTGCGGCAACTGCGCGCAGCCGCAGGACCGGTCAAAGGCGCAATCTATCTCCATGGCAAAAATCATCGTTCTGGCCATCGTGCTGATCTTCCTGGCAAGCGGCATGTACATGCACTTGCGCGGTCGGGTGCGGCACAAGGCGATGCGGCAGTTGTTCGACCATTCCACCTTCACGGCGCCGATCAACGTCTTCATGCTGGCGTTTTCGCGGGTGCCGCGCACGCCGTATCTGCCGGTGAGCACGTTTCCCGAACTGGAGCAGTTGCGTTCGCATTGGCAGGAGATCCGCGACGAAGCCCTCAATCTGCGCCGCAACATGATGATTCGGGAGGCGATCGCCAACGATGACGCCGGCTTCAATTCGTTCTTCAAATCGGGCTGGAAGCGCTTCTACCTGAAGTGGTACGGCACCGCGCACCCGTCGGCGCTGGAGTTTTGCCCGAAAACCACGGCGCTGGTGAGCGCCATTCCGAGCGTGAAGGCGGCCATGTTTGCCGAACTGCCGCCGGGCGCCAAGCTCGGCTTGCACCGCGACCCCTATTCCGGCTCGCTGCGCTACCACCTGGCGCTGATGTCGCCCAACGACGACCGCTGTTTCATCAACGTCGACGGCACGTCCTACAGCTGGCGCGAAGGCGAAGGCGTGATCTTCGACGAGACCTACATGCACTGGGTGAAGAACGACACCGACGGCCACCGCATCGTGCTGCTGTGCGACGTCGAGCGGCCGATGACCAACGGATTGGCGCAGGCGGTGAACCGCTGGGTCGGCACGCACGTGGTGGCGGCCGCCAGCTCGCCGAACCAGGAAGGCGACCCGCGCGGTCTCATCAGCAAGCTGTTCAAGATTTCGTTTTACGCCGGGCAGTACCGGCGGCGCTTCAAGCAGTGGAATCCGGCGGTCTACAAGGTCACCAAGTTCGGCCTGATGCTGGGGGTGCTGGCGCTGTTCATCTGGTGGCTGACGCGCTGAGTTGAGTTTTCGGGCTGGCGCACCCGCTGGTTGGAATCAGATGATCTGCTCGGGTGTCCGAGCGGGCATGACGCGCCGATGTACACAACCGCTTACGAACTTGGGATCTTCTTCCTGCGCTCCGCGCGCATTGCGAGCAGCACCAGCACGACCACCGGCAGCCCGAGTAATGCCGTGCTGGCAAAGAAGCGTGCATAGCCGAAGGCGTTCACGTAGTCGCCCGAAAACCCGGCCACGAACTTCGGCAGCAGCAGCATCAGCGAGCTGAAGAGCGCGTATTGCGTGGCCGAATAGCTGACGTTGGTGAGCCCCGAGAGGTAGCCGATGAAAGCGGCCGAAGCCAGGCCAGACGCCAGGTTGTCGGCTGACACCACCAGGATCAGCGCGGGCAGGTTGTGTCCGAGGCCGGCCAGCCAGGAGAACGCCACGTTGGTGCCGGCGCTCAGGATCGCGCCCAACATGAGCACGCGCATCACGCCCATGCGGATCGCCATCGAGCCGCCGACGAATGCGCCCACCAGCGTCATGATCAGCCCGAACACCTTGGTGACGGCGGCGATTTCATCCTTGGTGTAGCCCATGTCGACGTAAAACGGGTTGGCCATGATGCCCATGACGATGTCGCTGATGCGATAGATCGCGATCAGCGACAGGATGAGCGCGGCTTGCCAGCCGTAGCGCCGCAGGAAATCGACGAACGGCTCGATCAGCGCCGTGCGCAACCATGCGCGGGCACTGCGGATGGGTGGCAGCGGCAGCGGCGCCGGTTCGCGTGAGAACAGCACGGTCAAGCTGCCGACCAGCATCGAGAACGCCATGGCGATGTAGGCCGCGTGCCAGGCGCTGTCGTCGTAACCCGTGAGGTCGCCCTGGCTGCGCGCCGCGATCCAGAGCACCCCGGCGCCGGCCCAGATCATGGCGATGCGGTAGCCGGTCTGGTAGCTGGCCGCCAGCGCCGGCTGGACGTCGGTGGGCGCCGATTCGATCCGAAAGGCGTCGAGCGCGATGTCCTGCGTGGCCGAAGCAAACGCCACGGCCAAGGCGCACCACGTCAGGGTTTCGAGGGCGTTGCGCGGATCGGTTGCAGCCATGCCGATCAGCCCCGCCATCACCCCGAACTGCGCCAGCAGCAGCCAACTGCGGCGCCGCCCGAGCCAGCGCGTGAGCAGCGGAATCGGCAACCGGTCCACCAGCGGCGCCCAGGCCCACTTGAAACCGTAGGCCAGGCCGACCCAGCTCAGGTGGCCGATGGTGGCGCGGTCGATGCCCGCTTCGCGCAGGCGAAACGAGAGCGTGCCCAGCACCAGCAGGAGCGGCAGGCCGGACGCGAACCCGAGCGTCAGCATGCGCAGGCTGGCGGGTTCCAGGTAAACCCGAAGCGTGTTCCGCCAGGGACGCGGCTTTGCGGGGGAAGGTTCAGTCATGAAACGGAAGGCCGGACGGCCCGAACCGCTGGCGCCGGCGTAGTGCGGGTCCGGCGATCACAAGGGCGCGTATTGTGCGCGTGCCGCTCGCGGCGGGCGTCATCATCGGCACGGCGGTGCTCAATGCGAACGCTCGTCACGCATCGTGCACGAACGGATTGGTGCGGCGTTCCTGCCCGAAGGTGCTCTCCGGCCCGTGTCCCGGGATGAACACGGTGTCGTCGCCCATGGGCCAGAGGCGCTCGCGGATGCTGGCGATGAGCTGCTCGTAATTGCCGCGCGGAAAGTCGGTGCGGCCGATGCTGCCAGCAAACAGCACGTCGCCCACGAAAGCGCGCTTCGCGTCGGGCGAATGGAACACCACGTGGCCCGGCGTATGGCCGGGGCAATGGCGCACGTCCAGCGTACAGGCGCCGATCTGCACCGTGCCGCCGTCGTGCAGCCAGCGGCTGGGGACGAAGGCTTCGGCCTCCGGGAAGTGGAACATGCGCGACTGCTCCGGCAGGGCATCGATCCAGAACTGATCCTCTTCCTGCGGACCGATGATGGGCAGGCCATGCGCGCGGCTGAATGCCGCCGCGCCGCCAGCGTGGTCGATGTGGGCGTGCGTGATCCAGATGGCTTTCAGGTGCACGCCGAGTTGACGCACGGCTTGTTCGATGCGCGGTAGGTCGCCGCCCGGGTCGATGACCGCGGCGTCGCGCGTGCTGTCGCACCAGACGATGGAGCAGTTTTGCTGGAACGGCGTGACCGGGATGGTCTGGTAGCGCAGCGCGCAGGTCTCTGGATTCGGTGTCATGGAGGGATTATTCAGGAAGTGGCGCGTATGGACGTCGGCCTGGGGATCGCGGCGTCGGGAGGACGTGCAGCCGGGTTAAAGTGCGCGCGTCGCATCGACGGCCGAAAAACGCAGAACACCAGGGAGGATCGTCGGCATGGGTTTGAGTTCAGTGCAAAGCCGCGCGCTGGCGGGCCTGTCCGCGCCGCCGGTCACGGTGGAAGTGCACATGGCCAACGGCCTGCCGAGCTTCACGCTGGTGGGGCTGGCCGAAACGGAAGTGAAAGAGGCGCGCGAACGGGTGCGCAGCGCGCTCTTGAACAGCGGCCTCACGTTTCCGCACAACCGGCGCATCACGGTCAACCTGGCGCCAGCCGATTTGCCCAAGGATTCGGGGCGCTTCGATTTGCCGATTGCACTGGGCATCCTGGCTGCGAGCGGGCAGATCGACGGCGCGCGCCTGGCCGGATGGGAATTTGCCGGCGAGCTGTCGCTTTCAGGCGAGTTGCGCGCCGTGCGCGGCGCCTTGGCGATGGCGGCGGCGTTGCGTGCAAGCGGTGAGTCGCCCGCGCTCGTCTTGCCGCCCGAGAGCGCCGAAGAAGCCGCGCTGGTGTCCGGCCTGAAGGTCTACCGCGCGCGCCATTTGCTCGACGTGGTGGCGCAGTTCGTGCCCGCGGGGCAGGCGCCGCTTGACGTCGAAGGCTGGACGCGTGCCGAGCCTGCCGAACGACCGCAGGCGCCGGCGTACCCGGATTTGAGCGACGTCAAGGGACAAGCCGCCGCCAAGCGCGCGCTCGAGATCGCTGCCGCCGGCGGCCATTCGCTCTTGATGGTCGGGCCGCCCGGCAGTGGCAAATCCATGCTGGCGCAGCGCTTTGCCGGGTTGCTGCCGCCAATGGAGGCGGGCGAGGCTTTGCGCAGCGCGGCCGTCGCCAGCCTGAACGGCCGCTTCGATTTGAGCCGCTGGGGCCAGCGCCCAACGAGGGCTCCTCATCACACCGCGAGCGCGGTGGCGCTGGTGGGCGGCGGCTCGCCGCCGCGGCCAGGCGAGATTTCACTGGCCGACGGTGGCGTGCTGTTCCTCGACGAGTTGCCCGAATTTCCGCGCGCCGCGCTGGAGGCCTTGCGCGAACCGCTGGAAACCGGCCACATCACCATCAGCCGTGCGGCGCGCCAGGCCCACTTTCCGGCGCATTTCCAACTGATCGCCGCCATGAATCCGTGCCCCTGCGGCTACCTCGGGTCGCGCCAGCGCCATTGCCGCTGCACGCCCGATCAGGTGGCGCGCTACCAGGGTCGGCTTTCGGGACCGCTGCTCGATCGCATCGATTTGCACATCGACGTGGCGTCGCTCGACCCCGACGATTTGCTGGCCGCGCCGGCGGGCGAACCGACCGCGGCCGTGCGCCAACGTTGCGCGGTGGCGCGCGAGCGGGCGCTGCACCGCCAGGGCATGGCCAATCAGGCCTTGCACGGGCAGCAGCTCGATGCGCACATCCGGCTCGACCCGGCCGCGACGCCGTTTTTGACGGCCGCCGCGGCGCGTCTGGGCTGGAGCGCGCGCGCCACGCATCGCGCGCTCAAAGTGGCGCGCACCATTGCCGATTTGGCCGGCAGTGCGCACGTGACCACGGCGCACGTGGCCGAAGCGGTGCAGTACCGGCGCGCGTTGCGCGCCACGGACCACTGAACGCGCTGGCGGACCTCAATGCAATCGGTGCGGCCCGAAGCCGCGGTTGTCCGGCGCCCTACAGCTTCATCTGATAGTCAATCGTGAGCGGCGCGTGGTCGCTGAAGCGCTCATCCTTGTAGACCGCCGCGCTGCGTGCCAGGCTCGCGCTGGCAGGCGTGGCCAAGTGGTAGTCGATGCGCCAGCCCACGTTGTTCGCCCACGCCTGCCCGCGGTTGCTCCACCACGTGTAGGCCTCGCCGGTGGCGTTGGGGTGCAGCGTGCGGTACACGTCGACCAGTCCCACGTCGCCGGTGATCTGGCTCACCCAGGCGCGCTCGTCCGGCAGGAAGCCGGAATTCTTCTGGTTGCCGCGCCAGTTCTTCAGGTCGATTTCGTGGTGCGCGATGTTGACGTCGCCGCACAGGATGAATTCGCGCTCGGCCTTCAGACGCTGCAGCACCGCTTCGATTTCGTGCAGGAAGCGGTACTTGGCCGCCTGCCGGATGTCGCCCGAGGTGCCGCTCGGGAAATAGCAGCTCACGATGGACAACTTGCGTTTCGGCGTGTCGAAGCGCGCTTCGAGGTAGCGCCCTTCGCTGTCGAATTCGGCCGAGCCGTAGCCGCGAATCACGGCGCTGGGTTCGTGTCGGGTGTACAGGCCGACGCCGGAATAGCCCTTTTTCTCCGCCGGGTTGAAATAGCCGCGCAGGCCGCCGAAGGCGTCGAGCTGCCCTTCGATATCGGCCATCTGGGCCTTCAGCTCCTGCACGCAAATACAATCGGGCGCGTGGCGCACCAACCAGTTTTCCAGCCCCTTGCGCGCGGCCGAGCGGATGCCGTTCAGGTTGAGGCTGGTGAGTTTGAACAAGGATGGGCTTTCTCGTGAAGGCGTCCGAAAAAGATCAACTGGCCCAAGCCTTCGTGCAATTCGCCATCGACAGCGGCGTGCTGTGCTTTGGCGAATTCAAGACCAAGGCGGGCCGCTTGTCGCCGTACTTCTTCAACGCCGGGCTGTTCGACGATGGCGCCAAACTGGGCCGCCTCGCCCAATTCTATGCACGCGCGCTGCTCGCCTCGAAGATCGAATTCGATGTGATTTTCGGCCCGGCCTACAAGGGCATACCGCTGGCCGCGGTGTTGGCGGTCGAACTGGCGCGCCTGGGCGTGAACAAGCCCTACGCCTACAACCGCAAGGAAGCCAAGGACCATGGCGAAGGCGGTTCGCTCGTGGGCGCGCCGCTCGTGGGGCGCGTGCTGATCGTCGACGATGTGATTTCGGCCGGGACCGCGGTGCGCGAATCGATTGCGCTCATCCGCGCGGCGGGGGCCACGCCGCACGCCGTGGCCATTGCGCTGGACCGGCAGGAAGTGGCCAAGGAGAACGGCCAGGACGTCGCTTGGAGCGCAGTGCAGTACGTGCGCGAGACGCTGGGCCTGCAGGTGTGCCACGTTGCGAGCCTTGACGACTTGCTGGCGCATTTGCAAGCGCAAACTGGCCCTGAGGCTGCAATGCATTGCCAGGCGGTGTTGACATACCGTGCGCGCTATGGCGTACGGGGCGGCGCGCAAGCGGGATCGAGCGCGGGGCACTGACGCCCGACGTCTGCGCGGCTGGAGTGGCCTGGCGCGTTGGATTGAAGATGAGACAGATTGGGACAGCAGCGCGCCGGCCGGGAACACCGTGCGACCGGCTCCGTTCATGTCACCCGTCGTCGGCCTGAGGGCCGGCGCCTCCTTCTTGACTTCACTGCGCCGGTCGCCCGGCGTTCCCGACCGTAACCGACGTCGCGTCCGCATTCTTTCCGCCTGCGAACCACGGCGGTCGGATGGAGTGCAGTCTTGGGGCGCCGTGTGGAGTGAAGTCAAGGGGGAGACTTGGGCGCAGGCCCAAGTCGGAGGACATGAACGGGACAGGGCGCCCCAAGGCTGTGCTCGCGTGCGGACCCTCGATCAAGCTCAGTCGGGACTCGTGATCCGACAGTGTCAGGTATCGATTTCAACGGGGGACACCCATCAAAGCCGCTTGCCTGAGCGGCAACCGCAATCCTCTGCTCAACCGTCCAGCCGCTGATGCAGCAGCGCGTTGACCTGCGCCGGATTCGCCTTGCCGCGCGTGGCTTTCATCACCTGGCCCACGAGCGCGTTGAAGGCCTTGTCCTTGCCGGCCTGGTATTGCGCCACGTTGTGCGCGTTGGCGGCGATCACCTCGTCCACGATCGTCTCGAGCGCGCCGGTGTCGTTCATCTGCTTCAGGCCCTTGGCCGCGATGATCGCGTCGACCTCGCCGCCTTCATCCCAAAGCGCGTCGAACACCTTGCGTGCCGCGGCGTTGCTCACGGTGCCGTCCGCGATGCGGCGGATCAGCGCAGCCAGTTGCGCAGCCGAAGCCTTGGATGCTTCGATGCCGGCTTGCGTCTCGTTCAGCCGGCGCGACACGTCGCCCATGATCCAGTTGCTTGCCAGCTTGGGCTCGCTGCTCTGTTGGGCCACGGCCTCGAAATAAGCCGCCATCGCGGGCGACTGCGTGAGCGTGATCGCGTCGTATTCGGGCAGTCCGTAGTCGTGCACGAAACGCTCGACCATCTTGTGCGGCAGTTCGGGCATTTCGGCGCGCGTCTGCTCGATCCATTCTTCCGACACCACCAGCGGCGGCAAATCCGGATCGGGGAAATAGCGGTAATCGGCCGAATCTTCCTTGGTGCGCATGGCGCGCGTTTCGCCCGTGGCCGGGTTGAACAGCGCCGTGGCCTGCTGGATGGCGTGGCCGTCTTCCAGTTGCTCGATCTGCCAGCGGATTTCGTAGTCGATCGCGTCCTGCATGAAGCGGAAGCTGTTCAGGTTCTTGATTTCGCGCCGCGTGCCGAGCTCAGCGCCGGGCTTCCTCACCGACACGTTGGCGTCGCAGCGGAACGACCCTTCCTGCATGTTGCCGTCGCAAATATCGATCCAAGTGACGAGCTTGTGCAGCTCTTTCGCATACGCCACGGCTTCGGCCGACGAGCGCATGTCCGGTTCGGTCACGATTTCCAAGAGCGGTGTGCCGGCGCGGTTCAGATCGAGCGCTGTATGGCCGGGGAATGCGTCGTGAATGGATTTGCCCGCATCTTCCTCCAGGTGCGCGCGCACCAGGCGCACGGCGCGCTTTTCGCCATCCAGCAAGAACGACACCGTGCCGCCTTGCACCACCGGGATTTCGAACTGGCTGATCTGGTAGCCCTTGGGCAGGTCGGGGTAGAAGTAGTTCTTGCGCGCGAACACGCTGCGCGGCGCGATCTTCGAGCCGAGTGCCAGGCCCAGCTTGATGGCGCAATGCACCGCTTCGCGGTTCATCACCGGCAGCGTGCCGGGCAGCGCCAGGTCGACGGCACACGCCTGCGTGTTCGGCTCGGCGCCAAAACGCGTGGGCGCGCGGCTGAAAATCTTGCTCTCGGTGCGCAGGTGGATGTGGGCCTCGAAGCCGATCACGACTTCGTAGCCCTGGATCAGGGCCGGCGTGCTCATTTCAAAATCCCTCCGGGTGGCGCGTGTGGAAATCGGTCACCTGCTGCAACTGGTGCGCCACGTTCAAGAGTCGCGCTTCCTGCAGGTAGTTGCCGATGAGCTGCAGGCCCACGGGCATGGCGTGCGCGCCGAAACCGGCCGGCAGGCTCATGCACGGCAGGCCGGCCAGCGACGCCGGCAGGGTGTAGGTGTCGGCCAGGTAGTCGGCGAGCGGATCGGCCCGGTGTTCGCCCAGTTGCCAGGCGACGCTCGGCGCGACCGGCGCGGCAATCACGTCGCAGGCCTTGAACGCGTCCTGGAAATCGTTGGCGATCAAGCGGCGCACGCGCTGCGCCTGCAGGTAATAGGCGTCGTAATAGCCTTGGCTCAGCACGTAGGTGCCGGTCATGATGCGGCGCTTGACTTCGGCGCCAAAGCCTTCGGTGCGCGTCTTGCGGTACATGTCCTGCAAATCGGTGAAATCCTTGGCGCGATGGCCGAATTTCACGCCGTCGTAGCGCGACAGGTTGGAACTCGCTTCGGCCGGCGCAATGATGTAGTACACCGGGATGGCAAGCTCGGTGCGCGGCAGCGAAATCGGCACGCGCCTGGCACCCAGTTTTTCGAGTTCGGCGAGGGCGCTTTCAATCGGTGCACGCACGTCGTCGGCGACGCCCGGGCCGAAGAATTCCGGCGGCACGCCGACGCGCAGACCGGCTATCGTCTTGTTCAGATCGCGGGTGAAATCCTCTTCGGGCCGGTCGAGCGACGTCGAATCGCGGTCCAGATCGGGCCCCGCCATGGCCGAGAGCAGCAGCGCGCAGTCTTCGGCGCTGTGCGCCATCGGGCCCGCCTGATCCAGGCTGGAGGCGAACGCAATCATCCCGTAGCGGCTCACGCGGCCGTAGGTGGGCTTGATGCCCGTGAGGCCGCAAAAGCTCGACGGCTGGCGGATCGAGCCGCCGGTGTCGGTGCCGGTGGCGGCGGGCGTCAGGCCGGCGGCAATGGCGGCTGCGCTGCCGCCCGAAGAGCCGCCCGGCACGCGGCTCGTGTCCCAGGGGTTGTGCACCGGGCCATAGGCCGAGTTTTCGTTGCCCGAGCCCATGGCGAATTCGTCGCAATTGAGCTTTCCGAGCACCACGGCACCGTGTTCGGCGAGTCTGCGAACCACCGTGGCATCGAACGGCGAGCGGTAGCCGCTCAGCATGCGCGAGCCCGCCGTCGATGGAAAGTCGCGCGTGACGAAGATGTCCTTGTGCGCGAGCGGCACGCCGGTGAGCAGCGGTGCGTCGCCTTGGGCCAGGCGGGCGTCGGCTGCCTTGGCCTGCGCCAGCGTCACGATGTCATCGGTGGCCAGGAATGCGCCCAAGTCGGCGTGGCGACGCATGCGTGCCATGAAGTGTTCGGCGAGCTCAAACGCCGAGACTTTCCGGGCGTGCAGCAGCGTGGCCAGTTGCGCCACGGTTTGATGATGCAATTCGTCTGTCATTGGAAAGAGGGTATTTCTTGGACGTGTTCGTGCGCTCGACGGCGAGGCGCCAATAACCCGTGGCTGTCGCCGTTGCTCGCGGGGCCGTGCACTTTGCTACTCAATCACCCGCGGCACCAGAAACAGCCCTTGTTCGACCGCCGGCGCGCTCCTCTGGTTGGCGTCGCGCTGGTTGGGCTCGGTGGCGACGTCGTCGCGCAGGCGCAGCGGCACGTCTTCGATCGCGGCCAGCGGCTGTGCCAGCGGCTCGATGCCTTCGGTGTCCACGGCGCGCATGGTCTGCACCAGGCCAAAGAAGGCGCTGAGCTGTTTTCGCAGCGTCTCACGCGCGTCGCTGCCCAGATCGAGTTGTGCCAAATGCGCGATGTGATCGATGTCGCCGAGGGTGAGGTCCATGGTGTCAAAGCGTCCCGAGGGAAGAGCGCTTTGCCGGCCGTTTTCGGCACCACGAAAGCGCGGTTATGCTGTATTATCCCGCCTTTGCCGCGACCGCCCGGTGCGGCCGCGCGCAGTGCAATGCATGCCTGAGTGACCCCGATGCAACGGTCGCTTCGTGGCGGCAGCAAGAGCCGACAGCCGCTCTCTCAAAAGGATTTTTCATGTTTGGTGCTCTCCGTCGGTACTTTTCGACCGACTTGGCGATCGACCTGGGTACCGCCAACACCTTGATTTACGTACGCATGAAAGGCATCGTGCTGGACGAGCCTTCGGTCGTGGCCATCCGCCACGAAGGCGGCCCGCAGGGGCGCAAGACGATTCAGGCCGTGGGCCGCGAAGCCAAGGCCATGCTGGGCAAGGTGCCCGGCAACATCGACGCCATCCGGCCGATGAAAGACGGCGTGATCGCCGACTTCACCATCACCGAGCAGATGCTGAAGCAATTCATCCGCATCGTCCATCCGCGCGGCCTGTTCAAGCCCAGCCCGCGCATCATCATTTGCGTGCCGTGCGGCTCGACCCAGGTGGAACGCCGCGCCATCCGCGAGTCGGCCTTGGGCGCAGGTGCTTCCGACGTTTACTTGATCGAGGAGCCGATGGCAGCGGCGATCGGCGCTGGCCTGCCGGTGAGCGAAGCGCGCGGCTCCATGGTGGTCGACGTCGGCGGCGGCACCACCGAAGTGGGCGTGATCTCGCTTGGCGGCATGGTCTACAAGGGCTCGGCGCGCGTGGGCGGCGACAAGTTCGACGACGCCATCATCAATTACATCCGGCGCAACTACGGCATGCTGATCGGCGACCAGACCGCCGAGCTGGTCAAGAAGACCATCGGCAGCGCGTTCCCGGGCAGCGAAGTGCGCGAAATGGAAGTCAAGGGCCGCAACCTGGCCGAAGGCGTGCCGCGCAGTTTCACCATCAGCAGCAACGAAATCCTGGAAGCACTGACCGAGCCGCTCAACAGCATCGTCTCCGAAGTGAAGAAGGCGCTGGAACAGACCCCACCCGAACTCGGCGCCGACATCGCCGAGCGCGGCATGATGCTCACCGGCGGCGGCGCGCAACTGCACGATCTGGAACGCCTGCTGGCCGAGGAAACCGGGTTGCCCGTGCTGGTGGCCGAAGACCCGCTCACCTGCGTGGTGCGGGGCTGCGGCATGGCTCTGGAGCGCATGGACCGGCTGGGGAACATCTTTACGAGTGAGTGATGCCGGCGCGAAGCGCCGCAGCCTGCGTGATCGCGACGCGGCTTCCCATCCACAGGCGCCGGCGCCTGGGCGCTTCCCGGCCGATCTGGAACTGATCCCTGGATTCGGTTTCCGCCATGCCGCCGATTGAAACCCTCGATCGTTCCGTACCGCCTTCGTTCAATCGCGGCTTGTCACCGCTGGCGCGTCTCGTGCTGCTGTGCGCGCTGGCGCTCTTCCTGATGGTGGCCGACGCCCGCTTCCACGTGGTCCAGCCGCTGCGTGCGGCCATTGCCACCGTCCTGTACCCGGCGCAGTGGCTGGCGCTGCAGCCGGTGCAGTGGGCCGAAAACGCGGCCAGCTACATGACTGATCTGAAAACCGCGCGCAAGACCGGCGAAGCGGCGCAGCGCCAGTTGCTGGCGCAATCGCAGCGCGCCGGCCAGGTCGAGCAGTTGATGCTGGAAAACGCGCGCTTGCGCGGATTGCTCAAGCTGGAGCAGCGCGTGCACGTGAAATCGCACGCGGCGCAGGTGTTGTACGACGCCACCGACCCGTTCAGCCGTCGTGTCGTCATCAACAAGGGCCGAGTGCAGGGGATTGAGGACGGCTCGTCGGTGATCGACGGGGCCGGCGTGGTCGGTCAAGTCACGCAGGTGTATCCGCTGATGAGCGAAATCACGCTGCTTACCGATCGCAACCAGGTCATTCCGGTGTTGAACGCGCGCACCGGCGTGCGCAGCGTGGCGTACGGCGATTCCAGCGTTCACGGCAACCTGCTCGAATTGCGTTACGTAGCGCCCTCCGAAGACGTGCGCGTTGGCGATTTGCTCACCACCAGCGGCATCGACGGCGTGTATCCGCCGGGCTTGCCGGTGGCGCAGGTCGTGCGCGTGGATGCGCAAGGCGACGCCGGGTTTGCGCACGTCGAGTGCCAGCCGGTGGCGGCGTTGAATGCGTTGAGCTTCGTGATGGTGCTGGACCCGGTCTCCGAGCCCGCGCCGCCCAGTGGCATGGGGCTGCCGGCGCTGACCCAATCGGTAAGCAAGCCGGCCGCACCGGAGAAACCGGCGGCGGCCCGGCGCTCGAATTCAAAGGCGCCGATCAAGGCGCCAGCCAAGAAACGGGAGCGTTCGCCATGAGACGCGGCCAACCCCTGCTGCTGCCCGCCAGCCCCACGTTCATCTGGGCCAGCCTGATCGTCGCGCTGCTGCTCGATCTGCTGCCGCTCGGCCGGGTGTTGTGGATGCCCGATTTCCTGGCGGTGGCGCTGGTGTTCTGGAGCCTGTACCAGCCGCGCCGCGTCGGGCTGGTGGTGGCGTTCCTGCTCGGCTTGGTGCTTGACGTGCACCAGGTATCGCTCTTGGGGCAGCACGCGCTTGCCTACGTGGTGTTGACCTACTGCGCGCTGCTGGCGCGGCGCCGCCTGCTGTGGTTCACCGTGCCCAGCCAGGCGCTGCAGT
The DNA here is from genome assembly GCA_004299095.1 of Burkholderiaceae bacterium. Taxonomy (GTDB): domain Bacteria; phylum Pseudomonadota; class Gammaproteobacteria; order Burkholderiales; family Burkholderiaceae_C; genus Ottowia. Next base: position 27,900 of record SCQQ01000017.1, on the reverse strand, counting down.
TGCTGCCGGTCTTTGTGCTGGCGCACGCGATCGTGCTGGTGCTGCGGCTGATCGGTGGCGCTGCGTTTCCCGGCTGGCTGATCGTGTTGCAGCCGCTTCTCGAAACCGCACTCTGGCCGATCATCAGCGTGTTGCTGCTGGCGCCGCAGCGCCGTGCCCCGCATCCCGATGCCACGCGTCCGCTCTGATCGGGAGGCATCGCGCCCGTGACCGAAGTCCACGATGTCCGGCAAGACCTCACGCGCTTTCGCTTGCGCGTGCTGCTGGCGGTGCTGGCGGTGCTGGTGGCGTTTGGCGGGCTGGCGTGGCGGCTTTACACGTTGCAGGTGATCGACTACGAGGATCTGGAGGACCAGGCCGAATCGAATCGCACGGCGGTCGTGCCCATCGTCCCCGCGCGCGGGGAAATCCTGGATCGCAACGGCGTGGTGCTGGCCACCAACACCAAGGCCTACACGCTGGAAATCACGCCATCCAAGCTGGACCGGCCGCTTGACCAGGTGATCGATGACCTGGGCAGCGTGGTGGAGATCACGCCGCGTGATCGCAAGCGCTTCCAGCGGCTGCGCGCCGGCTCGCGCGGATTCGAGTCGGTGCCGATCAAGACGCGCCTGACCGATCAGGAGGTGGCGCGCTTCGCAGCGCAGCAATACCGCTTTCCGGGCGTGGCAATCGATGTGCGCCTGTTCCGCGTGTACCCGCAGGGCGAAGTGGCGTCGCACGTGATTGGCTATGTCGGCCGCATCAACGAGAAGGAAAAAGAGCGGATCGACGATTCCGACGAAGAGGCCAACTACCGCGGCACCGACACCATCGGCAAGGAGGGCATCGAAGCGGAGTACGAAAAAATCCTGCACGGCACCACCGGCGTCGAGGAACTGGAAACGCGCGCCAGCGGCTATGCCGTGCGACGCCTGGCCCGGCGGCCGGCCATTCCGGGCGATTCGGTGCGCCTCACGCTCGACTTGCGGCTGCAAAAGCTGGTCGAGGACATGTACGGCGACCGCCGCGGCGCGCTGGTGGCGATCGACCCGCGCAACGGCGACGTGCTGGCATTCGTGAGCAAGCCGACGTTCGACCCGAATCTGTTCGTCGAAGGGCTGGACCAAGAGACCTGGGACGAACTGAACAATTCGCCCGACAAGCCGCTGCTGGACCGGGCGCTGCGCGGCACTTTCCCGATCGGCTCCACGTACAAGCCGTTCATGGGGCTGGCCGCGCTGCAATTGGGCTTCCGCACGCCCAGCACGACCATCATCGATACTGGTTCGTGGACTTTTGCCGGGCACACGTTTCGCTCGGGCGAAGCGCTCGGTGCCGTCAATTTGCGCCGCGCCATCACCTATTCGAGCGACGTGTACTTCTACCAACTGGCCAACGACATGGGTGTGAATACGATCCACGATTTCATGAAACCGCTCGGCTTCGGCCAATTGACCGGCATTGATTTGCCCGGTGAGCGCCGCGGCGTGCTGCCCTCCACCGAGTGGAAGCGCAAGGCGTATCGCAAACCGGCGCAGCAGCACTGGTTCAAGGGCGAAACGATTTCGCTCGGCATCGGCCAGGGCTACAACAACTTCACGATGCTGCAGTTGGCGAACGCGACGGCGACGCTGGCCGACGGCGGCGTGCGTCACAAACCGCACTTGCTGGAAGCGCGCGCCAGCGCGCTCACGCACCAGTTCGTCGCGGTGCCGGAGCCGCCCGGCCACGACATGGGCTACAAGCCGCAGAACGTGGCCGAGATCCTGAGCGACATGGAGAACGTGCCGGTCAAGGGCACGTCGCGCGCCGCGTTTGCCGGCGCGCTCTACGCCTCGGGCGGCAAGACCGGCACCGCGCAAACCTTTTCGCTCGGCGCCGACCAGGTCTACAACGCGAAGAAGCTGAAAGAGCACTTGCGCGACCATTCGCTCTACATCGCCTTCGCGCCGGCCGACCACCCGACCATCGCGGTGGCAGCCATCGTCGAGAACGCTGGCTTCGGCGCGCAAGTGGCCGCGCCCATCGTGCGCCGCGTGCTCGATTACTGGGTGGCCGGCCTGGTTCCGAGCGAGGAAGACATGAAAGCCATCCAGGAAGGCAAGGCGCTGGCGCCCATCGGCACGCCGCAGCCGGCCGAGGCCCTGTTGGATGCGTCGAGGGCGCCGGCGGGGCGCTGAGCCGTGCGCGGGGTTCGCGGTGCTGTGCGCGAGGCCGGATCTAACGGCGGAGCAGTCGCGATGAACATGGGGCAGGCCGCAAAATCAACGGCAGAGATAAATGGACGGGCTTGCGCACGGCAAGACCAGCATGGAGCGAAATTCGATGGCATTGTTTCCGGTCATTTTGTGCGGCGGCGCCGGGTCACGGTTGTGGCCGGTGTCGCGCGAGCAGTACCCGAAGCCGTTCATGCGGCTGGCCGATGGCCAAAGCTTGCTGCAGAAAGCGCTTCTGCGCGCCACCTCGCTGGAGGGCGTAACCGAGGTGCTGGTGGTCTCCAACCGCGACCTGTTTTTCACACTGGTCGATGACCTGAGGGAAGTCGAGGTCACGGATGTCAGCGTGTCGTTCGTGCTCGAGCCGCTGGGCCGCGACACCGCGGCGGCCGTGGCCGCGGCCGCGCTGCAGGTCGCGCGCACTCACGGCGAGGACGCCGAACTGCTGATCCTGGCGGCCGATCATCTGGTGGCGGACCAGGCGGGATTCCAGTCTGCCGTGGGCAAGGCGCGCGAACTTGCGCGCGAGGGCAAGTTGGTGACGTTCGGCATCCAGCCCACGAGCCCCGAAACCGGCTACGGCTACATCGAGGCAGAAGGCAGCAAGGTGCTGCGTTTCGTCGAGAAGCCGTCGCCCGAAAAAGCGCGCGAATACGTCGATTCCGGCCGCTTTTTCTGGAATTCGGGCATGTTCTGCTTCACCGTGTCGACGCTGCTGGCCGAGATGGAGCGCCATTGCCCGGACATCCTGGCGGCGACGCGGAAAGCGCTCGACCAGGCGCGTATCGCGGAAGGGCAAGGGATGCGTCAGATCGAACTCGATCGCGCTGCGTTCGATCGCGTGCCCAGGAATTCCATCGACTACGCGCTCATGGAGAAATCCGATGCCGTGGCCGTCGTGCCGTGCGCGATCGGCTGGAGCGACATCGGTTCGTGGAACGCGGTGAGTACGTTGACCCCAGCGGATGCGTCCGGCAACCGGCTCCGCGGCGATGTGGTCGTGGAAGGCGCCACCGATTGCTACGTCCGGGCGGATGGCCGCGTGGTGGGCGTGGTCGGCGTCCACGGTCTGGTCATCGTCGATACCGCGGATGCGCTGCTGGTCTCGAGCCGGGAATCGTGCCAGGACGTGAAACAGGTTTATGCGCGGCTCAAGGCGCGGGGGAGCGAAGCGTACAAATTGCACCGCACCGTCCATCGGCCGTGGGGCACCTACACCGTGCTCGAAGAAGGGGTGGGTTTCAAGATCAAGCGCATCGAAGTCAAGCCGGGCGCCCAGCTCAGTCTGCAAATGCACCATCACCGCAGCGAACACTGGGTGGTGGTGCGGGGAACGGCTCAAGTCACGGCCGACACCACCACGTCGCTCCTGCGCACCAATCAATCCACCTACATCCCCGCAGGGCACAAACACCGGCTGGCGAATCCGGGCCCGGGGCCGCTCGCGATCATCGAAGTGCAAAGCGGCGATTACGTCGGCGAAGACGATATCGTGCGGTTCGACGATGCGTATGGGCGCGTATGAGCGGCGGTGCGACGCCATCGCACCCAAGCTGTGGCGGCAGTCGTTGCGGTTGACGAAATGAGCCCCGCTGCCGTGGCGTCGCCGATGTCTGCTGGCGGCATTGCCAGGGCTACGCAAAGACGCTGGCGGCGTTGAAATCCTGACCGGCGGCATCCCGCGCGGACAACAGCGGGTTGCCGTCCAGCGGCCAGCGGATCCCGAGCGTCCGATCGTCCCAGCGAATGCAGCGCTCGTGCTCTGGCGCGTAGTAATCGGTGGTTTTGTAAAGCGAATCGGCTGAATCGCTCAGCACCAGGAATCCGTGTGCAAAGCCCGGTGGAATCCAGAGTTGCCGGTGATTCTCGGCGCTCAGTTCCGTGCCGACCCACTGGCCGAACGTGGCCGAGCTGTGGCGCAGGTCGACGGCCACGTCGAATACCGCTCCCTGCGCCACGTGCACCAGCTTCCCCTGGGGTTGCAGGATCTGGTAGTGCAGCCCGCGCAGCACGCCGCGCGCGCTGCGGCTCTGGTTGTCCTGCACGAAGGTGAGCTGCGTGCCGGTCGCGGCAGCGAACGCCTGCCGGTTGAAACTTTCCAGAAAAAAGCCGCGCGCGTCGTGGAACACCTCAGGCTCCAAGATCAGCACGTCGGGAATGCGGGTGGGGGTGGCTTTCATGGCGCAGCGCAAAGATCAAGAGCCCGTGTGTCGTTCAGGGTGGGCGTGCTTGCACAGTGGTCGGAAGGCATGGCGACGCTCCACGTCTTCCCGTCATTCCCGCGAAGGCGGGAACCCGGCGCTTTCGTCGGGTGCATCAGGAGCGCCCGAGGTTCCCGCTCCGTGATCGGGGGCGTGGGCAGGCTTCGCGAAGACGACGGCTTTTGGGTTTCATGGGGTATCCCGACGTTTTTGGGCAAAGCGCGTCCCTTTGATTTACGGCTTAGGAGCAACCGCGGGCGCCTGATGGCTGATGCAACCCGGTTCGTCGGAAGGTCTCGGTCGCCAAGGTGCAACGGCGGTCGAGCGCAGTGTTTGAAACAGTTCGCCCAGTACCGGGTCCACCGCTTCGCGCCAATCGGGCAGGTGCAGGCCGAATGTGTCGCGCAGCTTGTGCGTGTCCAACGTCGAATTGCAGGGCCTCCTGGCCTGCCGCGGTGTGACGCTGGTCGCAACCGCGCGAATACCGGTGCTCGGCAAGGCCAGCGTGCAGCCGGCGCGCTGCGCCTGGTCGACTATTCGGCAGGCGTATTCGTGCCACTGGGTGCGTCCGCTCGAAACCAGGTGGTACAGACCGCAGAAGTCGGCGTCGGGTGCATGCGCGGCCGCTCGGAGGCAAACCGCCGTCACGTCGGCGATCAGCGCCGCGGGCGTGGGCGCACCCCACTGGTCGGCGACCACGTCCAGCGTGGTCTTCGTGCGCACTAATCGCAGGATGGTTTTGACAAAATTTTGGCCGTGCATGCCGACAACCCAGCCGGTGCGAAAAATCAGGTGGCGCGCGCCTGATTGCTGCAGCGCCTGTTCACCCGCCAGCTTGCTGGCGCCGTATACGTTGACTGGATTCGGATGGTCCCGTTCGTGGTAGGCGTCTTCCTTGGTGCCGTCGAAAACGTAGTCGGTGGAATAGTGCACCACGAGTGCCCCGGTGCGCGCCGCTTCGCTGCCGATGACGGCAAGCGCCGCCGCGTTGATTGCATGCGCCAGCGCGGGTTCGGTTTCGGCGCGGTCCACGGCGGTGTAGGCCGCCGCATTCACGATCACGTCGGGATGCGCGCCGCGTATCACCTTGCGCAACAGCGGTGTGTCGGTCACGTCGCAGCCGGCATGATCGAAGGCGCTGACTGGCCCAAGCGGCGCCAGCGCACGCTGCAGCTCGAATCCGACCTGGCCGTCCCCGCCGAGCAGCAGGATTTTCATGTCGGCATCGCTCCGTAGTGCCGATTCATCCACTTGCGGTACGCGCCGGTCTGGACGTGCGCCAGCCATTCGGGGTGGTCCAGGTACCACTGCACGGTCTTGAGCAGCCCGGTCGCCAGCGTCTCTGCTGGCTTCCAACCCAATTCGCGTGCGATCTTGCCGGCATTGATGGCGTAACGGCGGTCGTGCCCGGGGCGATCGGCGACGAACGTGATTTGCTCGGCGTAGCTGCGCCCGTCCGGCTTGGGGCGCAGGCGATCGAGCAACGCGCAGAGCGTGCGTGCGATCCGCAGGTTGGTTTGCTCGCACTGGCCGCCGATGTTGTAGGTCTCGCCTGGACTGCCAGCCGCCAGCACGTGTTCAAGCGCGCGGCAATGGTCGCCCACGTACAGCCAATCACGCACCTGCAGGCCGTCGCCGTAGATCGGCAGCGGCTGGCCCGCGAGGGCGTTCACGATCATGAGCGGAATGAGTTTTTCCGGGAACTGATACGGCCCGTAGTTGTTGCTGCAGTGGGTGGTCAGCACGGGCAAGCCGTAGGTCTGGAACCAGGCGCGCACCAGGTGGTCGCCGGCCGCTTTGCTGGCGGAATACGGACTGTTGGGTTGATGCTGATGGCCCTCGGCAAATGGCGCAGCGTCTGGCGCCAGCGCGCCGTACACCTCGTCCGTGCTGACATGCAGGAAGCGGAAGCCGCGCTGCTGCGGCGACGGCAGCGCGCTCCACCAGGCCCGCACTGTTTCCAGCAAACGGAACGTGCCCACGATGTTGGTCTGGATGAAGTCTTCCGGCCCGCGGATGGAGCGGTCCACGTGGCTCTCGGCCGCGAAGTGCACCACCGCGCGCGGCGGGTACTCGGCCAGCAGCCGCCCCACCAATGCACGGTCGGCGATGTCGCCGCACACCAGCGTGTGGCGCACATCACCTTGCAACGCGGCCAGGTTTTCCGCGTTGCCGGCGTAGGTCAGGCGATCCAGATTGATCACCGACTCATCCGCATGCGCCAAGTGGTCCAGGATGAAATTGCTGCCGATGAAGCCGGCGCCGCCAGTGATCAGAAGAGTCATCGGATTGGAATGTCGGGACAGTGACAGGATACCGCTCGCCCGGGCAGCCACGTCCTGTTTCTCGTCCACCCGGGGCCGTGACGCCGGCGGTTCACGGCTGGCGCGTCCGGCGCGATTAGAACCCGCGAAAAGCGGCGACTCATGACGAGCTTTCACAAGGCAAGCAATAGATTTTCACCAGACGACTGGGGGTCCAGCTCTTATTGTCAAAAAAGCGCCAAGTATCCCAAGAGCCGGGACTTTGTCCACGGTTCGCCGGGGTTTTCTGCGTTGGCCAAGAACGAGAGAGGGGCCAACAAAGTCCAGTCCAGATCGCTTGATCAGCGCCCGATTGCCTGCAGCGCTTCAACGACAAGCCGCTCGATTGGTTGTCGATTTCAACGAGATGCGCGCGCACTGCACACAGAGCGTGTGCGTTCCCATGGATTTCCTCACTCGACAACGCTGGCGCCGCAGGTGCGGGCGCGATGCACCTGGCCGCGGCGCAATCCATGCGGGATAAACTGGCTTGCGGTCGCTCCATGTAAGCTGCTGGCACGTGACGTGCCACTGCCGCTCTCCGACCCCCGTTGCATTCACGAGCGGGCCTTTTTTGGCCAGTTCTCGCCCCAACAGGATCAAAGCCCATGAATACCACCGATATCGGCGTTTCGCCTCACGTAAAGGCGTACAACGAAAAGTTTCAGGCGTTCCTGGACGAACGGGTCGCGCCGATCGAAAAGGACTTGGCGCGCCAGGGTGTGGGCACGCCGTGGAATCCGAAGCTGGACGAAGCGGGGCGCATGCATCCGGCCGTGTGGGCGGCGCGACGCGAGGTGCAGCGCCTGTCCGGGAAAGCCGGCCTGTACGCGCCGCACATCGGCGCGGCGGCAGGCGGCGGCGGATTCGGGCTGATCGAGCAAAACCACGCAGTGGAGTTCGTTTATCGCCACTCGGGCTTGGGTCTGGGGCTTGCGGCGTACGGCTGGACCGAGGGGCCGAGCCCGGTGCTTGAGCACTGCTCCGCCGAGGCGCGCGAGCGCTGGCTCACGCCGCTCATCCACGGCGAAATCAGCGCTGCATTCGCCAACACCGAGGAATCGGTGGGGTCTGACGTGCTGGCCATGGGCACGCACGCCGCGCGCGACGGTACCGACTGGATCATCAACGGCACCAAGGCGTGGATCACCAACGCGCACTTTGCCGACCTGATCCAGGTGGTTGCCGTGACCGAGCCGGGCGCGGGCACGCGCTCGCTTTCGATGTTCCTGGTGGACGCCAAGGCGCCAGGCTTCTCGCGCGGCAGGGACATTCCGACCATGCTGAACGACGGCCTCACCGGCACGCTGCATTTCGACGACGTGCGCGTGCCCGCGGAGTGCATCGTGGGCGAAATCGGCGACGGTTTCAGCCTGGCGATGGCCTGGATCAACTGGCGCCGGCTCTCGCGCGGCGGCATGTGCGCGGGCTGGGGCCGCTGGCTGCTGCATCGGGCGCGCACGTTCGCGCGGGAGCGCAAGTCGGGCGGCCACCCGATTGCCGATCTGCAGGCGGTGCAGCACCTGATTGCGGATATGGACCTCAACATCTATCAGGCGCACGCCGCGGCGCTGGTCGCGCTCACCGAACTCGAAGCGCTGGGCGGCCCCTATGCGGTGCCGCTGGACCACCGTGCGCCACGCCTCGTCAGCTTGGTCAAGGTCATCAACGACGAAGCCTTCTATCGCGTGACCGACAACGCCGTACAGGTGCGCGGCGCGGTCGGCTTGCTGCTGGGCAGCCCGGAGGAAAAGCTGTTTCGCGTGGCGCGCAATTTGCGGATCCCGGCCGGCACGTCGGAGATCCAGCGCAATGCGATAGCCCGCGGCGTGATGAAATATTCGTGAGCCATGCAGGACGAGACGAGGGGCCGTTGGTGAAACTGGCGTGCGTCAGCGGGCGCTTTCAGCCGCTGCACCGGCAGCACGTGGAACTCTTCGAGCGTGCGCTGCAGGAAGCCGAGCAACTGATCGTTGCCATTACCAACCCGGATCAGGGCGCCTTGTACCAATCAACCGCGTCCACCCATCGCCACCGCCCGCAGGACAACCCATTCACGTATTTCGAGCGCAGCCGGTTCGTGGCCGCCGTCTTGCGTGAGCGCGGCTGGCTGGAGCGTGCCACCATCGTTCCGTTCGATTTGGGCGCACCGGCGTACTGGGCGTCCTATGTGCCACTCACCGCGCTGCAGTTGGTTCGCGTCTATTCGCCATGGGAGGAAGCGAAGGTGGATTTGCTCAAGAACGCGGGTTACGCGGTGCGTGCGCTCGCTGGCGACGCCGCGCATCGCGTCAACGGCGGCACGATCCGCACTTTGATCCGCGCGGGCGGGGATTGGGAGCCGGACGTGCCCGACGCCGTCGTGCCGCTGGTGCGTGCGTGGCGCCAACGTGTGCTGGATGTCGTGCCTGCGCCGGAGCAATCGCGATGATCCCGGCCGGTTACGGCGAAGACCAGCCGCGCCTGGAGGACGACCGCCTGCCCATGATCCTGCTGGTGCTGGATGGCTTGGGCGATCGCGCCATTCCGGAGCTCGGCGGCAAGACCCCGTCCGAGGCCGCGAACACGCCCAACCTGGACCGGCTCGCCGCCGCCGGCATGAATGGATGGCACATCCCGTTCGGCTGGGGAAGGGCACCCAGCTCGGAGTGGGCGCACTGGGCCATGTTTGGTTACGCTGACGAGCCCTTTCCCGGTCGTGCGGTGCTCGAAGCGCTGGGCTCCGGCGTTGCGGTTACGGATGGCGAGGGCGTGCTCTACGCGGCGCTGCGTACCTCACGCGTCGCAGGCGACCGGCTCCTGGTCACCGGCCGCGCCGAACGTGGCCCCGACGATGCGGATGCCAACGCGTTGCTGGACGAGCTGCAGGGGCCGCTGCAGAACCACGGCATGGCGCTGCAGTCGCTGGGCAGCCGCGGTCAGGCGATCCTGAAAATTCCCGGCAGCGGTTTTGCGTCGGTCACCGATTCGGATCCGTTCTTTGAAACGTTCCACTATTGGCTGAAGCCGCTGGCAATCGATCCCGGCGCCGCGCGGCTCACCGCCAATTTGAATGCCGCACTGCATGCCGTGCGCGCCCGCTTGCTGGCGAGCCCGACCAATGCGCGGCGCAGGACGGAAGGCCGACCGGCGCTTGACGTCCTGACGACCAAATGGGCCGGCGGCCGGCTGCCGACGCCATCGTTTTTGTCGCTGCACGGCATTCGTGGCGCGGCGGTCACCGATGCCACGTTCTATCGCGGGCTGGCCGAATACCTCGGCATGCCATTTGTCCACTTGAAACCGGCATCGGATCCGGGCGCCGATGTCGCCCGGCGCCTGGACTGCGCGCGCCAACTGATTGCCGATGGCGCCCGTTTCGTGCACGTGCACACCAAGGCCACGGACGAGGCCGGACACACCAAGAATCCGTTCGCCAAACGCGACGTTCTGGAGGCCATCGACGCGGGGCTGGCCGCGCTGCCGGAAATGGCGCAGTCGGCCGTGATTGCGATCACCGGGGACCACGCCACGCCCTCGGTCAACGGCGTCATGCACACCGGCGATCCGACGCCGCTGGTCGTGATCGGACCCACCGTGCGTGCCGATCCCGTGCGGCAATTCGGCGAATCCTTTGCGGCCGGGGGCTGGCTCAAGACCGTGGCGGCACGGGACTTCATGCCGCTCCTCGCGAGCTTTGCCAATCGCCCGATGTTCATGGGCCACCGGCTCACCGCGCGCGCGGGCGTTGTCCTGCCGGATGAGCCGGTGCCGATGCCGTTGGGCGAGCCCCATCCGCCAGCAAGCTGAATGGCGCGGATGGTCGACCCCTTGCGCGTTTCGGGTATGGGCGGCCGGTAGTGGGGCGCGTGGTTCTGGTTTCACACCGTGTGCCCGCCTTCGCTGGGTCTGCCGCGCCCAGCGGCTTGGTCACCGCCCTCAAGCCTGGGGCGACTGCCTTTGGCGGCTTGTGGATGGGCTGGAGCGGCCGCTGCGTTGCCGCTGCGGAGCGCCGTCTGTCCCTGGGAACACGTGCCAACGTCGATTACGCATGGCTGGATTTGACGGCGCCGGAGTATCGGCACCACTACGCCGGCTTTTGCAACCAGACCCTGTGGCCTCTGCTGCACGGTCTGACCGACCGGGTGCGCGGCAATCCCGAAGACTACCGCGCGTATCGCAGCGTGAATCACCTCTTCGCCTGGCGGCTCGCACCGCTCCTGCAGCCCGACGACTGCGTCTGGATCCACGACTACCACCTGATCCCACTGGGCGCCGAACTGCGGGCGCTGGGCGTGCGCAACCGCATTGGGTTCTTTCTGCACACGCCGTGCCCCAGCCCGGTTGCGTGGCGCGCTTTGCCGATGCACGGACCGCTGCTGGCATCGCTGCGGGCCTACGACTTGATCGGCGTGCAGACCGCGCTGGATGCAGATGGTTTGTGCCGGCTCCTGACCGCCGTGGCTCATGCGCCTGCGGCGGAATTCGTCGCCAGCCGGATTGGCGTCTTTCCGGCCAGCATTGCGACCGGCGTCGTCGCCGCGCTCGCCCGGGCGTGCGATGACGGAATGCACGCTTGCCGGCCGGACCGGGGATGCCAACGGGTTCTCGGCGTCGATCGGCTTGACCCCGCCAAGGGCATTGACCGGCGGCTCGCCGGTTTTGACGCATTTTTGCGTGATCACCCTGATCGGCATGGGAGAACCGAATTGCTCCAGGTGATTCCCGATTCGCGCCGCGGTGTGCCGGGATACCAGAGGTTGCGGGCGCGACTGAATGCCCGCACCGCCGCCATCAATGCACGTTACCGGCAGCCTGGCTGGGTTCCCGTCCATACGATGATGAAAGGTCTCGCGGCGCCGGCGCTGATCGGGCTCTACCGCACGGCCCGGGTGGCGCTGCTCACCCCTCTGCGTGACGGCATGAATCTGGTCGCCAAGGAATACGTGGCGGCGCAGGATCCGGATGACCCGGGCGTGCTTATTCTCTCGCGGCACGCCGGCGCCGCGCGCGAGTTGGCCGGCGCCGTCCCGGTTGACCCCGAGGACGCGGAGCAGATCGCGTACGCCATCGAGCGGGCGCTGACCCTGTCCTTGCCGGAACGCCGGCAGCGCTGGTCCGGCATGTATCGGCATTTGCTGACGCACGATGCGCTCGGGTGGTACGCCGATTTCGTGAGTGCCCTGAATTCCGCGCCATGCGCGCGGCTGAGCAGCACCCCCCGTCCGTAGCCTGCATACCGGTTACGATGGGTGGCTGAATGATTGTGCGCAAAACCCATGCTTCTCGACGCCAACCAATCCCAGTTGCTGCTGATTGACTACCAGGCGCGCCTCATGCCGGCGATCTCTGGCGGGGAGCAGGTGCTGGCCAACGCGCACCGTCTCGGCACGCTGGCACGGCTGCTGCACATCCCGGTTCTCGGCACGGAGCAAACACCCGCAAAACTCGGCGCGCTGGTGCCGGCCGTGGGCGCGCTTTGCGATGAAACCATCACCAAAAATCGCTTCAGCGCCGAGCACGTTCTGGCTGCGCCGCTGCACGCCCGAGGCGAGCGCAGGGCGCTGGTGGTCGCCGGCTGCGAAGCGCACGTCTGCCTGATGCAGACCGCACTCGACCTGAACGATGCCGATTGGGCCGTGTGGATCGTGACCGATGCGTCGGGCTCGCGCTCTCCGCACAACCGCGACGCCGCGTTTGCGCGCCTGGCGGCGGTAGGCTGCCGCCTGATCACAACTGAGATGGCCGGCTTCGAATGGCTGGGAGACGCGGAGCACGATGCGTTCCGCGCCTGGCAAAAAATGATTCGCTGATCGACGCGGGCCGTGCTCCTGCACGATCCTGGGCCGCCCGGCGCGTCACGTGTAAAGGACTGGCCGGCACGAAGAAGAGTGAGCGGTATGCGCTGGAGCGCGGCGCGGGAGAGTTGTCGCCCGAGCTTGAACGGGAACGTTCTCAAACCAAGGACGATTCAGCCCGCCCAAGCGGCTGGGGCCGTCTCACTGGCCAGAACGCCGCGCACTCGCCTTCCACCCGGTAAAAACATCTCGGACACCGTGCGGCTGCGATCGCCAATACTGCGGCGGCGCGGTGACGCTGGCGCCCAGTTCGGCCGCCGCGTGCCACGGCCAATGCGGATCCCACAGCATTGCGCGGGCCAGGGTCACCAGATCGGCATCCCCAGTCGCAATGATTTGCTCGGCCTGCTTGGGCTCGGTGATGAGGCCGACAGTGCTGGTCAGCATCCCGGTCGCACGGCGAACCTCGCGAGCGAAGGGAAGTTGGTAGCCGATGCCCACTGGAATCTTTTGCTCATGCGCAATACCACCCGAAGACACGTCGATCCAGTCGCAGCCGAGTGATTGGACCTGTCGCGCAAGTTCGACCGTCTGCGGCAAATCCCAGCCGCCTTCGATCCAGTCGGTGGCCGAAACGCGGATGCCGAGCGGCTTGTCGGGCCACGCTGCGCGCACCGCGGCAAATACTTCCAGCGGGAAGCGCAGCCGGTTTTCCAGCGAGCCGCCGTACGCATCGCTACGCTGATTGGTGATCGGCGACAGAAACTGGTGCATCAGGTAGCCGTGCGCGAAGTGCAATTGCAGCGCGTCCAGGCCGATGCGGGCGGCACGCCTGGCGCTCGCGACAAAGTCGTCGCGCACGCGCGCCAAGCCCGCGTGATCCAGCGCGAGCGGCGGCGGCTCGGACGCGCTCATGGCGATGGCCGAGACACCCAGCGGCTGCCAGCCGTGGGGATCGTCCGCCGGAATCAGCTTGCCGCCCAACCAGGGCTTTTCACTCGACGCCTTGCGCCCGGCGTGGCAAAGCTGCAGGCCGATGGGCATCGCGCTGAACTCACGCACGCCCTCCAGCACGCCAGCCAGCGCATGCTCGTTGGCATCGGAATACAGCCCCAGATCACCCCAGGAAATCCGACCTTCGGCCGATACGGCTGTCGCTTCCATCATCAACAGCCCCGCGCCGCTGCCGGCAAGCATGCCCAGATGAGCGCGATGCCACGCACTCGCCGACCCATTGGTGGCGCTGTATTGGCACATCGAGCTCACGACGATGCGGTTTTCCAGTCGAAGGGTCTTGAGGTCAAGGGGTGAAAAAAGGGCTGAAGCCAAGGTGGGATGCCTCGCAGTGAAAAAGGTCAATCGAATCGTGCCGGCAAGTCACCATGACAGGACGGCGCAAGAGCCGACTACCGACCAAGAATAACGAGATTCCGCGCGCGGCGAACTGAGGCGTAGCATGCGTGGGCTGCGCTGGTAACGCGCACCCAGAACGCCGGTCGCCCGGATTCGACGCTCCGCATCTGAATGAACTGCCGGGCAAACAAATTCGAATCAGGAGGCAAATTTTGACGACACAGGTATTGGGGGCCGCGGCCGCGCCGCATTGGTACGACGGTCTCACGAGAAAGCACTGGGCCACGCTGAACGGCAGCTTCCTCGGCTGGATTTTCGATGGCTATGAGGCCATGGCGCTCATCGTCGTGCTCGGGCCGATGCTGCATTCGCTGTTGACGCCGGGTGAGGCAAAGACCTTCAGCGTTTATGCCGGCATCGTGGTCGGGATCACGTTGCTGGGGTGGGCTTTCGGCGGCGTGGTCGGCGGCGTCCTCGCTGACTACGTCGGCCGCAAACGCATGATGATGTGGTCCATCCTGTTGTATGCCCTGTTCTCTGGTCTCACTGCCTTGTCGACCGGTTTCGTGATGTTGTGCGTGATGCGCTTTCTGACGGGGCTCGCACTTGGCAGCGAGTGGAGCACCGGCGTTGCGCTCGTATCCGAGACCTGGCCGGAAAACGCTCGAACCAAGGGGCTTGGATTCCTGCAGTCGGGTTTTGGCTGGGGATCGCTGGTTGCGTCGCTGGTGTGGTTCGTGCTATCGGCAACCCATCCGTTTGGCGATGAGAGCTGGCGCCTGGTGTTCCTCGTGGGGGCATTTCCGGCGCTCGTCGTGCTGTATATCCGGCGCGGGCTCGATGAATCGGAAAAATGGCAGCGTGCCGTGAGAGAAAAGCGTTGGGTTGCCACGCAAATCGATGGGCAAACCACTGCATCAAATACCGGGACAAGTGGAAAGCGGCCATTCACCTTGAAGCAGCTGTTCACCGAACCGACCGCCCTGCGCTACATCCTGATCTTCATCGTCCTCGGCATCGTGACGAATGTCGGCTTTTGGGCCATTGCCACTTGGCTGCCCGGCACGACCGCTGGGCTCGCGAAAGCGGCAGGCGCTGCAAATCCGGGGCAATGGGCAGCAGCCGAAGCGATTCTTTACACCCTCGGTTCGATCGTCGCTTATGTGCTCGCCGGCTTCATCATCGACGTGATCGGCAGGCGCTGGTTCGTTTGCCTGTCGTTCGTCGGCGGCTTGGCGATCACCTACGTGACCTATCGCATGATCACGACGGCCGTCGGAATGGAAATCGCTGCGCCCATCAACGGCTTCTTCACGCTCGGTTGCGCGTATGTTTGGATCACGATTTACCCGTGTGAGGTTTTCACGTCCACTGTCCGGACCTCAGCGCTCAGTGCGATTTTTAGCGGCTCACGATTCGTCGCCTGGTTCTTTCCGATCATTGCGGGCAGTCTCATCGCATTTTTCGGCGGTACGTCCAACCTGGCTGTTACCGTGGGCTCAGTGTTCATCCTGGGGATCATCCTGCCGTGGTTTTTGCCGGAAACGAAAGGCAAGGGCATGCCTGCGTAATGCGTTCGCGAGTCCGTCGCGCCATCGCCGTTCAATCGTAGCGGTTGCGCTCGTAATTCACGTATCGCGACCTGCTCAACGACGGCTGGGTTTATGCGCCACCGATCGCGATTTGCTGTGCCGACGGCGTGGCAAGCAGCCCCCGTTCGACCATGGACACCAATCGCTCGGCCAACGCCTGATACTCGGCTTCGCTCAAGCCGCGCAACGGTCCGTCGAGCACGAGAAACGCCATGCCGTGCACGGCTGACCAGGCCATCCACTCGGCGCCTGGCCGCCGTGCGGGCAGCAGCAAACCGGCCTCGACCATCCCATCGAGCGCGTGGCCGAGCAGTCCGAACGGATCCATGCCGCTTGCACCTCGCGGCGAGTCATCGTCGTTGGCGGAGTCGTGCATGCTGAAGGGGCGTGCCGCGAACGCCGTGCGAAACAGGCCCGGCTCCTCGCGTGCAAAGCGCAAGTAGCCGAGCCCCACGCCGTGAAATGCTGCGCGCGCGCGGCCGCGCAGTCCTGGCGATCGCTGCGCGGCGTTGACTTCGGTCTCAATCGCGTGCGCGAGCTGCGCGAGCGCTGCCGAACGCACGGCCTCGAGCAACGCCTGGCGATTCTTGAAATGCCGATACGCCGCATTGGGCACAACGCCGGCGCGGCGCGTGGCCTCGCGCAAGACAACCGCTTTCGGCCCGCCTTCGCGCGCCAGCGCCACGCCGTGATCCAGCAGCGCGTGCCGCAAATCGCCGTGGTGAAAACTGCGGTGAACCGCGCCGGAAGCCTTATCCGACATCTTTAGTCAACTTTGTGGACACTGTTCACTTCTCCTCTTCACGAGCGTAAAGTGTACATCGTCCACAACGAGGTATGCACATGGAATACGGAGCCAGTTGTCACTGCGGGAACGTGGCGGTTGAGTTCGACGGCGAGATCGAGGAAGTGCTGTCGTGCAACTGCTCGATCCGCCAGCGCAAAGGCTCGTTGCTGTGGTTCCTGCCGCGTGACCAACTGGAACTGATTACGCCAGAGGATGCCGCGTTGACCTACCACGTTCCACACGCACGTGATCCAGCACCGGTTTTGCCCTGCTTGCGGTATCCGCCCGTACGCCGAGGCTCTCGACCCCCAGGGCAAACCGATGGCGGCGATCAACGTGCGTTGCATCGAAGGGATCGATCTGGATGCGCTGATCGTCAAGCACTTTGACGGCCGGTCGGTTTGACGATCCAGCGCACACGGGAGCCATCCGTCCGACCAGAGGAACTTGTTATGTCCTGCAGCATCTGCCGCACCGAATCCGCACTATTTCCAGACTTCACCCGGCCCTCAGGAGCACTCATGCAATTCACCCCCTATCTCAATTTCGGCGGCAACTGCGCCGAGGCCTTTGCCTTCTACGCTAAGCTGTTCAAAGGCACCATCGCCTATCAAGGCACCTTCGGCGAAATGCCGGCGTCAGAGGGCATGCCGCTCATACCCGAATCGGCCAAAAACCGAATCATGCACGTGCACCTGCAAATCGGCGACCAGGCGCTGATGGGTTCGGACGCCATGCCGGGCGCCGACGCCACGTGCGGCGGCTATCAGCCGGCGCAGGGCCTGTGGGTATCGATCCACGCCGCCGACGTGGCCGAGGGTCAGCGCCTGTTCGACGCCTTGGCGCAGGGCGGGCAAACCGTGATGCCGTTTGGTGCCACGTTTTGGTCGCCTGGCTTCGGCATGACCAAGGATCGCTTTGGCACGCCGTGGATGGTCAATGTGGCGGAAGCGGCCTGAGTCAGGAGAGGCGTCATGACGAAGCCAGCCAAAAACACCCTCCGCCTCTGGTACGACGGCGGCGCCGAAGAGGCTGCGCGCTTCTACGTCGCCACCTTTCCCGATTCATCCGTCGGCGCCGTCCATTGCGCGCCGGGCGACTATCCGTCCGGCAAGAAAGGGGATGTCTTGACCGAGGCATTCACCGGCACCGATTGCGCTGCCGCCAAGCGCGCGTTCGACGCCATGATGCAGATGGGAAAAATCGACGTCGCGGCCATCGAGGCAGCGCGGCGCAGTTGATGGATGGAGGGCATTTCAAACCCGGGAGAACGTGTCATGAACGGATCCGCAACACCCCAAACCGCCCCCCGCGATGCGTGGGAACGCGTCCGCGCCGAACTGCGGGTGCGCGAGAAGGCGTACACCCGCGCCGGCGATGCGCTGGCCGCGGCCCGCAGGCGCCTGCCGATGACCCGGATGGAACCCGTCACGGTCGTGGGTGTGCATGGCCCGGTCCGCCTGCTCGACGTATTTGAAGACCGGCGCGTGCTGCTCGTCTATCACTTCATGTGGCATGCCGGCGCGCCGCACGAAAAGCAGTGCGAAGGTTGCACGCACAGCCAGGTGGCGATGAACGAGGCCGTACGCGCCTATCTGGCCGAGCGCGACGTGGGCTACGCCGTTTTCAGCAGCGGACCCTGGGCCGAGATCGCGGCCTATCGGGATTTCATGGGTTGGACGATGCCGTGGTATTCGACGGCTGACACCGGCGACGCGCTGCCAGCGATCCGAGACGGCGGCGATCTGCGCTGCTACCTTCGGGTCGGCGGCGATGTGTTCCAGACCTACGAAACGACGGCGCGGGGGATCGAGGCCATGCTGCCCACGCTCCGGCTGCTGGACCTCACGCCCTATGGCAGGCAGGAGACTTGGGAAGACTCGCCGGCTGGCTGGCCACAGGACACCGCGGGTTCGTGGTGGCGGCGTGACGGCCGACCGGTTGCTCAGTGGACGCGTACCCATGAATCTGTCCAGTTGGGCGTTTCGCGGCCTGGCGCGCTGCAGGCGTCAGGCGTCCAAACGGAGGCATCAGATGACTCGCGTTCGAGTTGACGGCTTCACCCTCTCGCTCGACGGTTACGGAGCGGGCCCGAGTCAGGGCATCGACAATCCGCTCGGCCTTGGCGGAGCGGATCTGCACCAGTGGTTGGTCCCGACACGTACGTTCCAGCGGGCCCTGTTCGGCAAGATCGGCGGCACGACCGGGGTTGACGATGACTTCGCCGCCCACGGTTTCGAGAATGTCGGGGCCTGGATTCTCGGGAGAAACATGTTCGGACCCATTCGTGGGCCCTGGCCGGACCTGAGCTGGAAAGGCTGGTGGGGAGACAACCCGCCGTATCACGTTCCGGTGTTCGTCCTGACGCATCACGCACGTCCGCCCTTGGCGATGGAAGGCGGCACGACATTCCATTTCGTCACGGGCGGCATTCACGACGCGCTTGACAGGGCAAGCGAGACGGCCGACAGAAAGGACGTGCGCATCGGCGGCGGTGCGAACACCATCCAGCAGTATCTTCGTGAGCGCCTCATCGATGAGCTGCACATTGCTGTCTCGCCCGTCCTGCTCGGCCGCGGAGAACCGCTGTTTGAAGGGGTCGACTTGCGGGCTCTGGGATACGAATGCGTCGAATTCGTGGCGTCGGAGAAGGCGATGCACGTCGTCCTGCGGCACCAAGGGCGCGCGAACGCCTGACCGGGTTTTGACCCTCTATCGGAGATCGAGCATGCCAACCGGAACCGTCAAACTCCATCGCATCCTCAAGGCGCCCGCGGAACGTGTCTTCAAAGCCTTCGTCGATGCGGACGCCCTGGCCAAGTGGTTGCCGCCACACGGGTTCACCGGCAAGGTTCACGCGATCGACCCGAGGGTTGGCGGCTCGTACAGGATGTCTTTCACCAACTTCTCCGCTGGATCCAGCCACTCGTTCGGTGGCGATTTCCTGGAGGTCGTCCCGAACCGGCGTCTGAGCTACACCGACCGGTTCGACGACCCGAATCTGCCGGGTGAAATGCGCACCACCGTCACCTTCCAGCCGGTGGGCTGCGGCACGGAACTGAACGTCGTCCAGAAGGGCATTCCGGCGGCCATTCCCACAGAGGCGTGCTACCTGGGCTGGCAGGAGTCGCTGGCCCTGCTGGCGCAACTGGTCGAGGCGCGGGTTCCGGACGAAGGCGGCGCCTGACGAGGCGATCAAGCGTTGGTTGTCATTGCGACGGACTCGCACCGAAAATCACCGTTGAAACCGTCGTCGACGCGCCTATTGCCCGCGTCTGGAGCGCCTGCACGGCGCCGGGAGACATCAAGCGGTGAAATGCGGCATCGGCCGATTGGCACACCACGAAAGCCACGGTTGATTCCCGCGTGGGCGGAGCGTTCGCCTCGCGCATGGAAGCCAAAGACGGCAACGCCGGCTTTGATTTTTCCGGAACGTACACCCGGGTCGTGTCCGGCAAGCTGATTGCGTATTCGTTCGGAGACCGTACGGGCGTCGTCGAATTCGTGACGGGCGGAAGCGGTGTGACGGTGCGCATCACGTTCGATGCCGAATCCCAAAATTCTGCGGAACAGCAGCGCCGGGGCTGGCAAGCCATCCTGGACCGCTTCGCACGTTGCGTCGAAGCGCGTGGCTAATCGCCAAAACGCCCTGCCACCGCGGAATCCTTCATGAGACCCGCGCGGCCGCTCACTTCCTGATCGCGCACGATGCGCGTTTCGCGTTGCTTGCTAAGCTAGATTGTCCAATCGAGCCAGGCTATCGTGCAGCCGGGAGACCTTTATGACGTTCCTGCCGCAGGTGTTGGTGTTTCTGGTCGCCGCGTGCATCGCGGTGCCGCTGTCGCGCAAATCCGGTTTCGGCTCGGTGCTGGGCTACCTGATCGCCGGGGTGGCGATCGGTCCGTGGGGGCTCAAGCTCATCACCGGGGTGACGGCCCTGTTGAGCTTTTCAGAGATCGGCGTGGTCCTGCTGTTGTTCATCATCGGCCTGGAGCTGCAACCCTCTCGCCTCTGGGCATTGCGGCGCACGGTGTTCGGCATGGGTGCGGTGCAGGTGATTGTCAGCACGGCCATCCTTGCGCTCGGCGCCAATGCATTGGGCCTCGATTGGATCATGGCGCTGATCGCGGGCTTCGGCTTGTCGCTATCTTCCACCGCGTTTGTCCTGCAGATGCTGGCCGAGAAAAGGCAGCTTACCGACCAACACGGGCGTGCCGCCTTCGGTATTCTCCTGTTCCAGGATATTGCAGCGATCCCGGTGCTGGCGTTGCTCAAGGTGCTGCATGGCGGCCCTGCCGCCCCCGAGGCACATTTCTTGCACAGCGTGATCACCACCTTTGTGGTGCTTGCGGCACTGTTCTTCGGTGGACGCTACATCCTCAAGCCTGTATTCCGCTTCGTGGTGCGGTTCGGCAACCCGGAAATTTTCACCGCGGCTGCCCTGTTGATTGTTATCGGCGCAGCACTCATCGCCGATCTCATTGGCCTATCCATGGGATTGGGCGCCTTCGTTGCCGGCGTGCTGTTGGCCGACTCGAGCTACCGCCACGAGCTGGAGGCCAACATTCAGCCCTTCAAGGGCCTGCTGCTCGGGTTGTTCTTCGTGGCGGTCGGAATGTCCGTCAACCTCGGTCTGCTGGAAACGGTACCGCTTCGGGTCATCGGCGTGACTGGCGGCATGTTGCTTATCAAGGGCGCGGTGTTGTATGGCATGGGCCGCGTGTACCAACTGCCACCCGCTCCATCGCGCAATCTGGCCTTTACCCTGCCTCTCGGCGGCGAGTTCGCCTTTGTGATTTTCAACACCGCGGCCGGTTATCACATTTTCAGCGGGGCATTGGCCGACCTGCTCAACCTGGCGGTCACTCTGTCCATGGCCTCGATGCCGTTCCTGGTGCTGTTCAACGAGCACGTGCTTCACCGTTTTGCCGAGCAGCGCAAGGCGCCCGAATTCGACCGCATCGATGAACCCGGCAACCCCGTGGTGATCGCCGGCTTTGGTCGCTTTGGCCAGATCGTCGGCCGGGTGTTGCGCATGCAGAAGATCGCATTCACCGCACTGGATGCCGATATCGAGGAAGTAGACGCACTGCGGCGCTACGGGAACAAGGTTTACTACGGCGACGCTGCGCGACTCGACCTTCTGCGCGCTGCCAAAGTGGGTCAGGCGAAGATCTTCGTACTTGCGATTGACGATCTGGAAGCGTCGGTGCGCACTGCCGAGACCGTACGTGCGCATTTTCCCAAGGTGCAAATTTATGCGCGCGCCCGCAACCGTCACCACGCACATCTGCTGCGCGAACTCGGCGTCACGGCGAGCGTGCGTGAAACCTTTTATTCCAGCCTCAAACTGACTGAACAGGTGCTCGAAGGTCTGGGTCAAGCCGCGCATGAAACCCGCGCGTTGCTTGACCGGTTTCAACGCTATGACCAGCAGTTGCTGGAACGCCAGTTTGCGGTGTTCCGTGACGAGACCCAGCTCGCCCAGACCACACGCCAAGTCGCACAAGAACTTGAGCACCTGCTGGACGAGGATCGCCGCGGCGGTACTTCCGCATTGGCCGCTCCACAGGCGTCGGCACAAGAAAGCAAGTGAGGCCATCGCAATGCGCGAACAAGATGCGCCATGCGGCGCATCGCAACGCGGTATATCTGAGAAGATTGCCCCACGAGGACATAAGTGGTCGTCGCTCCGATTTCCTCTTGCCCCCGATTGTTGAGGGCGGTGGGCAATGCGAGTGCGCAGCACACCATGCCGACGCAGCGGTCCTCTGGGCGGCCAGGGGGGACGCTGGAAAGTACCCCCTATCAGATCGTTGCCGGTGCAATCGTCAATGTTGTGGTCGCCGAGGACATGCAGGACTGGAGCGGTTTTGCTTCACAGTCACGGGAGAGAATCTGTCCCGGTTTACTTCCCGAAGCGGGCCTGAGCGCAGTCAAAAAACCGAACCAATCCACCTTTCGAGGCAGGTCGGTTTTTTTGTGGCACGCCAGGGCGCGGCGCCACAG
This sequence comes from Burkholderiaceae bacterium, assembly GCA_004299095.1. GTDB lineage: Bacteria > Pseudomonadota > Gammaproteobacteria > Burkholderiales > Burkholderiaceae_C > Ottowia. Next base: position 5,680 of record SCQQ01000017.1, on the reverse strand, counting down.
GGGACTTGCTATTGCGTTGGCTGATGCGTGGCGAGCGGCGACCCGATCCACCTTCTCTGACTGCTGCCGGCCCTACTGGCGGGGCAGGCGCCTCGTGCCCGGCGCGCTCGCATGGATCAACAGCATGTCCATTTGCGCCTCCAGCCGGATGACGCGCTCGGTCAGCGACTCGATCTTCGCCTGCTGCTCGCGCGTCGTGCTGACCAGCAGCTCGATGCGGCTCTCGATCTGGATCACCGATTTCAGTGTCTTCCAGATGGTCTCGGTGGTCCCGCTCATGCGCGCGCCGCCTTGGCTTCCATGGCCGCGATCCGGGCGTTGCTCTCGGCAACACTGGCCACGGCCGCGTCGATGGCCGCCAGGGACCGGTCGATGGATTCCTGTGCGGCCTGCGCCAACTCCAGCAGGTCTTCTGGCGCCGGATTGAAATTGGCGGCGCCGGTGCGCATGAGCTCCGACACGCTTATCCCGAGGTCACGTGCCTTGGCGACCAGTGCGCGCTTTTCCTGAGGCGTGGCTTGGACGACGATACGGGCGGTGGCGGTCGGCATAGTGTTCTCCAGCGTGCATGTACAGGGTATGGACATCGTAGCATGCGGGAAGCGAACCTGCCGTCTGTCCGTCCGGGTCAACACATTGCCAGCGGCAGCTCTTCCCATCCGGTCGTGAAGTGCGCGAAAGGTGCTGCTGACGCATGGCCCAGCGCGGTGGCCTGAGCCTGCGGACAAGGGTCACCGCGCGTGTCCCGGCGTGTAGTGGTCAAAATCCGGCGCGCTGCCGAACCCGCTGTCTCGCACGCGTCTCGAGAACGTCCCGGAGTCGATTTTTGTCCCGAAACAGGCCATTGGGCCATGGATCGAAATGGCAGTTCGGAAGCGCCGAGTTAGGGGATGCAGTGCGCCATCGTTCTCGACTGGAACCACGCAAGTACTTGATTCTGGTGCGTCTGGCGGGATTCGAACCCACGACCCTTCGGAGTGAATATTGGTAGCCACCATACAGATCCATAAGAATACAAAAATGGACATAAAGCGTTACGGATACTGGGTTTGCGCGCTTCCAGAAAACATCCTTTCTCGTCTACTAACGGCCATCAATACAGCTTAGTCAGTTTTGTGTATATTGTGCGTGGTGACCACTACTCCACATGGGCGCAGCGCGCAAACCGGACCGGCGCGGCCCCGGCTCGCGCAGGTGAAGCTCGATCTCATCGACTGCCCGGCCGAGGTCTTCGCCGGCAGTCGGCGGCCGCCTGATATCGCGGTCTCCGAGGAGTCGGCCAACGTGATCATGATGCTGCGGGCGCCGCTCCTCTTGGAGATGAAGGCGGATGGGCAGCCGGCGCGCTACTGGGCAATCGGCAATGTCGACGCGCTGCGGTGGTTTATGCATGCCAACGCCCTCAAGCGCCACCCGGCCCGGCATGTGTACTCGCTTGTGCTGCCGGCGGGATCGGTAAAGGCAGAAGACGTCGAAGCCATCGACCGCCATCTCGCTCCGCTCGCGCTCGGGGAGTTGAGCGAGCGCGCCGCACGGCGGGCCCGGCGCGAGCTGAAGGCGCGCGGGATCGCGCTGCTCGCGCCCGACCCCACCCGGCTTCTGCGGCCCTTGACCCGGCCGTGATCCGATCTTGAGCCAGATCGTGCCGCAGCGCGCTCGCCCCGCAACCGCGATGCCTTTGGCCGGCCTGATCGATGCCTACGGCCGCTCGGCACCCGCTCGCGAGCGTACCCTACGGGTGGCGACACAGCTTGGCGTTCCGCCGGACCTGCGTTACCTGCGCGACGGCATCGAGCGCACGCTGCAATGCATTGATGCATCGGGTAGCGTGCTTGACGGCTGCCTGCGCATGGTCCCGGGCGCGCTTTCGGCCGCGGAGTTCGCGGATGAGCTTCGGGCGCTGCTCGCCTGGATCGAATTCCAGGGGTGGCCCGCAGCCGACCCGCGCCTCGCGAAGATGGCGCGGACGGCAAGCGACGCATCGAATCCGCTCGACGGCTACGCGCTTTCGGTCTGCCACCACTGGGGCAACCTCTTCTACGCGCTGGATCCGACCGCCGCGGCGAGCACCCGCGACGCAGACCGGGCGTACGAGGCATACGAAGCACTCCAGCGGGAATTCTCGATGTACGTGCTCGCCGCGCAGTCGGCTGTCGCGCCCGAGCGCTACCTCGCCTACTGCCGCGAATGGCACGCGACCGATGAGCAGCCCAAATGGCCCTTCTATCCGTCCTCGCGCCTTGCGAGCCGCGTCGCGGATGCGTCGCTGGCGTTTCGCCGGCTGTCAGATTCGTTATATGGCAGGTTGTTCGCGGCGCTCACCGATCCCGGGCGCGGAGCGGCTCTCGCCGAGCGGGTCGTGGCGGTGCGAAACGGGCGCTGGCCCGAGAGGCTGCAGCAGCCGCTCGACGCAATCGACCGCCTGCTGCAGGACGTGGTGCCGGACTGGTACCGGCCCGGGTCGAGGGGCAGCGCAGGCGGCACGGCCAGGCATGCGCCGCAGCGCATGCAGCGCCGGCAGTTCCACGACGGCTACGTGCGCGTCTCCGAAAGCCCCTGCATCGCGTGGATCCGCGAAGCCGGCTTGGGTGCCACGGTGGAGACCACGGTGCGGAGCCTCGTCACGGTGGAGGAGTTGACGGCCGAGTTGCTGGAGGCCCGGGGACCCGTTGATCGGGACGAATGGGTCGTTGCGGGACGCAAACGTGAGAAAGACGCACGGGAGGCGGCCGAAGCGCAGCTCGACGGACAAGAGTGGTTGCCGGTGGCCGAAGCCGTTCCCGACGGCGCGATCGAAGCACTCGTCCTGCCGGAAGGCGGCGTCGAGCGCCTGGCGCGGCCCGGCGCCCGCCCCGGGACAGCCTCGCGCTGGGCGGCGGACTGGCTGCGGCGCATGCACATGGCGCACCCGCTCGTGCCGGGCAGGCTTGAGCCCGAGCAGGTGCGGGGCCTCTTGGGTGCCATCGCCGATCCAGAAAAAATCGGGCCCGAGAATGCCGCGGCCGCGGCTTGCCTGCATGCGGCCATCGCCCTCGGCCGGCCGCTTGAAGCGGGCTGCACGCTCGAAATCCATGCCTCGCTGCAGCATGCGAAGCTTCGAGCGGGTCGCATTCACTACGGCCTCACCGAGCGCCAGTGGGTGGTGTTCGCGCCGCCGCCAGCGTGGGAGGGAACGCCGGTTGTCGCGTGCGAGCAAGCGCTTTGGCCGCAGGTGCGCCTCATCGATCGGACCGGGTTTTGGCGCATGCTTCAGGCGCATGAGCTTGCACACCCCGGCATGCCAATCAGGCGGCTTACCGAATCGCGCCGCGCCGCGTTGCTGCGCTGGGTGAGCGATCGGCTCGGTGGCGTGGCGGCACCGGCCGATGTGTGCCGCGACTTTCTCTTTTACCGCCTGCTCGACGTCACGCGAGGCGACCTGGGCATCGCGCGGCTCATCACCGGCCGCGAGCATGCGCATTCCGCCACCGTCGCGCACTATGCGTACTACCGCGCCGAAGCGGTGTGGGATGCCTATCGCCGCAGCTGGCAGGAGGATACGAGCGTCCCGATTGTGGCGGCAAAGCCGGCTCCGGCTGCTGCTGCGGCTGCCAAGACGGACCGCCACGGCTACGGGGCGCGCCGTGTTCCCGAAGCCGCCGCAGTCACGCAGCTCGTCGAGTGGCTGCGTGAGCAGATCAGGCATACCGCGGGCGCCGAGCGTCACAACCTGTACACGGCCTACACATGGGCGGGGCTCGTCCTCGGCACCGCGATGCGCCCGGTCACCACCGTTTTCTTCCATGACCCCGCGAGCGGCATAGGCCGCCACCCGATCACGACCTTCGTCGACAAGGCGCGCTCGGACTATCACCGTCGCATCACCGCGCTTCCGGCGGCGCTTGAGGAGCACCTCCACCGCTACGCGCGACACCTGGAGGCGCTCGACGCCGGGATGAAAGCGGCGAATGCGGGGAGCACGGCGTCATTTCGCTATTGCGACGAAAACGAAGAGGGCGACGAAGGAGAAGAACGAGACGGAGAAAGCAAAAAGGGCAAGAAACGCAGAAGCGGCCGCTGGCGGGCGTTCCGGCCGAGTGACTTCGAGCACTTGTGCAGCCCGGTGTTCGGGCTCGAGCTTTATTCGCTGCGCCGTTTCGTGCGCACCGAACTCGCGCAGGACGACGGACTCACGGGTGAGGACCTCGACGCCTGGATGGGACACTGGTTCGATGGTCTCTCGCCTGTGGACCGGCTCTCGACCTATCCCATGGGGCGGCTGCAGGAAATCGCGGAGGGCGCGGCGGCCCGCCTGCTCGCCCGGGTGTCGTTCAAGCCGATGTGGATTGACCAGCGGCGGGGTTCCTGATGGACGCGCTCTGGAACCCGCCGGAGGGCGATGCCCCCGAGCTTGCGCGGCAGGCGTATCGGCTCATGATTCGCACGCTCCACCGCATCGACGCGCGGTTGCCGGACGTCCTTCGGGCTCCGGGTAATGCTTCGGGCGAGCGCGTGATGGCCGAAGCGATCGCCGCGCTCGCCAACCCGAAGGTGGAGCCGACCCTGCGCCTTGCGGCGCTCTCCGAGCTGCAGGCGCGCATGCGGACGGTCGACAAGGAGACGCCGCAGCGTCTCTTTTTGCTGCCGCCCGAGCAACGATCCAGCGTGGCCGCAACCCTGGGCGGCGATCTGGCTGACCTCGCGCGCTTCGATGCGGCGCTCGAGCGTTACGTCCTCGGCCGCAAGTGGTCTCGAGCGGCGGACGCGGCGGCGCTCGCGCCGCAGGAAGGTGCGGGGCTCGTGCTCGCGCTGCTCGTGACGCGCCTCGGGCAGGCGTCGCTTTCAGTGGCGGGCGGCGTGCTCGCAGCGCTTGCGGCAGGGGCGCGTCCGCTTGTGGCCGGCCGCTGGGCCTGGCTCGATATCGAGCTCTACACGACCGGCCGCGCGCAGCTGCGGCGCATCTTCCTGGATCCGGCGACGCTGGCCGCTTGGCAGCTCGCGGCAGTGAGCGCGCGAGCGCTCGAGCGGCCGCCTGCCGGCTACAAGGCGGGGCGCAAGCGTGCTTTCTGGCGCCAAGCCGCGAGCCGGTGCTTTCGCGCACTTTGCCGCCATCTCGACGCAGCAGGCCAAGACACCGCCATCCGCGAGCTCACACGCCTGTGCGCGTGTGAAGCGCAGCGCTTGAGGGTGACGACGCTGCCGGTGCTCGCGACTTACGCCGAGGGGCAGCTCAGCAGCTCCTCGCTCGAGATCGGCACCTGGTGCCGCATCATCGGTTTTGAGGCGCCGCGGCAGACGGAAGCGGACGCTGGTGGGGAGGAGCTTGGTTTGCTTGCTGAAGCCGGCAATGCGGCAACGGGCGCTGTCCGGGTTCGCTTGGACGGGATCGATCAGGGAGCGGTGCGGGACTGGGGCGAGCAACTGGCCGAAGGCGACCTCGAACGGGAGGGCATCGCGAGCGACCTGCGCCGCATCATGGCCGAGCCGCGTGCGGGGTGGAATTCTCGGATTACGCAGCTCGCCGAGTGCCTGAACGCTGAAGGCGCAAACCACCAGGCCGAGGAGCTCGTCGTGCGCTGGCTTGGCTTCCTCGCGGGCGAACGACAGTCCAAGGGCCGGCGCCTGAGCGATGGCACCGTCCGCTACTACCGCGGGCTCGCTGCGAACCGCCTGCTGCTGGTGCTGCCGCCGAGCCTCTCCG
>SCQQ01000001.1 GCA_004299095.1 Burkholderiaceae bacterium | reverse complement strand
CCCGACGTGCTGGTGCTCGACGAGCCGGTGTCGGCGCTCGATGCCTCCATCCAGGCGCAGGTGATCAACCTGCTGGTGCGTATTCAAAAAGAGCTGGGCCTCGCCTACGTCTTCATTTCGCACGACCTCTCCATCGTGCGCCACATCTCCGACCGCATCATGGTCATGTACCTGGGCAAGGTGGTGGAGACCGGCAGCACGCAGCAAGTCTTCAACGCGCCCAGCCATCCCTACACGCAGGCACTGCTGTCGGCCGTGCCGCTGCCCGACCCGGAAGGGCGCGACACGCGCCAGCGCATCGTGCTGGAAGGCGACGTGCCAAGCCCGGTCAATCCGCCTTCGGGTTGCCGCTTCCGCACGCGCTGCTGGAAAGCGCAAGCGATTTGCGCCGAGCAGGAACCCGAATTGACCGAACGCGGGCAGGGACATCCCGTCGCCTGCCATTTCGCCGACACCACGCCGCCCCGGCTGCCATCCAGCCCGCAGCCGACGATCAGCTTCAGCGCATAGCCCGACGCAGCGCGGCCAGCGTGCGAAGATGGCTTCGAACCCCCGCGCGCACGGACGGCAAACCCGATTTCTCAACGCATCAAAGGAACTTCCATGGCAATCGACAGCGCCATTGCAAAACGCATGAATGAGCTCGTCCGCTTCCGGCACGAAATGCACCAGCATCCGGAGCTGTTGTACGACTTGCCGGAAACGGCCAAAAAAGTGGCGGCGGCGCTGCGCGCGGCGGGCGTCGATGAAGTGGTCGAAGGCCTGGGGAAAACCGGCGTGGTTGCCGTGATCCGCGGCAAAACACAGGCTTCGGGCCGCAGCATCGCGCTGCGCGCCGACATGGACGCGCTGCCGGTGCGTGAAGCGACCGGCAAGCCATATGCATCGAAGAATGAAGGCCGGATGCACGCCTGCGGCCACGACGGCCACACCACCATGCTGCTCGGCGCCGCGATCGGCCTGGCGGAGCAGCGCGATTTCGACGGCACCGCCATTCTGGTTTTCCAACCGGCCGAAGAAGGCGGCGCCGGCGCCGACGCGATGATCAAGGATGGCCTGTTCAAGCGCTTCCCGGTGAGGGAGGTCTACGGCATGCACAACCGGCCGGGACTGCCGGTCGGCCAGTTCGCCATCGGCCCGGGACCGTACATGGCGTCGGTCGACAAGTTCGAAATCGAAATCAAGGGCGTGGGCGGCCACGCGGGGCGCCCGGAAAAGGCGGTGGATCCCATCCCCGCCATGGCCGCGCTGGTGCAAGCGCTGCAAACCATCGCGTCGCGCAACGTCGATCCGATTCAGTCGGCGGTGGTTTCCATCACCATGGTGCACGGCGGCGATGCGTTCAACGTGATCCCGCCCGAGGTGACGCTCACCGGCACGGTGCGCACACTGAGCGAAGACGTGCGCAACCTGGTCGAAGCGCGCATGCGCGCCCTGTCCGATGGCGTGGCCCAGGCCTTTGGCGCCAGCGCGCACGTGAACTACCTGCGCAACGCGCCCGTGCTGAACAACCACGCCGAGCAAACCGAATACGCCGCGCTGGCTGCCGAAGCGGTCGTCGGCGCGGGCAAGGTAAACCGCCACAACCCGCCCACCATGGGCGGCGAGGACTTCGCCTTCATGCTGCAGGCGTTGCCGGGCGCCTACATCAACATCGGCAACGGGGCCAGCGCGGGCATCCACCACCCAGACTACGACTTCAACGACGACGCCATCGGCTGGGGCGCGTCCTACTGGCTGAGCCTGGTGCGCAGCCGCCTGCCGCTGAAAGCTTGAGGTTATCCATGGTCGATTCCGCACCCGCCGTGCCGCCGTTGCCACAACCCAGTTCACATGCCTGGGTGCAGCGCGCCATGGCCATCCTCTCGGGCGACCAGCACCGCTCGGCCGACACGCACTTGCTGCGCCCATTCTTCCCCGGGTTCGACGGCATTTCGGTTTACTTCAAGGATGAAAGCACGCACCCCACCGGCAGCCTGAAACACCGTCTGGCGCGCTCGCTCTTCCTCTATGGCATCTGCAACGGCCGCATCCAGGAAGGCACCGTGCTGGTGGAAGCGTCGTCCGGCTCCACGGCGGTGTCGGAAGCCTACTTCGCGCGCCTGCTGGGCCTGCGCTTCATCGCCGTGATGCCACGCAGCACCAGCCAGCAGAAAGTGGAAGCGATCACGCGCTTTGGCGGCGAATGCGAGTTCGTCGACCAGGCCAGCCAGATTTACGCCGTGGCGGCCGAACTCGCGCAAAAGCACGCGGGCTATTACCTCGATCAGTTCACGTACGCCGAGCGCGCCACCGACTGGCGCGGCAACAACAACATCGCCGAAAGCATTTTTCGGCAAATGGAGCAGGAATCCTGCCCCGTGCCCGAGTGGGTGGTGGTGAGCGCCGGCACCGGCGGCACCGCCGCCACGCTCGGGCGCTACATGCGCTACCGCAACCTGGACACGCGCTTGTGCGTGGCCGACGTGGAAGGCTCGGCGTTTTACGACGCGTGGAAAAACCACGACCGCGGCGTGACCGCCAGCGGCTCGCACATCGAAGGCATCGGCCGGCCGCGCGTGGAGCCCTCGTTCGTGCCGGAAGTGATCGACCACATGGTGCGCGTGCCCGATGCTGCCTCGATCGCCGCCGCGCACGTGCTGTCCGAACGCCTGTTCCGGCGCGTGGGCGGCTCCACTGGCACCAACTTCTTCGCGCTCTGCTGGATTGCGTCGGAAATGCTGAAAAGCGGCGGCAAAGGTTCGCTGGTCACGCTCATTTGCGACAGCGGCGACCGCTACGTCAACACCTACTACAGCGATGCGTGGCTGGCAGAGCGCCAGATCGCCATCGAGCCGTGGTGCGCAGCGCTCAACGCGCTGCTGGATCATGGCGGGCCGCTGGAAATGCCCGTCGTCGCCGCAGTCTGATGCCTGCCGGCAAAACGAGCGCGGCGCTCGTCGGTACGAACAGGCGCTGACCGCACTGCAGAACCGCGGTCGGTCACGCAGGCGACTGGGGGTCGACCGCCACGGCGTCACCCGGCTCCACGGCGGGTTCCGGATGCCTTCGCTGCCATGCGGCCAGCGCCTTCTTGTACGCCTGCCGTTGGTCCACGTACACGTCGCGGACGCAGCGGGCGCAACCCGAGTCGCAGCAATCACCCGGCAACAGCTTCTCCGGCGGAATCGGACGCGGATCGGGATCGTCCATGGTGACGACAAGGGTAGCAGGGATCGCGCAGCGCGGAGCAGTTGCTTCGCCTATTTCACCCGGCACAACTTGAGCATGTTGGTGCCGCCCGGCTCGCCCATGGGTTCGCCGCAGGTGATGGCGTAGATGTCGCCGCTTTGGACGATGCACTGGCGCTTCAGGTGGCGCTCGGCTTGCGCGAGCGCGTCGTCGCGGCCGTGCATGGTCTTCACGCGCATGGGGTGGACGTTGCGGTACAGCGCCAGCTTGCGCAAGGTGTGCAGCTTGGGCGTCAAGGCGTAGATGGGAATGCGCGAGCGCTGGCGGCTCATCCAGAGCGCGGTGGCGCCGGATTCGGTCAGCGCCACGATGGCCTTGGCGCCGAGGTGATAGGCCGTGAAGATCGCACCCAGCGCAATCGACTGGTCGATGCGGTAGAGCGCCACGGGATTGAAATCGGCATCCACTTCGATCGGATCGTTTTCCTCGGCGGCTTCGCAAATGGCAGCCATTTCGCGCACGGTCTCCACCGGATAACGGCCCGCGGCCGTCTCGGCACTCAGCATCACGGCGTCGGTGCCGTCCAGCACGGCGTTGGCCACGTCGCTCACTTCGGCGCGCGTCGGCTTGGGCGCGCTGATCATGCTCTCCATCATCTGCGTGGCCGTGATCACCAGCTTGTCGGCGCGCCGCGCCATGGTGATCATTTTTTTCTGCAGCGCGGGCACCACGGCATTGCCCACTTCCACCGCCAGATCGCCGCGCGCCACCATGATGCCGTCGCTCGCCGCCAGGATTTCGCTCAGGTTGCCAACGGCTTCGGCGCGCTCGATCTTGGCAATCAGTTGCGGTACGTGGCCGGGCGTGGCCGCTTTCGTGCACAGCTCGCGCGCCAGCGCCACGTCGGCCGCACTCTTGGGGAAGCTCACGGCGACGTAATCGGCCTGCAACTGCATGGCCGCATGGATGTCGGCGCGGTCCTTGTCGGTGAGCGCGGGGGCGGTCAACCCGCCGCCTTGCTTGTTGATGCCCTTGTGATCGGCGAGCTCGCCACCCGCTTCGACCACGGTGTGCACCGCGCTGCCCTTGACGGCCTGCACGCGCAGCGCAATCAGGCCGTCATTCAGCAGCAGCAGGTCGCCCGCTTTCACGTCGCGCGCCAGGTCGGCGTAATCGAGGCCCACGCCGTGTTCGTCCCCAGGCGCGGCGCGCGCTGCGTCCAGGACGAACGGCGCGCCCGGCTGCAGCATCACCTTGCCCCGCGCGAACGCCGCCACGCGGATCTTCGGCCCCTGCAGATCGGCCATGACGGCCACCGCCACGCCCAGATGTTCGGCGATGGCGCGCACCGCGCGCGCCCGTTCCGTGTGGTCCGCCGCCGTGCCGTGGCTGAAATTGAGCCGCACCACGTTCACACCGGCGCGAATCAAGGCTTCAAGGACAACCGGGTCGCTCGATGCCGGGCCGAGCGTGGCCACGATCTTGGTGGCGCGGAGGGTGCGCGTAGGCGTGGGGTCGGCAGTGGGATCTGGGGTGGCGGTCATGGGTCGGTTCTTTCAGGCGCGCTGCGTCGGTTTCGGACGGCTCGGCGCCCGTGTTCGCAGCGTAACATTGCCCATTTTCGATCGTCCGGACATGCCACGTTTCTTCGTTCCGCTCGACTTGGCTGCTGGCGCCGACGTGGCGCTGCCGCGCGAATCGGCCCGGCATGTGCAGGTGCTGCGCCTGCAGCCCGGGGGCGAAGTCACGTTGTTCAACGGCCAAGGCGGCGAATGGCGCGCGACCATCACGGCCATGGGCCGCACCGACGTCGTGACCCGGGTGGAGCAGCACCACGCCATTGAACGGGAAGCGCCACGTGCGGTGCATCTGGGCGTGGGCCTGATGGCCGCCGAGCGCATGGACTGGCTGGTCGAAAAAGCCACCGAACTGGGGGCGGCCGCCTTGACGCCTATCCATGCCGCGCACAGCAACCTGCGCCTGGAAGGCGCGCGCGGCGACAAAAAGCGCGAGCGCTGGCGAGCCATCGCCGTGGCCGCCTGCGAGCAATGCGGACGCAACCGCGTGCCGGAGATTCACGCGCCGGCAGCGCTGAATGATTTCCTGGCGCAAACCCAAGGCCACACGGGATGGCTGCTCGCGCTGGATCCCGGCGCCCGAGCAGCCGCTGCGGAGCGGATGTCGCTGGCGCCCGACGAAAGCATCGCCCTGCTGTCGGGTCCCGAAGGCGGATTCACCGCCGAGGAAGAAGACGCGGCCCGGCGCGCCGGGTTCGCAGCGGTGCGTCTGGGGCCCCGGACATTGCGTGCCGAAACCGCGCCCCTGGCGGCCCTCACCCTCCTGACCGCACTCTGAAGCGACATCGCCATGAACCGCCATCTGCTCCTCCTCGCACTGTGTCAGGCGCTGTTCCTGATCAACAACGTGACCTTCATCGCCATCAACGGCCTGGTCGGGCTGGATCTGGCGCCGCACGCCTGGATGGCGACGCTGCCGATCATGGGCTACGTGGTGGGCGGGGCGTTGGCCGCACCGCTGGTGGCACGCTCGCAAATGCGTTGGGGACGGCGCGCGTCGTTCCAGATCGGGCTCGCAGTGGCGTTGTTTTCGGTGTTGCTCGCTGCATTCGCGGCACAGCGGCACAGCTTCATGCTGCTGATCACGGCCACGGTGATTGCCGGCTATTACTACGCCAACGGCCAGCTCTACCGCTTCGCCGCGGCCGAGCTGACCACGCCCGACTGGCGCGACAAAGCCGTCTCGCTGGTGCTCGCGGGCAGCGTCATCGGCGCCGTGATCGGCCCCAACATGGCGGCCTGGACACGCGGCCTCACGGCCACGCCGTTCGTCGGCGCCTATCTCACGCTGGCGGTGGTGGCGCTGCTCGCGATGGGCGTAATGGCGCGCATCCGCTTCCCCGCTGACCCACACGCGGGCAAACGAGCAGTTGGCGGCCGCCCGATGCGCGTCATCCTGCGGCAACCCGTCTTCATCGTCGCCACGCTGGGCGCGGCGGTGAGCTACGGCGTGATGAACCTGCTGATGGCGGCCACGCCGCTTGCCATGCAGGTGTACGGCTTCGAATTCGGCGCCACGGCGCTGGTGCTGCAATGGCACGTGATCGCCATGTACGCGCCCGGATTCGCCACCGGCTGGCTGATCGACCGCTTCGGCGTGCTCGCCGTCATGGGCGCGGGCCTGGTGCTGAACGCGCTGTGCGTGGCCGTGGCGCTCTCGGGCGTGCACTTGCACCAATTCGTGGCCGCGCTGGTGCTGCTCGGCGTCGGCTGGAATTTCCTTTTCACGGGCGCCACGGCGCTGGCGCTGCGCGCCTACCGGCCCGAGGAACGCGACCGCGCGCAGGGCGCCATCAACATCGCGATGTTCCTCACCATGGCGGTCACCTCGTTCGCGTCCGGTGCGGTGGTCACGACCAGCGGTTGGCCCTGGCTCAACGCAGGCTCGGGCCCGGCGCTGGTGCTGATGGCCGCCGCCTTGATCTGGCTTGCGCTGCGCGGCCGGCGTACTGCGCCGGCCTGAAGCACCGTCATATAAGCGTTTTGCCTCAACGCGCACCGGATGGCCGCGGCCGCAGCGCGCCCGCATGACCTCGCTGCGCCTCGATGACGAGCGCTGTCGCGCCCATGAACGTCATAGCGGCAAAGCCGCCGTCATGAAGCCGCAAGGCGGCGACGTCATTTCGTCATAGGACCGCCTGAACGGGTGCCCGTGCATCTCTGCGCGTGTACTCGCCCGCCATGGAATGGCCGGTTTACGTCGGTTGGTGCTGCAGCTTCACCAATTCGGCCGCCACGCGCGCGTCGTGTTCGCTGCGCAATTCACGCGCCCGCCTCATCGACCACGGGCCGCGATGCAGCGTGGCCGTCCACATGAAGAACACGGTGCCGATCACGCAGATCCACAGCCAGGTGCGCCATTCGCCATTGACCTGGACCACCGCCTGCTGAAAGGCTGCGGTCTTGGTTTGTCCTTCGAGCAGCACGGTGACCGAGGTGACGATGAGCGGGGTGATGACGAACGACAGAAAGGCCATGATGCGCACGATCCAGCCCCAGACCGCAAGCCCCGTGGCGACCAGCGCCGGGTTGCGGCTTTCCACGGTTTCGGTGTAGCCCGCATAAAACCCGATCATGGCCACGCCGAACGACCCGGACATGACGCCCATCAACAGCGCCAGCGCGCCAAAACTGATCTGATGACCCAGGCTGGCGAGCAGGATTAGCTCGAAAATCAGCGTGAGCACGCCGCCCACGATCATCCAGGGCTTGCGCACCCCGGTCCAGTCGAACAGCAGGCCGACGAACAACGACACCACCACGTTCACGCCCCAGGCCCAGGCCGCGACGGCATTGGCTTCGCTGGTGTTCATGTGGAATGCCGTGACGTACAGGATCGGGCCGAATCCGACCAGCGTGAAATAGAGCAGCAGCAAGGTACCCGAACCAATGGCCGGCCACACCACGTCGGCCTTCATGAGTTGCTGGAACGGCCGCTCCAGGTTGGCCTTGAAGCCGCCTTGCGCGCGCGCCTCGGCGAGTGCGCTGTCGCGGGCTTCCACCATGAGTTGGTCGCGCAGCTCCGGCGCCAGCTCTTTCATGCCGATCAGCGCGATCACGAAGGTGATGAGGCCGACGATGCCGGAAATGCGGAACTGGCTGGTCCAGGTGTTGCCGAAGTGCTGCAGCGTGGCAGCCGCGACGATGGCGACGATGAGTGAGCCGGCCACCGGCCCCACGTTCCAGAGGCCCATCGCTTCGGCGCGCCCCACTTGCGGGCTGAAATCGCGCACCAGCGCGGGCGTGGCCACCAGCAGCATGCCTTCGATGAAACCGACCACGCACAGCGCCACGGCCAGCGTCCAGCGCTCGGGCATGGCGGGCACCAGGAAGGTATTCAGCAGCCCCACCACCAGCATGCCCCAGACGACGATGTTGACGCGGCCCACGCGGTCGGCCAGGCCGGCGGTGAGCGAACCGAACGCGCCGATCAGGTTGGTGATGGCAATCATCAGCACCAGAAACATGAACGACATGTGCAACTGCACCGCCAGGAGCGGTGAGACGCCACCCACGGTGTAGAGCTGGTAGTAGAGGATGATCGTGACCAGCACCGCCAGCCCGAGCTGGCGCCAGCGCTGGCCGCGGCCCGGGTAATGGGTGAGCCGGCGGCTCCTGGATCCATTGCCGCTGGACGCGGCTGCCGTAACAGCGAGGTCTGCCATCTTGTTGCTCCTGTATCGAACCTCCGATCCGCGCGCAGCGGATTCAGCAGAGGTTTCTTGGGTATGGGGCCACTCGTGACCCGTTGGCGACGGCAGACCTGCGAGCCCGAACACAGCATCGAAACTCGCGGCAGCGCGAGCGGTCTGACCGAACGGGTGGGCGAAGGTTTCCTACGCCGTGGCGGGCGTGCAACCCTGCCGGCCTGTGCTCAGGCGCGCCGCGTCAAGCCGCAGCGAAAACCGCGCGCCACAAGGTCTCGATGGCGCTCTGCTCGGCCGCCAGCGTGCCGAGCGGCATTTGCGCGGCCTGTTCGTTCAGGCGCGCGCGGTGCTGCGCGTGGCGCAGCGCACGATAAGCCGCAGCCGCGGCGCGACCCACGCCCGCCGGCAGCAGCCCGGCGTCTTCCGCGCGAATCAGGAGCGCGATGTTGCCCAGGTTGGGCTCAAGTTCCGGATGCTCGCGACTATGTGCCAGCACCAGGTATTGCGTGACGAATTCGGCATCGACCAGCCCACCCGGTCCGTGCTTGAGGTCGAACTGTCCAGCAGGAACGGGATGCGCCTGGCGCATGGTGGCGCGCATGGCCACCACTTCCTTGCGCAGCGCCGCGAGGTCGCGCGGCGCCGTGATGACCACGTGGCGCACGGCGTCGAAGCGCGCCGTCAAATCAAAGCCGCCGGGCGCGGCCAGGGGGCTGGGCGGCACCATGCGCGCGCGCGTCATGGCCTGGTGCTCCCAGGTCCAGGCGGTGTTGCTGCCGCGCCGCTCCTGGTAGTCGGCGTAGGCCGCGAAACTGGTCACCAGCAGCCCGGAATGGCCGTTGGGGCGCAGCGCGGTATCCACTTCGTACAAGTCGCCTTCGCCGGTCTTGGCGGTGAGCCAACTGATGAGCTTGCGCACCAGCGCCGAATAGGCTTCGGTGGCGCGCTCGTCGTCGTCGTCGAAAACGAACACCAGATCGAGGTCGCTGCCGTAACCCAGCTCCTTGCCGCCGAGCTTGCCGTAGCCGATGCAGCCCAGGCGCGGCTGGTCGCGGTGATGGCGGCGCACCAGCGGCCAGGCCCAGCGCAGCGCCAGCCGCAGGACGGCGTCGGCCAGTGCCGACAGATCGTCGGCCACCTGTTCCACCGTGATGCGGCCTTCCAGGTCGCGCACCAGCGTGCGAAAAAGCGCGGCATGCTGGGCGCGGCGCAGCAGGTTGAGCAGGTTTTCCTCGTGGTCTTCGCCGGTGCGGGCGAGGGCGGCGCGGCGCTCCTGCACGGTGCGCTCGAATGTGGCGGCATCGAAGCGCCCCTCCAGCAAATCGCGGTTCGCCAGTTCGTCGATCACCGCCGGGTGCAGGGTCAGGAAGGCGGCTGGCCAGCGCGCCGCTCCCAGCACGTGCATGACGCGCTCGTGCGTCACGGGCCTCTCGACCATCAGCGCCAGGTAGTTCTCGCGCCGCAGCAGCGAATCGATCCAGTCCATGAAGCGCCGGGCACCGAGTTCGGTGACGCGGCCGGCGCGCAGCCAGTCGGCGGTGCGCGTCATCAACTGGGCAAGCCGGTCGAGGACGCGCGCGCTGATGTCGCCGGCGGCCGCTTTTTCGCGCCAGTGGCGCAGCTGCGCTCGGGCGGCATCGTCGCTGAAACCCGATTCGGCATCGGCCAGCGCCGTGATGGCGGGCGCGGGCGCCTGCGGCTCCAGGTGGCGGCAGTGCTTGCATGGCTTTTGTTCGCCCAGCAAGCGATCGAATTGCCCGGCCACGAACTCGCGGTGCTCGCACAGTTGCGCCAGGAAGGCCGCGCTGTCGGGGCACCCCAGCGTTCGGGCGATCCAGTCGACGTCGGCATCGCCGCTCGGCAGGATGTGCGTTTGCTGGTCGTCCAAGTACTGGATGCGGTGTTCGACGCGGCGCAGGAAGACGTAGGCGCGCGCCAGCGCATCGGCGACATCGCGCGACATCAGGTCGGCATGCGCCAGGCGTTCGAGCGCGATCAGCGTGGAGCGGTTGCGCAGCTCGGGGAATTGCCCGCCGCGCACCAGCTGCGGCAACTGCACGGTGAATTCGACTTCGCGGATGCCGCCGCGCGACAGCTTGACGTCGTTGGCACGCGCCGGTCGGCCGGCGCTGCGCTTGGTCGCGTGGTCCCGTATCTGGCCGTGCAGCACGCGCAGCGAATCGAACACGTTGTAGTCGAGATAGCGGCGGAAAACGAACGGCAGCACCACTGTGCGCAAGGCGCGCGCCGAGGTGTCGGCAATCGCCGCACGCGGCGCCACCACGCGGCTTTTGAGCCAGGCAAAGCGCTCCCACTCGCGCCCCTGCACCAGCATGTAGTCGCGCAGCGCTTCCAGCGAACACACCGACGGGCCGGAGTTGCCGTTGGGGCGCAGCGCCAGGTCGATGCGGAAGACGAAGCCGTGCTCGGTCACGTCACCCAGCAGGGCGTGGATCATGCGCACCGCACGGGTGAAATATTCGCGCACCGAAATCGCCGCGCCATCCACCGCGCCCGCGGTGTGGCCGTCTTCGTCGTAGACATAGACCAGATCGATGTCGCTCGAAACATTCAGCTCGCGCCCGCCGAGCTTGCCCATGCCCACCACCCACAGATGCGCGCGCGCGCCGCTTGCGGCCAGCGGCGCGCCGTGCTGCGCATCGAGCACGCGAAAGGTTTCGGTGCAGGCGCGGTCGAGCGCCAAGTCGGCCAGGTCGGTCATGGCCTGGACCACACTTTCCAGCGATGCCGCCTGCTCGCAATCGAGCACCGCCAAGCGCTCCAGCACCACCTGGCGCAACACGCGCAACGCCGCACCGATGTCGTGACCGCGCCGCAGCAGCGCGTCCAGGCAGTGCGCCATGGCGTCGGGGTCGGGCACACCGGCCGGCAGCAGCGCCAGCTCGGGCGCATAGCGCCGGCGCACGCGCTGGACAAAACGCGAATACCCCGCCAAACCGGCCGCGCCGGTCGCGACCGGCGCTTCGCTGCGCGACATAATTTGTTCTGCCGTCATGCACGGCCCCGCCACCGCGCGTCGTCGGACTTCGCCGCGACTTGGTTTTCATTCATTCCACGCCCCTCATGCATTTACTCGCTCTCGTGAGCTCGACCTTGGCACGTTGGGCGCTGCGCCTGGCGCTCGCGCTGCTGGTGTTGGTTGCGCTCGCCTGGGCAAGCTTGCGCTGGATCATTGTGCCGCAGATCGACTTTTTCCGGCCGCAGCTGGAAACGATCGCCGCGCGCGCGCTCGGGGCCAACGTCAGTGCGGGGCAACTTGTCGCCGAAGCCGGCGGGCTGGGTTTTGCTTTCGTGGCGCGCGACATCCGCGTGCGCGCTCCCGGCCACGGCGCCACGCTGACCGTGGATCGGGCGCGCGTGGTTTTCTCCGTCGGCTCGCTGCTGCGTGGGCAATTCACGCAAATCGAAATCGACACTCCGGAAATCCGTGTACGCCGCTCCGTCGAAGAATCCCTGCGGACGGGAGACGCCTGGTTCGCCGCGCCCAGCACCCGCACCTCGCTGCTGGTGAGTTGGGTGCTGTCACAGCCCGAAATCGTGCTGCGCGACGGCCGCATCGCCTGGGCCGGTGCGGCAGCCGGTGGCACCCCGCTCACGCTCACGCACGTCGATGCGGTTTTCCGCGGCGGCCTGCAACACCGCGCGTTGCGCCTGGACGCCACGCCCGACAGCGCCTGGGGCGAGCGCCTGACGCTGATGGCGCAACTGAAACGCCCGCTGCTGCACTACGGCCCGAACGCCTGGCGCGACTGGGACGGCGAGCTGTACGCGCTTGGACCGCGCCTCGCGCTGCAACGCCTGGCGTCGGGATTTGCCGCGGCGTTTCCCTGGGAATTCCAGGCCACCGACGGCACGGCCGCCGTGCGTGCGTGGCTGGACCTGAAGCGTGGCAATCCCGCGAGCGCCACGGTCGACGTGGCCCTGACCGACGCACGGTTGACGTTTCAGCCAGATCTGGCGCCGCTCGCGCTGCAAACCTTGCAAGGCCGCGCCGAATGGAGCGCCACCGCCAACGGCTGGCAGATCGCCACGCGCGGGCTGCAATTCACCGACGGCGACGGCGTGCGCTGGCCCGGCGGAGATTTCACCTTCGCCACAACCCACGGCGATCGCGCCGGCCATGCGCCGACCCAGGAGTTCAGGGCCGACCACCTGGATCTGGCGCTCGTGGCCCATCTGGCGGGCCGCTTGCCGCTGCCGCACGCCACGCAAGCCATGTTGCAGCGGCTGCAGCCGGCAGGGCAAATCGAATCCCTGGACGCGCACTGGAGCGGCGAGCTGACGGAGCCCACGAGCTGGCGCACGCAAGGCCGCGTTGCGGCGCTCCAGGTGGCGGCCCAGCCACGGGCTGCCGGCGCCAACGGCGAGCCACGACCGGGCGTGCCCGGCATCGAAGGCGCCACGCTGGACTGGGACGCGAGCGGGCAAGGGGGACAGGCCACGCTGGCCATCCAGAACGGCGCGCTCGAATTCCCGGGCGTGTTCGACGAGCCCCGCATTCCGCTCACCCGCCTGTCCGCGCAAATCAAATGGCAACGCGAAGGCGACCACTTCCAGGTGAACGTGGACCCGCTGCAACTGAGCAACGCGGACGCGACCGGCACTTTTGCTGCGCGCTGGGACAGCGGCGAGGGCGCCGACGGCAAGGGCGGGGCGTTCCCGGGCAGCCTCGATCTGGCCGGCACGCTCACGCGCGCCGACGGCGCCCGCGTCTACCGCTACCTGCCGCTGGCGATTCCTGCCGAAGCGCGCGACTACGTTCATCAGGCGATCCAGAAAGGCGACGCGCACGACGTGGCCGTGCGCGTGCAGGGGCCGCTGGCGCAGTTTCCGTTCGCCAAGCCGGGCGAGCAGGGCACCTTCCGCATTGGCGGCCACGTGACGGGCGCAGTCATGGCGTACGTTCCGCGCCACTTGCAGCCCGCCGGCGAGCCGGCCTGGCCGGCGCTGCAGAACCTCGAAGGCGACTTGTTGTTTCAGGGCGAAACCATGCACGTGTCGAACGCGTCGGCACAGGTCGCCGGCCACCTCGGCTGGTCGTTCACGCACATCCAGGCAGCAATCGACAACCTGGAGAAGCCGCGCGTACAGGTCGCGGCCGACGGCGGCGGGGCGCTCGCCGCGGCGCTGGGCATCGTGCGCTCATCGCCGATTGCCGCGCTGGCGCAGCACGCGCTGGATGACGCCAGCGCCACCGGCAACGCGCAGTTGCAGCTCAAACTCGATTTGCCCATCGACGCGCTGCCGCAGTCCAAAGTCGCCGGCCGCGCGACCTTGCAGAACAACGACATCCGCCTGTCCCACGACGCCGTGCTGCTGCAGAAAGCCGAAGGCAACGTGCTGTTCAGCAACGGCGGCTTTTCCATCGACCACGCGAAAGTGCAGTTCCTCGGCGGCACGGCCGAAGTGACCGGCGGCACGGTTCCGTCAGCGCCGCAGGGCGGCGCGCCTGTGCAAGTCCGCGCGCAGGGCACAGCCAGCGCCGCAGGCCTGCGCGCCATGAGCGGCTGGGGGCCGATCGTCGAACTGGCCGCGCACATGAGCGGGCAGGCGGCGTACGACGCGCGCTTGAGCTTCCACGGCACGCAAGCCGACGTCGACGTCACCAGCGACCTGAAGGGCATGGCCTTCGACCTGCCCGTGCCGTTCACGAAAAGCGCCGATGCGGCTTGGCCGCTGCGCTACCAATCCACGCTGGACGGCCGAGGCGCGGGCGCGCGCCAACGCCTCAGCTTGCGCGTGGCTGACCTGTTGGCGCTCGATCTGGAGCCGGCCGCGCCAGGCAGCACGCCTGCCCTGCGCGGCATGCTGGCCATTGGCGCGCCACTCCCCGAGTCGCCGCAGATGCCGGCGCAAGGCTTCATGGCGCGAGTGAAACTGGCTGAAGTGAATGTCGACGACTGGCTGGCGGCGCTGCAGCCGCCGGTGGGTGCCGGCGCCGCTCAAGGTTCAGCCACCGGTTCGACGCCAACGCCTCCGGCGACGACTCCGGTAGCCAGTGCCGATCTGCCCACCGCCTGGTCGCTCGCGGTCGGCCAATTGCACGTGGCCGGGCGCACGCTGCACGACGTGGCGGCGGACGGGGAACACGCTGGCGCCACGTGGAAATCCAGGGTGCAGGCGCGCGAGCTGGCGGGTGACGTGGCCTGGACCGAAGGGCAGAACGGTTTGCCCGGCGGCGTGATGGCGCGCTTATCGCATCTGGATATCCCGGCGAGCGACGACGAGGGCAAATCCGTCAACGACGCCGGAGAGCACATCCGGCAACTGCCGGACCTCGACGTCCAGGCCGAGCGGTTCGCCTACAAAGGGAAAAAACTGGGACGCCTGGCCGTGGAAGCGGTCAACCGCGCGCCGCAGGGACCCGGCGGAACGGACCGGCCACCCGACTGGCAGTTGCAGCACCTGACGCTCGACATGCCCGACGCGCACTTCAGCGCCAGCGGGCACTGGGCCGCGGACGCACGGGCCGCGGGCGAGGCGGTCGACCAGCGCCACAGCGTGATCGACTTCATGCTGCGCATCGAAGACGCCGGCGAGCTGCTCGATCGCTTCGGTATGAAGGACGTGATCGCGGGCGCGAAAGGCACGCTCGGCGGCAATCTCGATTGGGACGGCCCGCCGATCGCGCCACGCTACGCCGGCTTGAACGGGGCGCTGCACCTGAAGCTTGGTAAGGGCCAATTCCTCAAGTCCGACCCGGGCGCGGCGCGGCTGCTCAGCGTGCTCAGCCTGCAAGCCATTCCGCGTCGCCTGATCCTCGATTTCCGCGACGTGTTCACGGCCGGCTTCGCGTTCGATTCGGTCAACGGCGACGTCACGCTGAAACGCGGCACGGCCGCGACCGACAACCTGCAAATGAAAGGCGTGGGCGCCGCCGTGCTGATCAACGGCAGCACCAACCTGAAAGACGAAACGCAGCAGTTGCGCGCCCTGATCGTGCCGCAGATCGATGCCGGCGGCGCGGCGCTGCTGGCCTCGCTCATCAACCCGGCGGTGGGCATCGGCACGTTCATCGCGCAACTGGCGCTGAAAGCGCCGCTGGCCGCCGCCACCACGCGCGAATTCGCCATTACGGGAACCTGGAGCGATCCACGGGTCGAACCGGTCAAGGTCAGCGCCCAGCCGAGCGCCGGAGCCGACAAACAGCCTGCCGCGGGGAATCAGCCATGAAAGTTGCCGCCATCCAAATGGTTTCAGGCACCGACGTGAACGCCAATCTGGCCGAAGCGCGCGCCCTGCTGGCGCAGGCCGCGGCGGCCGGCGCCGAGCTCTGCGCGCTGCCCGAATATTTCTGCGTGCTGGGGCGCCGCGACGCCGACAAGCTGGCGCTGCAGGAGCCGTTCGGCGCGGGTCCGATCCAGGATTGGCTCGCGGCCACCGCGCACGAGCTGCGGATTTGGCTGGCGGGCGGCACGCTGCCGCTGGCCTGCACGCCGCCCGATCCGGCGCGCGTGCGCAATGCGCAACTGGTGTTTGCGCCGTCGGGCGAATGCGTCGCGCGCTACGACAAGATCCACCTATTCCAGTTCGACGACGGCGAGCGCCGCTACGACGAAGCACGCTCACTCACGGCGGGCGATCAGCCCGCCACCTTCGACCTGCCGTCGCGCGACGGCCACCGCTGGCGCGTGGGGCTGTCGGTGTGCTACGACCTGCGCTTTCCCGAGTTGTACCGCCACTACGCCAACGCCGGCGCCGACGTGCTGCTGGTGCCGAGCGCCTTCACGTATGGCACGGGTCAAGCCCACTGGGAAACGCTGCTGCGCGCACGGGCGATCGAGAACCTCTGCGCCGTGATCGCGCCGGCGCAAGGCGGCCGGCACGAGAACGGCCGCCGCACCTGGGGTCACAGCATGGTGGTGGGCGCCTGGGGCGAGGTGCTGGCGCTGCAAGCCGAAGGCGCGGGCGTGGTGCTGGCCGACCTTGATGCCGCTGACTTGGCGAAGCGGCGCACGCAACTGCCGGCGCTCAGCCATCGCCGGCTTTGAGACGCATGGCGAAATGACTTCGCCGCTCGCGCGGCCTGAATGACGGCAGCAGTCGCTGCCATGACGAACATTGCACCTCCAGGGTGCGATGCATGCCCCGGGACACACGTCATTTCGTCATCGAGCCGCGCAGCGGCGAGGTCATGCTCGCATCAGAGCAAGCGTCGGCGCAACTCAGCGCCATCGTGCGGCGACAGCAGCGCCGGCGGCACGTCGAGCACGGTTTTGGCGCCGAATTGCCCAGCTTGGTGCAGCCGCCAGACGGCACGCGCATAAGCCACCAGGATGCCGGCGGTGAATTCCGGGTTGCTGTCCAGCTTCAGGCTGAATTCCATCACGTGTTTCGCCGCTTTCGACGAATGGCCGCTGCGGATCACGAAGCCGCCGTGCGGCATGGCGGCGTGATCGCGCTTCAATTCCTCGGCGCTGATGAAGTGCACCGTGGTGTCGTACTCGGCAAAGTACGCCGGCATGGCGACGATGGCTTGGCGCACGGCGTCGGCATCGGCGCCGGGTTTCAGCACCACGTAGCACTCGCGCGTGTGTTTCTGGCGCGTGCTGAGGCGCGGGCGCGTGCCGCTGCGCACCTGCTCGATCGCCGCCTCGACCGGCACGGTGTACTGCACGCCGCCCGCCACGCCGGGCACGTGCCGCAGCGCGTCCGAGTGCCCCTGGCTCACGCCCTTGCCCCAGAAGGTGTAGGTGTCGCCGTCGGGCAGCAGCGCTTCGGCCATGACGCGCTGGATGGAAAACAGCCCCGGATCCCAGCCGGTCGAAATCAGCGCGCTGGTCTGCCCCGCCTTCGCGGCGCGGTCGACGGCGGCAAAGTGCTCCGGAATGCGCGGGTGCGTGTCGAAGCTGTCAACCAGATTGAAGTGGCGCGCCAGCGCGGGCGACTGCAGCGGCAAATCGTCCTTGGAGCCGCCGCACAGGATCAGCACGTCGATGGCGCCGGCATGCGCGGGCAAGTCACCGACGCGGTGGACCGCGGCCGATGCGCCCTGCGGCTGCACCGTGGCCGGATCGCGACGCGTGTAAATGCCCGCTAGACGCATGTCGGCGTTGTGCGCGAGGGCCAGCTCGACGCCGTGCCCCAGGTTGCCGTAGCCCACGATGCCGATGCGGATGGGGGTATTCGCCGATGCAGCCATGCCGTTTGTCCTGTCGTTGATCAAGCCGCGTATTTTGTGACGCATTCGGCGCGCACGGCCTGCGCACTCGCGACACCTTGGGTCACGGCCGTTACGGTGCCCGGATCGCGTCCGTCTCCATGCCGGTCAGCGCGGCGCGGCCGCAGAGGGTTTTGAACACCTTCCCTTGCGGATCGGCAACGTACGAAATGGGCGCCTGCGTGCCGCCCGAGTCGGTCACCACCACGCTGCCGAAATTGAAAACCGCCCGAGCAGGCTTTGATCGACGTGCAAGCTCTCGACCTTGCTGTGCCGCAGTTCGACCGTACTGCAGCGAATGAAGCCGAGCTTTGCAATCACCCGCTTCGAAGTGACGGCCAGCTCGGTGGACCAGGCGTAGAGCCACGCCTTGAACCACAGGAATGCCGCCCCGAGCAGCAGCAACCAGCCGAGCACCACGGTTTCCCCGCGCAACACCGCACTCAGAGCGAGCGACACCAGCAACCAAACGCCGGCTCGACGCAGATGAACCAGTGCGTCCTGGCTCGCACGATGACGGTCTCGCCCGGTGTGATGACCGATCGCAGATAGCTCTCGTGTCCTCCTCGCGTTCTACCAGCCAATCGCGCGGGTGCAGCGCAGATCACTGAACTTCGGCGGTCTGCGGCGTGATGCTCCCTGCATCCGGTCCGGATCCCGTGTCCGGGCCTGCCCGCAGCGCCCCCTGATCGTCGACGGCCCACTCGACCAGCCGGTCGAGCGCCGGCCGCGCGGCATCGGCATTGGGGTCGTTGACCAGCCCGACGACGACGTACTGCTGCCCCGAGAGGCCCCA
>SCQQ01000016.1 GCA_004299095.1 Burkholderiaceae bacterium | reverse complement strand
CCGGTGCGCGCATCGCCCTCGTCACGCTTGCTTTTGCAACCCGGCTTCGGCCTGGATCACGAGTTGGACATCGTCGGGAACGCCCATCTTGAGGCCCCAGTCCATGCCCCAACGGCTGCGCTGGATCGTGGCTTCGAAGTCGCCGCCCTTCACTCGCGTGTTGAGGATGGGACTGTCATACGTGTTGAAGCGCTTGCACTGCAGCGTGACCGGGTGGGTCTGGCCGTGCAGCGTCAGATCGCCTTCGATCTGCTTCAGCTGCCCGCCCTCTTCCACGAAGCGCGTGGCAACGAATTTCGCGCCCGGGTATTTCTCGACCTCGAAGAACTCCGCACTGCTCAAGTGCTTGTTGAAGAGATCGGAGCCGGTGTTGAGCGAACGCAAGTCGATGTCGAACTCGGCGCGCCGCTCGGCTGGCGCATCGGCCCAGTCGATCACGCCGCGCACGTCGTCGAAGCGCCCGCGCACCGTCGAGGTGCCGAAGTGCAGCACGCCGAAGCGAACATAAGTGTGGTTGGAATCGGTGACATAGCGCCCTGAAATGGCCATGCAATATTTCTCCTGAATCTGCCGCGGGCGCGCTCCGTGTGTCGCACGCCCGATATCGGTCGATGCTAATCGTTTCAGGTTGGCCTCGTTGCGCACGATCCGAATGGATCTGGTCGCAGCGCAGTCCGGAATAATGCGGGTTCACGGACATGGGCGGGCACTCCCCTCCTTCACTTTCGAACCTGGAGAGCGTCATGACGCAAACGCACTCGACGCGCTGGACGGGCGGCGCGCTGCTGGCGCTTTTGGTACTGATCGGCACATCGTTCTGGTGGATGCGGCAGGCCAGCGGTGCCGCCGCCCACGCCTTTCAGCCCGACAACCCGACGGTGCTGGCGCTGGGCAAACGGGTCTATCAAGCCCAGTGCGCATCCTGTCATGGCGCGCAACTCCAGGGGCAAGTCAACTGGCGTGAACGCGGCCCCGACGGCCTGCTGCCTGCACCACCGCACGATGCCAGCGGTCACACCTGGCATCACCCCGACGAACAGCTTTTTGCCATCGTCAAATACGGCATCCCGCGAGTCATCAACAAGCCCGAGTACCGGACCTTGATGCCCGCCTACGAAGGCGTGTTGAGCGACGAGGAAATCGTGGCCGTGCTGTCGTGGATCAAATCGCACTGGGCGCCCGAAATCCGAGAGCGCCACGACGCCATCAACGCACAGGCGCAGCAGCGCTGACGCGCCCGCAACGCGCCCGGCCATGCGGTTGGTTGGCCCCGGTCGATCGCGTACCGTTGCGATACCGGATAAATCGGTCATCCCGCCGTAGCCAATCCGCGGCGGCACGTCGTGGGTAAGCGCCACTGAACGCGCTCTGTCACGAGCGCCGCGCCGCTGCCCATTGACGCCCAAAGTGCACGGCTCCACGCCCATGAAAAGCCGTACTGCCTTCCCCTGTATTCGCAGGCACACCCGCGGTAGGAAAATCGCCGCATGAAAACGCTTGCATCCGCATGGCCGTTGCGCCGCCAGCTTTCGCTCCTGGGCAGCACGGCACTGATCGCGTTGGCGCTCGGCTTGGCGCTGGCACTGAGCGGCCAGATCCACTTCACGCAACACCCGAC
>SCQQ01000122.1 GCA_004299095.1 Burkholderiaceae bacterium | reverse complement strand
GCCGGCGCCACTTCCACGTCGACGATGTAGACCGCCATCACCTGAGCTTGGCGCGCGTCGAAGCTGCGCTTGAACACGGTAACCCGCGTCATATCCGCAGACGCCAACCCAAGGATCTCAGCCACCGCATCCATCAGTGCCGCCTGCTCCTTCTCCAGCGCAGACAGCGAGATTTTGATTTCGGACAGACGAAGCATGGCGGGCGGCCCGCGCGGATCAACCCAGCGCGTGCGAGTGCAAAAAATGACGGGTGCGCGACGGTATCACGAACGTCGACAAACCAGCATGTGAACACCGGCGAACGGCGCGGGCAGGCGACCGCGTCCGCGCAGGTTGGGCGGGCGCGATCGGCCCGCTGCGATCAGTCGCGATACGACACGTAAGGAACCGCGGCCGGCGCAGCCGGTCTCAACTGGTGATCGTAAGTGTGCGCGGCGCCTTTCGGAGCGCGGTTGCAAGTTGGCGTTTGAACTGCCATCGCACCGGAGGGAATGCATGCAGGCACCGGGCGGCACGTCGTGTCCAGTCGAGACGGGCATCGCGCGGAACGCTGGCAGACGAATCGCGCGCATCGATTGAATCAATGACGGAGGTTCGCCATGGCCCATGTTCCGCTTCCAGGCAGTGAGCGCGCTCCACTCGCGGGCGCTACGCCGCTGGGCGAGCTCGATGCCGACACGCCGCTGCAGGTGATCGTCGTGTTGCGTCACGGCGCCGGGCCTGCGTTGCATGCGGCAGCCGACCGCATGGCGGTAGATGCCGCCGTGGCGCCGCTTACCCGGCAGGAATTCGCCGAGCAATTCGGCGCCGCGCCCGACGACTTCGCCAAAGTGGCTCGCTTTGCCCGGCGCCATAGTCTCACGGTGCAACGCGAGGACACTGCCGCCGGGACCGTGCTGCTCGCTGGTACCGCGGCGCGGTTCAACGCGGCTTTCCATGTCACGCTGCAGCGCTACGGGCACGGGGCCGAGACGCATCGCGGCTGCGACGGCCCGCTGCGCATACCGGCCGGCTTGCAGGGCGTGGTGACGGCGGTGCTCGGGCTGGACGACCGCCCACAAGCCCGCGCGTACTTCCGCTTCCGGCCGCCCTTCCACGTCGCCCCGCAAGCGCAGCAGCAAGGCTACCTGCCCCAAGAGGTGGGGGCCCTGTACGACTTTCCGGCCGGATCCGGCGCGGGCCAATGCGTCGCCCTGATCGAGCTGGGCGGCGGCTACGGCGCGAGCGATGCGCGCCAGTATTTCTCCGATCTTGGCGTGCCCATGCCGACCGTGACGGTGGTGTCCGCCGACGGCTCGCCGCACGCACCCACGGGCGACCCCAATGGCCCCGACGGCGAGGTCATGCTGGACGTGGAAATCGCCGGCGCGCTGGCGCCCGGCGCCCACCTGGTGCTGTATTTCGGCGCCAACACCGACGCCGGCTTCCTGCAGGCGTTGAACGCCGCCGTGCATGATGACGTGAATCGCCCTTCCGTGATCTCGATTAGTTGGGGCGCTCCCGAAGCCACCTGGACGCCGCAGGCGCTGCGGACCTTCGACGACGCCCTGGGCGCGGCGGCCGTGCTGGGCATCACCGTCTGCGCGGCGGCGGGCGATAGCGGGGCGAGCGGCGGCCAGGCCGGCGGCGACTACGTCGATTTCCCGGCCTCCAGCCTGCACGCACTGGCCTGTGGCGGCACGCGGTTACAAGCGAAAGACGGCGTGGTAGCGCGGGAAACAGTCTGGAACGACGGTGCCGAGGGCGGCGCCAGCGGCGGCGGCGTGAGCACTTTTTTCCCTCTGCCCGCCTGGCAGCAGGCGCTCACGGTTCGCACGCCGGCGGGCGTGAGTGCGCTGGCACGGCGCGGCGTCCCCGACGTGGCCGGCAACGCCGATCCCGCCACCGGCTACCGGGTGCTGGTGGACGGAACGGCCAGCATCGTGGGCGGCACCAGCGCGGTGGCGCCGCTCTGGGCGGGATTGCTGGCGCGCATCAACGCGTCGCGGCCGCAGCCCGTGGGCTACCTCAACGCGCGCCTGTACGCGCACCCGGCCGCTTTTCACGACATCACGCAGGGCAACAACGGTGGCTTCTTCGCCACGCCCGGATGGGATGCCTGCACCGGCCTCGGCAGTCCCAAAGGGCGTGCGCTGGCGGCCCTTTTTGCGGGCAGCGCAGCGTGAACCATTGAAGCGGGGTTAGGCTCTCACGGGGTGGCGGTGCGCGGCACGATGCGCGCGCTCCGGCCGCGTTGGGAGACACACCATGGCCCACAAGACAAGCACAGCTCCGGCGGGCGCCGCCGCGGATCAGCCGTATTTCGATCCCACGCCGTATGGCAACGGTCCCGACGACTCGGTGACCGATACCAGTGAAACAGCCGCCATCACGCATCACACGCTGCGCCTGAACGGGCGCACGATCGCGTACACGGCCTGCGCAGGGCACCTGGTGGCGGTGGACGCGAGTAGCTCCAAGCCCGCGGCGAGCATCTTCTACGTTGCCTTCACTCTGGATGGCAGCCAACCGTCCGAACGGCCGGTCACTTTCTTCTACAACGGCGGACCGGGTTCATCGTCGGTGTTCGTGCTGCTGGGCTCGTTCGCGCCGCGGCGCATCAAGACCGCGATGCCCGACTTCACGCCACCTGCGCCCTACTCGCTGGAAGACAACACCGACAGCCTGCTCGACCGCAGCGACCTGGTTTTCATCAACCCCGTGGGCACCGGCTATTCGGCCGCCATCGCGCCCTGGAAGAACCAGGACTTCTGGGGCGTGGACCAGGACGCGGCGTCTCTCGCGCAGTTCATCCAGCGCTACCTGACCGAATACGACCGCTGGAATTCGCCCAAATTCCTGTATGGCGAGTCGTACGGCACCGCGCGCAGCGCCGTGCTCTCCTACGTGCTGCATGAGGCGGGCGTGGACCTGAACGGCATCACGCTGCAATCGTCCATCCTCGACTACACGCAGGCGGGCAACCCCGTGGGCGCCCTGCCGACCGCCGCGGCCGACGCCTGGTACCACAAGAAGCTGGGCGTGCAGCCCGCGCCGAAGCAATTGCCGGCGTTCATGACCAAGGCGCGTGCTTTTGCCCTCGGAGACTTCATGGCCGCGCTGGGTGCGTTTCCTAAGGTGCCGGCCGCCACGCTGGGCACACTCAGCCAATACACCGGCATAGCTCAGCAGACGCTGATGGCCTGGAACCTGCAGATCGCGGCGGGCGACAGCCAGGGCCACACGCTGTTTCTCGTCGGGTTGCTGCAAGACCGGGGCCTGGCGATCGGCGCCTACGACGGCCGCGTCACCGGCGTGGACACCGGCATCGCAGCACACATTTCGCCCAATTCGGGCGGCAACGACCCAACCATGACGGCGGTCTCTGGCGTCTACACGACCATGTGGAACGTCTACCTGAACGACGAGCTGAAGTTCACCTCCGACTCGGCTTTCACCGACCTGAACGACCAGGCGTTCGAGCACTGGGATTTCCACCACACCGACCCGACCGGCGCGCAAAAGGGCATCGACGACCAGGGCAACGTGGTGCTGTACACCGCGGGCGATCTCGCAGCCACCATGAGCCTGAACGTCGACCTGAAGGTGCTGTCGGCCAACGGCTACTACGACTTCGTCACGCCTTTCTTCCAGACCGTGCTCGATCTCCAGACCATGCCCGTCGCGGACGCGGCGGTGCGCGCCAACCTCGCTACGACGTTCTACCCGTCCGGCCACATGGTCTATCTGGACGGCGCTTCCCGTACCAAGCTGAAGGCGGACGTCGCGGCCATGATGGACAAGGCCGTCGCCAACCACGCCGCCGTCACTCGCATCCGAGCGCTGCAGGCGCGCAAGGTGACGGCGGGGGGAGCTGGGCGGAAATAGGGCGGCGTCGCACGTGAGTACTGCACGGGCCTGCTTTTGACAAGCTTCGCTGTGCAAACGGAGTGAGCTGTAGCACGTTCAACGCGAAGCATGAACGGTTGCAAGACCTGATGCGCTCATCGCGTGATCGCCGCCACGCGCAACTGTAGCCTGGCGGATACATTCGCGTGATGTACGGCGTCCTAGAAACCGAGCCCTTCATCCGCTGGATGGGAAGCTTGCGTGACCGGCCCACCTGGGTGCGGCTGCGACGACGCTTGGGCAAGGCCGCCTGCGGCAACCTGGGCGACGTCAAGCCCGTGGGCGGGGTGTGTAGGAAATGCGTGGGTTTTTCGGCCCGGACTGGCGCATGGTCTACCCGCGGCAAGGCAGCGCCATCATCCTGATGCTGGGCGGCGGCGACAAGTCCACCCAGGCGCGTGATATTGAACTGGCCCAATTCATGGCCCAGGAGTTGCGAGATGAGCAAGATTAAGACCCGGCCCTTTGACATGGCCAACTATCTGGGCGACGAGGCCGAGATTGCCGAATACCTGCGGCAGGTGCTGGAAGACGGCGACCCCGCCGAACTGGCCGCGGCGCTGGGCGATATTGCCCGCGCGCGCGGCATGACGCAGCTCGCCCGCGATACCGGCCTTTCGCGCGAAAGCCTTTACAAGAGCCTCTCGGGTGAACGTGCGCCGAGCTCGGAGACGCTGTTCAAGGTCATCCGCGCCATGGGATTCAAGCTGTCGCTGGAGCCGGCGCAGCGTTAGCAGGCGCTTGCCCGCGCTGCGTGTACTGGCGCCACGCTAGATAGGCCAGTCCACTTCGATGAAACGGCGCAATCCCCGACAGAACGCCTTTTCGGCATATCAGACATACGGCTCTTCCAAGGAAGCGTTGATGATTTCGAAAACCTGCTCCAAATACTTCCCTTCAGCGACTTCCGTTCCCTCTCGCAGGTAGCGTGGTACCTGCTCTAGGAACTCAACTTTGTTGGTCGGTCGAAACCCGGCTAAGGCCTCCAACATTGCTGGCCGAAGCAATCGTTTGCTCTCGGGCGTATCGGGTACCTGCTTGCGTATGACCTCATTGTCAAACTGGGTCAACATATCTTGCAGGTCACCTCCCTCGTGGGTGATCGCGTCCGCCTGTTTGTCATCGGTGTTGGCGCTCGCTTCCTCGACAGTTAGTCTTGGGCCTGCATATTCCGGCTCGCCTTCACTCACAGGTGGTATCGCGGACTTCAGCTCGTCGAGCTCTTTCAGCATTGGGGCGAAGGCCGCTGACGGGTTCTTGTACCAATCCGTTGACCATATTCGGCGGATACGCCAACCCAACCGTTCCAGAATGGATTGGCGCAGGCGATCGCGATCTCGCGTCGACTTCGCCGAATGGTAGGTTGCGCCGTCGCACTCAATGCCCATAAGGTAGTGACCGGGCTTTCCGGGGTCGATGACCGCCACGTCAATGAAGAAGCCGGCGACACCCACTTGTGGCACGCAATCAAACCCTCGCGTCCGCAATGCATCCATTACCGCGACTTCAAAGTCACTGTCCGGCTCCTTGCCTGTGACGCCATCTGTCTGGGACAAGATGCCCGTCTCGCAGTAACTCAGGAAGTCATGCAATGCCTTAACTCCGCGTTTGGATGACGCACCAACCAGAACGTCGGCGGAGCCCATAGAACTGAAAACGTGCATTCGCTTTCTTGCACGTGTAAACAACACGTTTAGGCGTCGCCATCCCGTTTCTGTATTGATCGGGCCGAACCGCTGCATTACCTTGCCGCCGGGCTCACTGGGGCCATAGGTCATGGAAACAAATATGACATCTCGTTCGTCGCCTTGAACATTCTCCAGGTTCTTGATGAACAGTGATTCGCGACGCTCGCCATCCTCACCCAGAGATTTCTGAAAAGCCGGGTCATCTTTCGCCAGTGATTCGATCGCCGCTTCGATTTGCAACCGCTGCTCAGCATTCATGGTGGCAACACCAAGTGTGTCTTTCGGGCTGACCCGAAAGTGCTGCTGCACGGCATTGGCGATGACTCGCGCTTCCTCCATGTTGCGGCGGCCTACAAAGCAACCACGGGACAACCGGTGGTAGTGAATACCGTACTTGTCCGACTCTTTGTACGGCGACGGAAACAAAACCAAATCCTTGTAGAAAAACGCGTTAGAAAAAGCAATCAGGTCCGGGTGTTGTGATCGGTAGTGCCAACGCAGAAGGCGTCGCTGAAATAGAGGCCACACCGCGTCCAAAATGCTTTCCGCTTCCTCTGCGCCCGTCGGATCCTCGACGTCATCATCTTCCAGTCGGTCGAAGAAGCTGGTTGGCGGCAGTTGGTTCGGATCACCCACGACGACGAGCTGCCCACCTCGTGCGACTGCGCCAATGGCATCCTGCGGTTTGATTTGCGATGCCTCGTCCATCACTACCAGATCGAAGCTGACGTCGCCCGGCGCAAGGTATTGCGCAACCGACATCGGACTCATCATGAAGCAAGGCTTCAGGGCCAACAGCGCACGTCCTGCGCGCTTCAACAGCTGGCGAATCGGGATATGCCGCTTCTTCTTGCTGCATTCGTGCTCCAAGAGCGCCAGCTCCGTGAGATCGCTTACGCGTCCACCCATCGATCCCGTCGGCGGATCGGTCTGGTCAGCTGCCCAGGCTATCTTTCGGCGCTGAAGTTGCTTCAGCGCGTTGTCGTACTTGGCAAATTGCTCACACAGGACGTCGTGGGATTTCCCCGAAAAACGTGCCAGCTTGTCATCTTCTTTCAGTGCTTGTCTCGCCAGCACATCAAAGGCGCCTGCCAGACATGCGTCTTCCACCTGATCGATGGGAAGCATCGATTCCTCAACTGCGGCTGCGACGCATGTGAAACCAGATGCGGCCAGTTGACCTCGGACGCGTATGTAATCGAGCCAATTCTGCAGACTCGCCGGATCATTCAGCGCAAGCTGATTCCTTGCGATCAGGCTACTTAAGGCGCTGTTCGCGCTTGACCTCCAGGCCTCTAAATCCAGGGTGACCAATTTCGCGTAGGCTTCCCGCGCCGTTGCTTCCGCGTCAATCGCCGCGTGCAACGATGATGCGCAGTCCGACAATTTTTTAAACGTCGCTGCCGCCGGTGTGCGATATATATAGCCAATCAACGTATGGTTTCGCACCTCCCGATCACAGTAAGCCGCGAGGCGAAGCGTATGGTCCAAGGCTGACATGCCTTGCTCGTTACCCGCATTCGCCAAGGGATCAAGTCCGAGCCGACCGCCGAACATTCGGTTATCGAGATCTGCGTCATTCCAGCTTCGAATATTGGCATGTAGCGACGCAAGCTCACGTGCCTGTGCGCGCAAATCAGCAATCGAACGCCCGTCGTCGTCTGCCAAAGGACTGCACTCGCGCATGGCATCATGCGCGCGCACAAGGAGGTCCGGAACGGCACCACCGTCGCCAATAAGCAACGTATCGTTCGACTGAATGCCCGCTGCCGGCGTGAACACCGCCTTTAGGTCGTTTAACGTCGCCAGCAAATCGGATAACTGTTGTGGGGTTTGGCGTTGCGCCAACGCGCGGACTGCACCGGCACTGGACGCCGGGAAATTCAGGATGGCATCGCCCAAGACCGCGCGGCGCCCGAACCCGGCTCCGTACGTTTGCCGCACCGACTTGTACCAGGCGCGCAAAGCCTTCAGCGCATCCAAGTCCGTTTCCTGTCCTTGGAAAAGCTTTCCAAGCCCCTCCTTGTACGCTTTGTTCGACTGCAACACTGACCGCTTGGCAGCGAGCGTGATCGCGTCACCCAACAGCACCTTCATGGCGGTGAATCGCACGCGCGAATTTGCCGCATGACTCAGTAGCCGTTTTCGCGCGCTTCGCCACCCGCTCTTGAACCACCGCAACCTGCCACCGGAGGCAAGCGCGTCGCTAATCGCACGAAGTTCACCCTCGTCCATCACTTCTTTGATGGCGAATGTGAGGTTTAGCTTGTCTTCGACCCCGTGCAGATCGTCAACTTCTTTGCACAACTGATGCAGGAGATTGTCAAGTTCATCATTGCCGAATAGCTCACTTCTGTATTCCCAGTAGTTGAGATCCAGACTGGCTAGCAGCTCGATCGCCTTCTTGCACTCAAGCAAACCCGATGCGTTCAATGTCAGATACTTCTTGGCCGCATCTCCAAGCGCAGTCCGCAATCCACGCAGCGGCTGTTGTAATGCTTCAAGATCCTCGCTGACGGACGCAAGTCTTCCTATCGCTTCGGTCAACTGGGCAAGCGTCACATCCGAACCGACAAGTTCACTCAGGTTTTTGCTAGCCGAATCGATGCGCGCCCCAATACTCGAATCGCGAAGCAGGTCGACATCCACCACCTGTGCCATGGCGCCCGACACGCGCTGTATCTCTTCGAACAACTCGCGTTGATGCGACGCCTCTTTAAACCCCTTGCCTCGTAGCTTCGGCAATGCCTCAAGAATCTCATCGCCGCGCAACGTGGGAACGCGCTGTAGCTCTGTCAGAAGCGACCGCAAGCCACTGACATCCTCCGGTATCGCAGCACCATCGCAACCGATCGTAGCCGCGAGAATCTGCCGTTGTTCCGCGAGTTTTTGCAGTGACTCTTGCCAAGCACCGAGGGATTCGACAACGCGATCGGTATCGAATATTTGCAGACCGCCATTGGAAACACCGAACCACGGATGGGATTGCAGTGCTGCCCCTTCGCCCAACTGCTGAGCGACGACTTGATAGACGCTTTGGTACGCGTGAGCGCGATCCTTGGCGCGCCGCTGAGCAGCGGGATCGTAACTCTTGCCGGTACAGTTGTCTGGGCGAACAACCTCTGGACTCACGCTGATCGCGTTGCGGTATCGGGTTGCGGCTGCGAAAACATCGTGCAAGGTCTTGCCAGTGTGTTTCCACCGCCGATTCATCTTTTCAGCGTAGCCCGCCAGCTCGATCTTCAACTCTTCGTAGCGTGTAACGTCAGCTTGGAAATCCTGTGGGTTGCAATACTGTCCATGCTTGATCATTCGCTCATTAAGCTCTTCGAGCAATTTCCGCTTTTGTGCTTTATGGCTATGCAACTCCAAGCAGAATTCACCAAGCCCCGCAAAATCCAAACGGCTCCAGACAACTTCCAGTGCGGCGAGTTTCTCCGCCACGAACAGCACCGTTTTCCCTTGCGCGATGGCGGCCGCAATCAAGTTGGTGATCGTCTGGGACTTGCCAGTTCCAGGCGGTCCTTCAATCACCAAGTTCTTGCCGTCCACTGCATCAATGAGCGCGCTGTGCTGGGAGCTATCTGCGTCGTCAATCAGTGGATAGTTTGTATGAATAGTTTCAATTCTATCAATCGCATATTCCTCGCCGAACCCAAAATTTCTTGATGACGAGTCCGCTGGCATGACGGCGGAACCAAGCTTCGACAGGATTTGCGACACGACTGGATGATTGGCGACGTTGCATTCCGCCGGCCAATTGTTCGGATCGAGATCGAGATACATCAGGAGCTTCGTGAAGTTGAACAAAGCCAAAGAGATGTATCGATGCACACACCAGCGTGGCTCGGAGCGCTCGATCAGTTCATTGATCTGAAGGAAGTAGTCCTCCGGTATAGTGCTTTCGTCTAGGTCTGGTAACGCCATGCCGAAATCAACGCGTAATTTCTCGCGCAGCGACAGGTTCGGAATGAGATCCTCACCTGAATAAGTTATGGAGTATTCATACGCGCGAGTTTCTGGATTTAAACGTCCTTTGTGGAGTGCGACCGGCACGAGCATCAGCGGTGCGATGTGCTGCAGCTCGCTGTCTTTGCTTTCATACCACTCAAGAAAGCCAACCGCGAGATATAGGATGTTAGTACCCATCTCTTGAACGGCCGATTCGCTGGCCTGACTGAGTGCCTTGAGCCGAGCCTCCAACTCAAAAGGGTAGAACAGCGTCTGGATCACCTTGTCCGCGTGCTTATTCGCGTTTTTGTCGTCGGCCGCGTGCGGAACCTCGTAGCTCGTTACGTGCCCCAGGCGCTCTGCCCATTCTTTGGCGCTTGGATCGCCACGCAACCGGATGAGCGTCCCCGTTTGACCATCACGTCTCAGATAGCCGGCGCTAACCAACTCATCTTCAGTCGGCTCCGGTATGGCTCCAAATCGCATCTCCTCACCGGCGAGCAATGTCGAGACGATCTGGTCCGGCAATTCATCGATGACGCGGAGGCTGCTCTTCTTCGGGTGGTGGAAGTTGAGCAGGCGGTTGCGCCCGGTCAAGTCCAGCAAGCGATTCCGGAGATGTTCCAATGCCTCCGCGGTCAACGCGACGTCCGCATCTGCAATTTGATTCATCGTAATCCCACCTCGTCAGCACATATCCTTCAGGAAAACCTGATTTATCGCCACATATACGGTAGCACCAGTCCATCCCACAATTGAACATGTCGATCATTGCGCTCGCGAATCTCCGATTGGCGAGCGAGCGAATATTGCGTCAGGCGCAGGGTTCGACGTACCCGCAGTCGCGTAAAACACCGAAGACGGGGTTGTATCGCAATGAATTATGGCGAAGCAGCTCTCTCGTTGTCATTGAAGTATGAATCCGCTCACGCCATCGCACTCGTGTAATTACCTACCGTTGTCCCACAGGTTATAGGTACCTGCCTAAGCCGTCAGTCGTGGGTCACTATCTGCACCCGCTCCTGCATCCACGGATACACAGACGACAAAGCCGCCAGCACCGCCCCCGCATCACCCCCCCCCGCCATCGCCATATCCGGCCGCCCGCCGCCCTTGCCGCCCACCTGCTGCGCGACGAAATTGACCAGCTCCCCCGCCTTGATCTTCTTGGTCTCGGCCTTGGTCACGCCGGCGCAAAGCTGGACTTTTTCGCCATCCACCGCTGCCAGCACGATGACGGCGGCGCCCAGCTTGTCCTTCAGCTTGTCCACCGTTTCGCGCAGCGTCTTGGCATCCGCGCCATCCAGGCGTGCTGCGAGGACCTTGATGCCGCCCACGTCCACGGCTTGATCGGCCAGTTCGTCGCCGCGGCTGGAGGCGAGCTTGCCCTTGAGCGCGTCCAGTTCCTTCTCCAGCGCATGCACGTGTTCCAGCGTACCGGTGATGCGCTCGGTGAGTTCGCTCGCGGGCGCCTTGAGCGCGCTGGCGGCCGTTTGCACGGACTGCTCCAGTGATTGCAGGTAGGTGAGCGCGCCTTCGCCGGTGACGGCTTCCACGCGGCGGATGCCGGCGGCCACGCCGCCTTCACTCACGATCTTGAAGAGGCCGATGTCGCCGGTGCGCTTGACGTGCGTGCCGCCGCAGAACTCGCGGCTGGTGCCGATGTCCATCACGCGCACCTGGTCGCCGTATTTCTCGCCGAACAGCATCATGGCGCCGGTTTTCTTGGCATCCTCGATGTCCAGCACGCGCACTTGCGTGGCGGTGTTGGCGAGGATTTCGGCGTTGACACGGCGCTCGACTTCCTTGATTTGCGCCAGCGTCACGGGCTTGTCCTGGGCGAAGT
This sequence comes from Burkholderiaceae bacterium, assembly GCA_004299095.1. Taxonomy (GTDB): domain Bacteria; phylum Pseudomonadota; class Gammaproteobacteria; order Burkholderiales; family Burkholderiaceae_C; genus Ottowia. The sequence goes on along the minus strand of SCQQ01000122.1, from coordinate 25,056 downwards.
CGAAGCGCGTGCGCTCTTCGTTGACGAGCGAGCCCTTCTGCTGCACGTGCGCGCCCAGCACTTCGCGCAGCGCCTTATGCATAAGGTGCGTGACCGAGTGGTTGCGCATGGTGGCGGCGCGCAGGCGCGTATCGACTTGCGCCTGCAGCGTGTCGCCCACTTTCAAGGTGCCCTCTTCCAGCACGCCGTAGTGTCCGAAGACGTGCGCCTTGATCTTTTGCGTATCGGTGACGGTGAAGTGCACGCGGTTTGACGTCAGCACGCCGCGGTCGCCGACCTGCCCGCCGGATTCGGCATAGAACGGCGTGGTGTCGAGCACGACCACACCGGCGTCGCCCGCCTGCAGTGCGGGCGCGGCGGTGCCGTCCTTGTAGAGCGCGACCACCTTGGCGGGCGCGGCGAGCTTTTCGTAACCGGTGAATTCCAGATCGGGGCCGCTGTAGTCCAGCGCGCGGTCCATCTTGAAGTGGCCGGCGGCGCGCGCCATGGCCTGCTGGTGCGCCATGGCCTGGTCGAACGCGGCCACGTCCACCTGCACGCTGCGCTCGCGGCACACGTCTTGTGTGAGATCCAGCGGGAAGCCATAGGTGTCGTGCAGCTTGAAGGCGACGTCGCCCGAAAGCGTCTTGCCGCCGCCTTCCAGCTCGGCATCCAGGATTTCCATGCCGCGCGCCAGCGTTTCGAAAAAGCGCTCTTCCTCGGCCTTGAGCACGGCGGTGATGTGCGGCTCCTGCGTCTTCAACGTAGGGTACGCATCGCCCATTTCCAGCACCAGGTCGTGCACCAGCTTGTGGAAGAAAGGCGTTTTCTGGCCCAGCTTGTAGCCGTGGCGGATGGCGCGGCGGATGATGCGGCGCTGCACGTAGCCGCGGCCTTCGTTGCCGGGGATGACGCCGTCGCTCACCAGGAACGCGGTGGCGCGGATGTGGTCGGCAATCACCTTGAGCGATGCCTGGCCGAGGTCGTGCGTGTGCGTTTCGCGCGCTGCCGCCTTGATCAGCACCTGGAACAGGTCGATGTCGTAGTTGTTGTGCTTGCCCTGCAGGATGGCTGCCAGGCGCTCCAGCCCCATGCCGGTATCGACGCACGGCGCGGGCAGCTTGGTCACGCTGCCGTCTTCGGCCATGTCGTACTGCATGAATACGAAGTTCCAGATTTCGATGAAGCGGTCGCCGTCTTCACCCGGCGATCCGGGCGGGCCGCCGGGGATGTCGGCGCCATGGTCGTAGAACACTTCGGAGCACGGGCCGCAGGGGCCGGTGTCGGCCATCATCCAGAAGTTGTCGCTCTTGTGGCGGCCACCCTTGTTGTCGCCGATGCGGATCACGCGCTCAGGCGGCAGGCCGATCACTTGGGTCCAGACGTTGTAGGCCTCGTTGTCTTCGGCGTAGACCGTGGCCAGCAGCCGATCGACCGGCAGGCCGTAGACCTGGGTCAGCAGCTCCCAGCCCCACTCGATCGCTTCTTTCTTGAAGTAATCGCCGAACGACCAGTTGCCGAGCATCTCGAAAAACGTGTGGTGGCGCGCGGTGTAGCCCACGTTTTCCAGGTCGTTGTGCTTGCCGCCCGCGCGCAGGCAGGCCTGCACCGAGGTGGCACGGTTGTACGGGCGCTTGTCGCTACCCAGGAACACGTCCTTGAACTGCACCATGCCGCTGTTGGTGAACATCAGCGTCGGGTCGTTCAGCGGCACCAGCGGGCTGGAGGGCACGACAGTGTGGCCGCGCGCGGCGAAGAAGTCGAGGAAGGTCTGGCGGATTTGCGCCACGGACATGGGGGGAGTGCTTGCTTTTATGGTCATCTGGATCTTTTGTGCTCGTCTGGAGGGTGCCATCAGCTCAGTATTTGGTGGCGGAGGCCACTGAATTTCGCAAAGTCTTTATCAAAAGTAAGCACTTCAGCGTTGTGCTCAATGGCCAGCGCTGCGATGTGTGCGTCGTTGGTCAGGTTGCCGGCAGTGCCCACTTCAAGCAGCAGGCGGGAAAGAATATCCATGTGCCGCACGCCCGGCTGCAACAGCCGGGCGTTGGGGTGATCAAGCCAACCTCGAACGTCCGCCAGCGCATCGGCCACGCTGAGCGGATGGGGCATCACGCGCGCCATCGTCGACAGGCGCACGAAGCCAATCAAGGGCAACCAGGCAAGCGCCACGCCACCGGGCTCGTGTGCCGCCGCATCCAACACGGTACGTGCCGTCGCGTGATCCGGGCTGAGCGGATTGGCGGCGTAAATAAGCACATTGGTGTCTGGCAGCTTCATGCCTTATCACCTCGCCCGTGCCGCCGCTCAGAAGCACGCTGCGCATCCAGCCTCAGAAACTCCTGCACGTCCAACTCATCCAGCAACTGATTGGCCCGGGACAAATCGACCCGCGGCACGCCCATGTCATGCGTTCGCTGAATGAACGGCGGAATCTTTTTGGCCGCTCGCGCAGTCGCGGTATCCAGCGGCACCAGCTTGGCCACCGGCTTGTTGTGGCGCGTGATGATCACTTCCTCGCCCTTTTCGGCGCGGGACACGTATTCGCTCAGGCGGGTCTTGGCCTCGAACAGGCCGACGGCAGTCGCGGTCATGGCAGGGTCTCCGGTCTAACTGGTTGAATCAACCAGATTTTAACCGAACCCCGGCTTTTCAAGGACCCGTCGGGAGGCTCGGATCAAATCACCTTGCGCTCGCGCAGCGCGGCTTGTGCCGCGTCGTCATAACCCAGCCAGCGCAGGATGGCGTCGGTATCCGCACCCTGCCCGGCAAACTGCAGGCGCGGCTGGCCCGGCTCGCGCCGAAAGCGAATAGGCGTGCCTGCGTTTTCCACGCCGTCGGCGCCCTTCAGCACCATGCCACGCTCGCGCAGCGCGGGCTGCCGCCAGGCTTCGTGCAGATCCAGCACCGGCGCGTAGCACACGCCCTTGTCGGCCAGCCAGCGGTCCCACTCGTCGCGCGAGCGCGTGGCGAACGTGGCGCGCAAGAACGCCTTGACCGGTTCCTGTTCCGGCCCCCACGGTCGGCGGCAGACGTCGATCAAATCCGGACGGCCGAGGGCGTTGAGCAGGTTCTCGACGAAGTTCATTTCGGCGCCCGAAAGCACCAGATGCTTGCCGTCCTGCGTGCGATAGACCGCATAGAACGCCGCGCCGCCGTACAGGCGCTCGCGTTCCAGATCGGGCGACTCGCCGTTCCGGATCACGTTGCCCAGGATGTGCGGCATCCACGAGAACAGCGCGTCGGTCATGCACACATCCACCCAATCGCCCTGCCCGGTCGTCTCGCGCCGCAGCAGTGCCATCAGGATGCCGATGAGCGCATTACTGGCCACGGCAATGTCGGATACCGGCAACTGCGGCAGCGTGGGCTCGCCCTCCGCGTGCAGGCTGAGCACGCCCGCCAGCGCCTGCGCGCCAACGTCGTGCGACGGCCGCTGCGCCAGCGGCCCGGTCTGGCCGAAGGCCGAAAGCGAGCAATAGACGATGCGCGAATTCAGCGCGCGCACCGTGTCGTAGCCCAGGCCGAGCTTGTCCATCACGCCGGGGCGAAAGGAGTCGATGACCACGTCCGATTCCTTGGCGAGCTTCAGGAAGATTTCCTTGCCCTCGGGCGCCTTCAAATCCAGCACCAGCGACTGCTTGCCGCGCTGGGTGTTGCGAAAGTAGGCGCTGAAGCCTTCGATGGGTGGCCCCAGGTGGCGCGTGGGCTCGCCCGCGTGGCTTTCGATCTTGATGACTTCGGCGCCGTGGTCGGCCATGGTCATCCCGACCCACGGACCGGGCAGGAATCGCGACAAATCAAGCACACGGATGCCTTCGAGTTTCATTTCGTCACCAGTTGAGTACGTCGCCGCGACATGCGATACGCATTACGCCAGAGCCAGGAACCGAAGGAACACGTTTTGCCACGTGATAACGATCCTGGACGCCGAAAATCTGTCGTCCCCGCGAAGCCAAGCCAGTATAGGAACGCGTCGGGCGCCAGGGCCCGGTAGACAATCGACCCCGCCTGATCCGTACCCATGCCGTCGACTTCCAGCCTGCCCCGCAACGTCCGCCTGCTGATTGCCATGCGCGCCGCGCGCAGTGTGGGCCAGGGCGCGATGGTGGCGGCGTTCACGCTTTATCTGCACGCGCTGGGCTGGAGCGGCACGGCGATTGGCGCCGTGCTCTCAGGCGCGCTGTTGTTCGGCACCGCGCTCACCCTGGTGGTGGGACCGCTCAGCGACCACGGCGGCCGGCGCCTGTTCCTGATCAGCTACGACCTGTTGCAGGCCATCGCCGCGCTGATCGCGCTGTTGACAGCCCAACCATGGCTGCTGGTCGGCGCCGCCGTGGTGGGCTCGTTCGGCCGCGGCGCCAACGGCTCGGCCGGCGCGTTCTCGCCGGTGGAACAGGCGTGGCTCGCGATCGAGCTGCCGATGGGGCGGCGCGGCCGCATCTTCAGCCTGAACAGCGCGGTGGGCTTCATCGGCATGGGCGCGGGCGCGCTGCTGGCGGCGCTGCCGGCCTGGTGGCTCGGACACGCCTTGAGCGCAAACGAATACCGCACGCTGTTCCTGCTGCCGCTGGCCGGATCGCTCGTGGCAGCCGCTTTGTTGTGGCGCGAGCGATCCGCACGTCGCGCCGTTGCCCATGCCCCGCGGCACCACCGAACGCAGCGTGCGCCATGCTGAAAACAATTTGCTCGCCAAACTGGTGCTGGCCAATGTGCTGAACGGGTTGGGCATCGGCCTCACCGGGCCGCTCATCGCCTACTGGTTCGCCATCAAGTTCGGCCACGGCCTTTCGGACATCGGCCCCGGCCTGGCGATTGCTTTCGTGGTGGGTGCCGCCGGCGCGCTGCTCGCCAGCCGCATCTCGCGCCAGCACGGCATCATGAACACGGTGATCTGGATGCGCGCAGCGGGCATCGTGTTCCTGGTCGCCATGCCGCTGGTACCTTGGTTCTGGGCGGCGATGGCGCTCTACGTCGCGCGCGGCGGCAGCAACCGCGGCACCAGCGGCGTGCGCCAGGCGCTGGCCGCGGGCCTGACGCGCGCCGAGCGCCGCGGACTGGCGAGCAGCGTGCAGAACGTGTCGATCCAGTTGCCGCGCGCCATCGGCCCGCTGATCGGCGGTGCGCTGTTCCACGCGGGCTTCCTGGCGCTGCCGTTCCTGCTGGGCGCCGCGTTGCAGTTGGCCTATCTGATCCTGTACGTGCTGTTCTTCCGTCACACCGAAGCGGCGCAGGTGCGCGAGCCCTGACTGGCGGCGCCCGGGCGGGTCGGCAGGCGCGGCACGGGCCGCGACCGGCTTCAGGGCATGAGCCCGGTTGTCGCGTTCCGTCCGCGAACGGCAATAAAGTGCATCGCATCGAACGCTGCTTGGTGTTCCGCGCAGGGTCATGCATTCGAACCTCGCACGGGAAACGCACGCTTTCTCCTGCTGGCGCCGAATGGACGCAACATCCGGGAACTGCCTTCAAACTTCCTTCACACGGAACGAAAGTGCATAATTTTGATCCGTTCGTTTGTCAGTTGAAGTGTCAGTGGGGTTGACCGAACACCGAAGCGGCGCGATAGCCAACCTGTTGGAAATCACAATTTTTCTAAGAAAAGGGGATATCGTCATGTTCAAACTGCGCTTGCTTACGGTCTCGCTACTGGGTGCACTCAGCGTAGGGGTGGCCCAGGCCGCCTGCACCACCACCATCGGCAGCGTGATGTCGCTGACCGGCTCTCTGGGTGCCCTGGGCCAGCCGATTTCGAAAGGCGCCGAGCTTGGCATTGCCGACCTGAATGCCGCCGGCGGCGAAAAATGCACGCTCAAGCTGTCGCTGCTGGACGACCAGACCAACCCGTCGGTGGGCGTCGATGCCGCCAAGAAGCTGGTCGACATCCAGCACGTCCCGGCCATCGTGGGCGCGCTGTCCAGCGGCGTGAGCGCGGCCATCCTGACGTCGGTCACGGCGCCGGGCAAGGTGGTGCTGATTTCGCCCTCGTCCACCTCTCCCACGTTCACTGATCTGGCCAAGGAAGGCAAGACCGGCGGCTACTGGTTCCGCACCACGCCGTCCGATGCCCTGCAGGGCGTGGCCATGGCCAAGGTGGCGCATGACGCCGGGCTGAAGAAAGTGGCCATCCTCTACCTGAACAACGATTACGGCCAGGGCCTGAGCCAGGAATTTTCCAAGGCGTTCACCAAGCTCGGCGGCACGGTGACCGAGAACGTGACCTACAACCCGAGCCAGGCGTCGTACCGCTCCGAAGTCAACAAGGCGATGCAGCCCGCGCCCGATGCGGTGTTCATCATCGGTTATCCGGGCGATGGCACGACGCTCACGCGTGAATGGATTTCGGCCGGCGGGGTGCAGGACTTCCTGTTCCCGGACGGACTGGAGTCGCAACCCTTCGTGAACGACGTGGGCGCACAATACATGAAGAAGGTCGAGGGTACCGCCGCGGGCTCGTCCAAGACGCCGTCGCTCGAAACCTTCCAGAAGGAATTCCAGGCGAAATATGGCGAACTGCCGACGCAGGCCTATATCACCAATGCCTATGACGGCGCGATCCTGATCGGCCTGGCGATGGAGTACGAAAAAGCCGACACCGGCACCGCGATCCGCGACGGCATCCGCAAAGTCACCGATCCGAAGGGCACCAAGATCTACGCCGGCGTCGAACAACTGAAGGAAGCGGCCAAGCTGATCAAGGAGCACAAACCGATCCAGTACATCGGCGCGTCCGGGCCGCTGCAATTCGACGCCAACGGCGACATCGCGGCGCCGATGGCGGTGTGGTCGGTGGTGGACGGCAAAGTCAAGACCACGGGGCAGGTCTCCGTCGACCAGATCGAAGCGCTGCGCAAGCAGATGTAAACCCGGACAGACGGCGCGCGGACCGCGCCGTCGTCGCCCAGGCGCCCGCTGCGCATCCCCGCTTCGCCGCGCGGGCCGTGCGGCGTAAGCGTTCGGCGGTCATGCATAACGATAACGGGGACACGGCGATGCTGGAAGTCAGGAATCTGGTCAAGGAGTTCGGTGGCCTGCGCGCGGTCGACGGCGTGTCGTTCAAGCTCACGCGCGGCAACATCACCGGGCTGGTGGGACCGAACGGCGCCGGCAAAAGCACGCTGTTCAACACCATCGCCGGCTTTCACCGCCCCACGTCGGGCAGCATCGAATTCCTGGGCCGCGCCATCGGCGGGCTGCCGCCGCACCAGATTTTCAAGCACGGGCTGGTGCGCACGTTCCAGATTCCGCGTCCGTTCGCGGCCATGACGGTGCTGGAAAACACCATGCTGGTGCCCACCGATCAGTCGGGCGAATATTTCTGGAACAACTGGTTCCGACGCTCTGCCGTGCGCGCCGAGGAGCGCGCCTGCCGCGAGCGCGCGCGCGAAATCCTCACCTTCGTCGGCCTGGAAAAACTCTCGGGCGAATTTGCCAGCAATCTCTCGGGCGGGCAGCAAAAGCTGCTGGAACTGGCGCGCGTGCTGATGTCCGACCCCAGCCTGATCCTGCTCGACGAGCCCGGCGCCGGCGTCAACCCGACGTTGCTCGTGACGATCATGGACAAGCTGCAGGAGCTGAACCAGCGCGGCATCACCTTCCTGATCATCGAGCACAACATGGATCTCATCATGCGGCTGTGCAACCCGGTGCTGGTGATGGCCAACGGCCGGCTCATCCTGGAAGCGCCACCCGACGTGGTGCGCAAGGACCCGCAGGTGCTGGAAGCCTATCTGGGCGGGGTGCCGGCATGAACGCGCCGGGCCGTTCCCAGGCGCGAATCCCGCAGCGCGCGGCGCGGAGGGCAGTCCAGTGACCGAGCGCGCGCTGCAAGTCACCGACCTGGTGGCCGGCTACGTGGCGGAGGTGGACATCCTCCGCGGCATCAACCTGCGCGTCGACACGAATGAAATCGTGACCGTGCTCGGCCCCAACGGCGCCGGCAAGTCGACGCTGATGAAAACCATCGCCGGACTGGTGCCGATCCGCGGCGGCGGCATCACCCTCGCCGGCCAGCAAATCGGCGGCGTTCCAGCACACGCCATGGTGCGCCGCGGCCTGGCCTACGTGCCGCAGACGAACAACGTTTTCGTACGCCTGAGCATCGAGGAAAACCTGGAAATGGGCGCCTACATCCAACCCGACCGCGGCGCCATCCGCGCCGGCATCGAGCGCATGTACACGCTGTTCCCCGACCTGCGCACGCGCCGGCGGCAACTGGCCGGGACGCTCTCCGGTGGCCAGCGGCAGATGGTCGCGGTGGCGCGCGCGCTGATGGCCGAGCCACGCATGCTGCTGCTGGACGAGCCCTCGGCCGGGCTCTCGCCCAAGCTCGTGGGCGTGGTGTTCGACAAGGTGCGCGAGATCCGGCAGATGGGCGTAACCATCCTGATCGTCGAGCAGAACGCCAAGGCCGCGTTGGCGATTTCGGACCGCGGCTACGTGCTGGCGCAGGGTCGCGACCGGATCACTGGCGCGGCGGCCGAGCTGCTGCACGATCCGGAAGTGGGCGAGCTCTACCTGGGCGTCCGGCGGGGGTTGTCCTGATGCTTCAATACTTTGCCAACGGCATCATCCTCGGCATCACGCTCGCGCTCGGCGCGATCGGCTTGACGCTGACCTACAACATCCTGCGTTTCGCCAACTTCGCGCACGGCGAATACCTGACGTTCGGTGCCTATTTCGCGCTGGTTTTCGTCAGCCTGTTCGCCGGCACCTCGTCGCTCGGGCCGTTCACGTTCGGCTGGGGTTTCCTGCTGGCGCTCGTGCTGGCCGCGGTACTCACGGCGGGCCTCACGCTGCTGGTGGACTGGCTGCTGTTTCGCCTGCTGCGCCGGCGCCGCATCGAGACCACGCTGGTGATCGCCTCGTTCGGCGCCTCGCTGCTGCTGCGCGCACTGGTGGTTTTCATCTGGGGCCCGCAACCGCAGTACTACTCGCACAACATCGCCATCGCCATCCCGGTGCTGCCGGGTGTGCGCCTGACGGCCGACGAGGTTTTCGTCATTGCGCTCACCATCGTCCTGATGATCTTGCTGCATCTGTTTCTCACGCGAACACGCCTCGGCAAGGCGATGCGCGCGGTGTCCGACAACCCGGCGCTGTCCAGCGTCACCGGCATCAACGTGGCCAACGTCATCCGCTGGACCTGGATCGTCGGCGGCACGCTGGCCGCAGTCGCCGGCGTCTTCGTCGGGCTCACAGTGCAGGTCGCACCGGAAATGGGTTTCAACCTCATCCTGCCGATGTTCGCGGCAGCCATTCTGGGCGGCGTCGGCAGCATTTACGGCGCCGTGCTCGGCGGGCTCATCATCGGCGTGGCCGAATCGATGTCGGTGCCCGTGATCGGCGCCGCGTACATGCCGGCGGTCGGCTTCGGCCTGATGTTCCTGGTGCTGCTTTTCTACCCCAAGGGGATTCTGGGAGACCGGTCATGAGCGGCATGGCGTCCTACCTGGTCTATTTCGTCAGCCAGGCGCTGATCTTCGCCGTGGTCTGCCTCGGGCTCAACCTGCAATGGGGCTACACCGGGCTCTTCAACATCGGCGTGTCCGGCTTTTTCCTGGTGGGCGCGTACACCTTCGCCATCCTGTGTGGACCGCAGTACGCCTCGCACCTGGGCGGCTTCAACCTGCCCTTCATCGTGGGGCTGATCGGTGCCGGGATCGTCGCTGGGGTGATCGGCTTCATCGTGGGCATCCCGACCTTGCGGCTGCACGCGGACTACCTGGCTATCGTGACCATAGGCATAGGCACCATCTTTCAACTGGTGGCGCTCAACGCCAGTCCGCTCACCGGCGGCAGCCGCGGCGCGGCCAGCATCCCGCGGCCGCTCGCGCACCTGTTCAGCTCGGTCTGGGCCAGCAACCTGCTGATGCTGGTGATCATGGTGGTGACGGTCGTGATCATTTACGCCGCGCTCGAAGCCATCGTGCGCTCGCCCTGGGGGCGCGTGCTGAAAGCCATCCGCGAAGACGAGGAAGCGGCGGCCTCTCTCGGCAAAAACCCGTTCAGCTTCCGCATGCAGTCGTTCGTCATCGGCTCGGTGATCATGGGCTTCGGCGGCGCCTTTTTCGCCAGTTTCATCGGCTTCATCAGCCCACAGGATTTCTTCCCGATCATGACCTTCCAGGTGTGGGCCATGCTGGTGGTGGGCGGCAGCGGCAACAACAAGGGCGCGATCCTCGGCGCCGTCCTGATGTGGGCCGTCTGGACCATGAGCGGGAGCGTGGCGCAGTCGCTGCTGCCGGCCGACCTGCAAGTCAAGGGCGGCGCGGTGCAGACCATCCTGATCGGGCTGATCCTCATGCTGGTGCTGGTGTTCCGCGAGCGCGGCCTGATTGGCGAAGAAGCCACCGTGTCGCACGAAGCGAAGTTGAAGCCCGGCGGGAAGGCGTCCTAGCCAGGCTGTTCAAAACCATCCGCCACGGCGGCAACCGTGGATCGAATGCGTCAGCCCGCCAGCCCGAACCGCTGGCGCACTCCCGCGAGCAGCGCCTCCTCGCCCATTTCATGGCGCGCTTTCAGAACGGCATGCGCGTCGTCGCCGGTCACGTACAACACTTGCGCGCTGCCGTCGGTGGCGGCCTCGTACAGCGCCTGCGCCACCTGCTCGGGCGATGAGGCGGAACCACCCGCGGCGCGATTGGCTTCGAAAGCGGCCAGGGCCTTGCGGATGGCGTCGGCGTAAGGGCCGCCGTCGCCATCGAAGGTGCGCGCGAGCGACGACCCGGAAAAGTTGGTGGCCACCGCGCCCGGCGCAAACACCTTGACGCGGATGCCGAAGGCCGCCAATTCGTGGCTCAGCGATTCGGAAAACCCGACCACGGCAAACTTGGACGCCGCGTAAATCGAATACAGCGGCATGGCCACGAGCCCGGTCAGCGACGCCACGTTGATGATTACGCCGCTGCGGCGTTCGCGCAGGTGCGGCAGCACCGCCCGGGTCACGGCAAAAACGCCGCCCACGTTGGTGTCGAACTCGCGCTGGATCGCCTCCGCGGTTGCCGTCTCGAACGGCCCGAACAGGCCGTAGCCCGCAACGTTCATCACCACGTCGATCTGGCCGAAGCGCTTGAGCGTCGCGGCGACCGCCGCGTCGACGGCGCGAGCATCCGTCACGTCGAGCGCGAATGCTTCGACGCAGCCGGCGGCGTGCTCGAAATGGACCTTGGCGGGATTGCGCAAGGTTGCCGCCACGTTCCAGCCGTGCTCGGCAAAGCGGCGAACCGCAGCCGCGCCGATGCCGGAAGAACAACCCGTGATCAAGACTGTCGAGGCCATGACTGATCTCCGCGAAAAAGTTCCGATCGCGCATCATGCGCCCGAGAGGGTCATGGACGCCAGCAGCGGTCCTGGCGCGGGTCAGCGGGCGCCCTGCAAAGAGCCTCATTGACGCCCGAACGGTTCCGTTGATGCGTTCTTCAACGCGGTGGATCAGGCCGTCAGGCGGCCGCTCCGCCAACCCGTCCCAGCACGTGATAGCGCGGTGGCCGTGCCTGCAGGTCGGACCAAATCAGCTCCACGCGTCGCACGCGCCAGGCAATGGGCTTTGCGAGCGGGGCCAACGCCACTTTTTCGGCGTGGCGCAGCGCGGTCAGATGCGGTTTCCAGCGGCGCTGCTCCGAGGCAAGGCCGGCACACCGTGCCAGTTCGTCCGTGGCCGCGTGCAAGCCGTCGAGCGCCGCATTCCCGGCCGGCCGCAACACGACGATGCTGCCGCGCGGCGCGCGCCAGATCTCGGCACGATCCAGCACCAGGTCGAACGGTGCAAAGCGCAAGCCGGCCAGCGCAGCCAGCCACGCTTTCTCCTCGCGAGCGTCCACTTGGTTGAAAAACTGCAACGTGACGTGCATGCGCTCGCGCACAGGGCGCAACGTGCGCGGCAAGGCGCCCCAGGTGCGGCGTTCCGCGTCGATCAGGGCGCTGGCCGCCGCGATCGGGAACAGCGCGGTGAACAGCCGTCGCGGCGTGTTGTGCGGATTCGCGTCTGACATCAATCAAGCCATTTCAATGCGCCGCGTCGTCACGCGCTCGTGCGCCGTTGCCGATACCCACAGACATCGCACTGCGCCCGCCTGTCGCTTGTTGCGGCTGGTCCCGATGATTGTCCCCGCGTCACATAATCGACACGTTTTGAGTTTCTGCTGACAACAAGGAGTTCTTCGATGACGATTTCGATGTACCAGGCCTCGCTTCCGGTGTTCGAGCACGCGCTTTCCAACCTGTCCAAGGTGCTGGAAAAGGGCGCGGCGTTCGCCCAGAGCAAGAACGTGGACGCCGACCGGCTGCTGCAGCAGCGGCTGATCTTCGACATGTTCCCGCTCATCAAGCAGGTGCAGATCGCGTGCGACACCGCCGCCCGCAGCGCCGCACGCCTGGCCAACGTGGAAGGCAAGGCTTTCCCGGATACCGAAACCACGGTCGCCCAGGCACGCGAGCGCATCGCGGCCACCATCGCGTACCTCAAGACCTTCAAGCCCGCGCAAGTCGACGGCTGCGAAGCGCGCACCATCGAATTCAAGATGGGGCCGCACCCGGTCAAATTCACCGGCCAGGACTACCTCTTCAGTTATGCACTGCCGAACTTCTTGTTCCACTGCGTGACGGCTTACGACATCCTGCGCACGGCGGGCGCGCCCATCGGCAAGCGCGACTTCCTCGGACTCTGACCCACGCACGCCGCGTTCCGCTGCCGGGTGGGTACGCGCGACGGCGCGGAATGCAAGGCGTCCGGCGCCGCGCTACAGTCCAACGCATGAAGCGGCTTCTCGCTCATTGGCTGATCGCCATGTTCGCCATGTTCGTCATGGTCGGCGTGCTGTCGGCGCGACCGGCGCTGGCCGCGCCCGCGTGCGCTGAAGGCCAAGCCGCCATGGCGACGCAGCACGCCGCCGCCGAGGCGCAGTGCCCGCTGTGTCCGCAGCGGCCCTCCAACCCGACGCCGTGCTGTTCCGTGACCGCTTGCTGCGGGGCTGTCGCCGCCGGGATGCGCGTCGGGGCCAACGCCGCGATTGATTCGGCCACTCCGCTTTTCCTCTATTCCGGCTATTTCGGCCGCTTGCCGCCGGCGCCCTTGCGCCGGCCTCCGCGCAGCGCCGCCGTCGTTTGATTGGCGCGTCGCGTGCGGCGCCGTGCGCCGGCCGAATGCATTCGCGGCCGGTGCCGCGGCGCCGCTCGACCAGCCCAGCGCAATCGCTGGCACGCCGGTCACCCCGGATCAAATCGAGCCCGCCGCGATTCTGAAGCGCTTCTGTGCGTTTCGCGACGAGCCCCCAATCCACCGAATACGGAGAACTTTCAATCATGATCAATTCTGTGAGACGCACCGTGGTGCTGGCGCCGCTGGCGCTGGCGGCTGCGGTTTTCACGCTGCCTGCCAGCGCGGCGCGCGCCATCTCGGCCACGCTCTACAAAAACCCGAACTGCGACTGTTGCAACCGCTACGCCCGGTATCTCGACCGGAACGGTTTCAACGTCAAGACCATCGACACCGACCTGGCCCGGGTGCAGCGCGAGCACGGCGTGCCGCACGACCTGGAAGGCTGCCACACCCTGCTCGTGGACGGTTACGTGGTCGACGGGCTCGTGCCCGTTGACATCGTCCGGCGTTTGCTGCGCGAGCGCCCGGCGATCACCGGGATCACGCTGCCCGGCATGCCGCTCGGCGCACCGGGAATGGACGAACCGGGCATGGAAAAGCAAGGCCCGTTCGTCGTTCATGCGTTCGGCAAGGGCGAGCCCTTCATCTATGCCCGGGAGTAACCGATCATGATGACAAACACCATGATGGCCGGCGGCATGGGCGGCGGGATGTTGTTCATGGGGCTGGGTGCCGTCCTCGTGATCGTCTTGCTGGTGCTCGCGATCCTGGCGCTGATCAAGTACCTGTTTCACAAATAAGGCGGCACTCAGATTGCGCAGGGCGCCAAGATGAGCCTCTACGACGACATCGTCCTGCCGCGCCTCTGCGGCTGGGCCATGAAAAGCGAACGCCTGCTGCCGTATCGCGAGCGCGTGGTCGGCATGGCCAACGGCCACGTGCTGGAGATCGGCATCGGCACCGGGCTCAATTTGCCGCTCTACACGACGGCCGTGCGCGACATCCACGCGCTGGAGCCATCGCGGCAACTCATTGCCATCGCGCGGCGAGCAGTGGACACGGCCGCGGCGCCAGTGATTTTTCTCGCGGGCTCGGCCGAAGCCATTCCACTGGACGACCACAGCATCGACACGGTGGTCACGACGTGGACGCTATGCAGCATCGCGCACGTCGAACGGGCGCTGGGCGAGATGCGTCGTGTGCTCAAACCGGGCGGACAGCTGCTGTTCGTCGAGCACGGCCTCGCACCCGAGCAGTCCGTGCAGCGCTGGCAACACGGCTTGACCCCGCTCTGGTCGAAGTTCGCGGGCGGCTGCCACCTGGATCGACCGATCCGAGCGCTGATCGAGCGTGCGGGCTTTGACCTGCCGCAAGTCGAAACCAGCTACATGAAAGGCCCGAGGCCCTTCACTTATTTTTACGAAGGCCGCGGACGTCCGAGATGAACCATGACGCGGCACGCGCTTGCGGCACGCCGCGATGCGGCGCAAGCCATGGCGCTGCAACCAACAAATAGGACATTGAAATGAAAGCGGATGATTTTTACGCGACGCGCCGCGACGTGCTGTGCTACGCCGGCGCGGCTTCGGCCGCGACCTTGGTCGGTGTGCCCGCGGCCCATGCGGCAGAGCGACAAGAGAGCCCGTTCGAACCTGATCTGGCGCTCGAATTGACGGCCGCCCCGCATGACGTCGCGTTGCGCTCGGGGCCCAAAACGCCCGCGTGGTCGTACCGGGCGCGCGTGTTGAAAGGTGATCCAGCCAGCGTGCAAAGCTGGAACGGTGCCTGGCTCGGGCCCATCCTGCACCTGCGGCGCGGCCAGAAGGTGCGCATCGATTTCATCAACAAGATCGATCAGCCGAGCATCATCAACTGGCACGGCCTGCACGTTCCGGCCGACATGATGGGACTGCCGCGCTACGAGGCAGCGCCCGGCGAGCGCTACCGCTACGAGTTCGAAGTGCGCGACCGCGCCGGCACGTACTGGTACCACGCCATGGCCGCGGATCACACGCCCGAGCAGGTCTATTTCGGCCTCGCTGGCTTGCTCAACGTCAGCGACAAGGAGGAGGACGCTTTGTCCCTGCCGCGCGGCGAATACGACCTGCCTGTCGTCATTCAGGATCGTAGTTTCGGCGATGGCAACCGGCTGCTCTACCTGCCCGGCACCGGCCCCGGTGCCGCGACCGACGGCAACTCTGGCGCGCAGACGCCCACGCCGCGCGGCGGCATGATGGGCCAGGGGATGATGGGTGGCCGGGGAATGATGGGCGACGGCATGATGTCCGGCGGCATGGGCAGCATGATGACGCGCATGATGGGGTTCTTTGGCGACACCATCTGCGTCAACGGCCAGCCGGACGCGCGCCTCGAAGTCGCCACGCACGCCTATCGCCTGCGCGTGCTGAATGCATCGAACGCCCGCACGTACAAAATCGCCTGGCAGGACGGCCGGCCGCTCGCGGTGATCGCCACCGATGGCGGCCTGCTCGATGCGCCGCTGGAAAAGGATTTCGTGATGCTCACGCCCGGGCAGCGCGTCGAACTCTGGGCTGATTTCAGTCAGGACGCGATCGGAACAGAACACAGGCTGATCAGCCGCGCTTTCAAGGGTTCGATGGGCATGATGGGAGGCGGCATGGGAGGCGGCGCGCTGGGCGAGCTGATGGGCCGCATGATGGGCAGCGCGCCGCTGCCCGATGGTGCCGAATTCCCGATTCTCACGGTCGACGTGACGCGCAAGGCTGCCGGAACGCTCGAACTGCCCCGACACCTGAGCACCGTCGCCCGGCTGCGCGCGGAAGACGCCGTCAATCACAAGAGGCCGCGCCAATTCCGCGTCACCATGGGTCACATGCGGTGGGGCTTCAACGGCCGCAGCATGCAGATGAACGAAGTGGCGAGCGATGAGATCGTGACGCTCGACACCACGGAAATCTGGGAGTTCGAGAACAACGGGATGATGGCGCATGCGATCCATTTGCACGGTTTGCAGTTCCAGGTGCTGGGATGGAGCGGCGGCACGTCCGGCAGCGACGTGAACGCCGGCCGCATCCAGCCAGGCTGGCAGGACACCGTGCTGCTGATGCCGAATGAACGCGTGCGGCTCATCATGCGCTTCAAGGACTTTGCGGGCACCTACGCTTACCAGTGCCACATGCTCGAGCATGCGGCCAGCGGCCTGATGCGCGACTATCGCGTCAAACCCGCACGCGCCCTCGCGTGATGCGCCGCCATGACTTCCCTGCTCTTCCTCCAGATCCTGCTTGCTGCGGGCGCCGGCCTGCTCTTGAACCTGACGCCGTGCGTGCTGCCGGCGATTCCGCTCAAGGTGCGCGCGGTACTCAACGCGTCCGGCAAGCGGCTGACGCCGCGCGCGGCGTCAGCGGTGCTCTTCACCGCGGGATCGATGCTGTTTTTCACGGCGCTCGGTCTGGCGACGGCGCTGCTGCATTGGCAGTGGGGCGTGCTGTTCCAGTCACGCCTGCTGCTGATCATTTTGAGCGCCTTGATGGCGGCGCTTGCTGCAGCCAATTTTCTGGGCCGGGGCCCTGTCGTGCCTCGCGCGCTCGCGACCTGGCGCGGCGGCCGGTTTCTCGATCCGTTTTTCTCAGGCTTGGTGTGCGCCCTGCTCTCGACGCCCTGCACCGGACCGCTGCTGGGCGGCGTGCTCGTCTTCGCGCTCACCCAGCCCACCGCCAACATCGTCGCCATCTTCGTGTCGATCGGTGCTGGCCTCGCGCTGCCCTACGCCGTGCTGATGTTGCGGCCCGGGCTGCTCAAGCGCTTGCCGCACGCGGGCGCCTGGACGGAATCGATCCGCCAGAGTTTCGGCTGGCTGCTGCTTGCCATGGCGCTCTTTTTTCTGCAAAGCGTGCTCCCGACGGCGTGGATCCAGCCTTTGTGGGCCGCCCTTTCCGCGGGCGTGCTGCTGTGGGCGGCGTACCGCTTCGTGCGCACGCCGGAGCGGGCGTCGCGCGCCGTCGCCGGATTCGTGGGACTCGCCGCGCTCGCGCTGGCCGTCGATGCCGCCGTGCCAAGCCGTGCGATTGCCTGGCAGCCGCTGCGGCCGGATGGCGTGGCAGCGCTCTCGGCACTGGGCCGCCCGGCCATGGTCGAGTTCACCGCGCAGTGGTGCATCAATTGCAAGGTGCTCGAAAAGACCACTTACGAGGACAGTGCGGTCGTTCAGGCCGTTGCGCGTTCCGGCGTGGTGGCGCTCCGGGCCGATTTGACGCGTCCCGAGCCGGCGCTCGAGCACTTGCTCGCTTCGTACGGCGGCGTCGGCCTGCCGTTCGTCGCGCTGCTCGACCGCAACGGCCGCAAAGTACAGGAATTCTCGGGCTTCTTCGCAAGCAGCAGCCTGGTGAGCGCACTCAAAACGCTGGAATCACGGGAGAGTCACAAATGAAAAGCAGTACCTGGTACAAGATCACGTTGCTCGGCGCGGCCGTGCTTTTGGTGGCCGTGGCGTTTGCCGGCTGGAACTGGTTTGCTTCGAGTTCCGCGCCACCCGCGGACGCTCCGAGCCCGGCGAGCGGGATGGTGAATTCGTCGGCGCATGTCGCCGCTTCGCTCGCGACGGAAGGAGATACCGGCATCGTCACCCTTCATATCGACAAGGGCTGGCACGTGAACGCCAATCCGGCGTCGCTCGGCAACCTCATTGCGGCCACGGTGTGGATCGAGCGCGACGGCGCGCGGCACGCGGCGCAGGCGACCTACCCGCATGGCCAGAGCAGCGGCATCGTCATCGACGGCACCGACATTCTGGTCTACGAGGACGGCGCCACCATCGCGGTCGCGAACCTCGGCAATCCGCAGACGAGCCGCGTCCTGGTACACGTGCAGGCGTGCAACACGAAGGGGCTCTGCCTGGCGCCGGCGACCATCACGGCTTCGGCTGACAGAATCTGAGCCACGCGGCTTGATTGACCAGGGCCGCTAAACACAGCTCATGCCATCCCGCGTTTTTGTTCGGACTTGGGTTGCGGCAACAAAAAAGCCAGGGCGCCGAGCAGCCGGGATGCCCGAAGAAATAATGACTATCACGCACAAATGTTGAGCAGAAAGTGGGGCTTCATCGGTATCGGCGCCGCCCTCGTGGGTGCCGTTGCCGCGGCCCTTCTTTACGGCGCCGGGCGATCGTCTGACGCCGCGTTTATCAGCCCCGCGAACCGCGCCCTGGTCGCACGGGGAAAAGTCATCTACGCCAACCATTGCGCTGCCTGCCACGGCGCGGCGCTTCAGGGGCAACCGAACTGGCGCGAGCGCCTCGCCAACGGCAGGCTGCCGGCGCCGCCACACGACAAGACCGGCCACACCTGGCACCACCCGGACGCGGTGCTGATCGACATCGTGACAAATGGCCTCGTGCCAGGACGGACGGCGCCGGCGGGTTACGCGAGTGACATGCCGGCGTTCGGAGGCACCTTGTCGCGTGAGGAGATCGTCGCCGTGCTCACGTATATCAAGAGCTCCTGGCCGCCGGAAATTCTGCGCTTGCAGAAAGAAGTCACTCTCGAGCACCTATAACCTGGCCGTGCCGCCGGTGACGCATGGGTGGACTGGCGCTTTTTGACCGTACGTGCCGACATGGTCGCCCTGCTGTGCGGCTCGAGCGAAAAAGCGCGCGAACCGCGCCGCCACGGCGGCCAATTAGACCTCGTGGTCTAGGCCCAGCGGGAATTCGCTGGCCGGTCCATCCGTCAAAAACGGATATGACTGACAAAAAATCCATTCTTCTGGCCTTGCAGGGAGGCGGCGCCCACGGCGCATTCACATGGGGCGTGCTCGACACGCTCTTGGCCGACGGCCGGCTGCAGTTCCCCGGCATCAGCGGCACCAGTGCCGGCGCGCTCAATGCCGTGGCGCTGGCGCACGGCTGGGCCCAAGCGGAAGCCGATCAGACCGATCCGGCCGAAGGCGCGCGCGCCAGCTTGGCCAACCTCTGGGACAAGGTCATGACCATGGGCAGCGCGAGCGAGCCCGCGGCGCGCCTGGCAAAACTGATGGTGGGCGCGCTGCCGGGCGCCATGACCCACGTTTCGCCCTACCAGACCAACCCGCTCAACGTGAACCCGCTGCTCAGCCTGATCGAGCGGGAGATCGACTTCGACCGCCTGGCCCGGCTGAAAGCACCGCGCGTTTTCGTCGCCGCCACCGAAGTCGAAACCGGCCGCGCCGAAATCTTCAGCGGCAAGCGCCTCACGGCCGACGCCGTGATGGCCTCGGCCTGCCTGCCGCAGTTGTTCCAGGCGCCGGAAATCGACGGCAAGCTCTACTGGGACGGCGGCTACTCGGCCAATCCGGCGCTCGGGCCGCTGATCGCGATGGGCGAATGCAGCGACATCCTGGTGGTGCAGATCAACCCGCTCAAGCAGCATGGCAAGCCGACCTCGGCCGACCAGATCCACGATCGGGTGAACGACCTGAACTTCAACGCCAGCCTGATCGCGCAAATGCGCACCATCGCGCTGCTCAACACGTCGGTTGAAACCGGCCTGGCGCGCGCAGGCGTGCAGCCGGTGCGCGTGCACCGCATCGATGGCGGCACGGCGCTGGCCGGCATGCCCGCCGAAAGCAAAGTCACGCCCAACCGGGCAACCGTGGACCAGTTGTTCGCGCTGGGTCAGGAAAGCGCCCGCCGCTGGCTCAAGCGCCACCTGAGCGCGGTGGGCGAGCGCGGCACCGTGAACCTGCGGCGCGACTATGGCGATCCGTTCAAGCCTGAATTCCACGCGGCCGACGCCGCGTCCGCCGGCGGCTTCGACCTGGCGCCCTATTTGTGGTCGTCGCCGGAAGAGCGCGCCCGCGTGCTCGATGCGGGTTCCGCAGCAAAACCGGCGGATGCCACGGACGAAACGCAGGCAGCAGAGAAGGCGAGCGCCACCGAGCGCGTCGAAACGCCGTAGCGCGGTGGAACCGCTGTGGTGCGGCCCGGGCCGCGGCGCTGCAGGGATCGCTCCGCGTTCAAAAAATGACGATGGATGCCGACACGCAGGATGACCGCACGGTCGATGGCCGCGTAACAACGTCATTTTTCATTTTTCGAAAGCGGATTCGCGCGCCATGCATGCCATGTTTCGGAGCCTCTTCATATACTTGCGCTTTCCTTACGTGTGGTATCGCCGATTCAAGCGGTTTGTTCATGCTTTTGAGCGCAGTGGCACAGGCGCAGCCCAATATTGCGTTGATCAAGTACTGGGGCAAACGGGACGCGGCGCTCAACCTGCCGGCCACCGATTCGCTCTCGCTCACGCTGGACAGCCTCTGGACGCGAACGCGGGTGCGCTTTGAGCCTGGACTTACCCAGGATGTCCTTGAGTTCAATGGCGGCGCCAACGCCGCGATGCAGCCGCGCGTGGCCGCTTGCCTGGATTGGATCCGAGCGCTGGCGGGAAGCACGTTGCGTGCGCGCGTGCAGACCCGCAACAATTTCCCGACCGCGGCCGGATTGGCTTCGTCGGCTTCCGGCTTTGCCGCGCTGGTCGTCGCGGCCACCCAGGCGTTGGGATTGGCACTGAACCCGGCCGAGCTGTCAGTGTGGGCGCGGCGCTGCTCCGGCTCGGCGGCACGATCGATTTTCGGCGGTATTTGCACGCTCGAAAACGGACGGGAAGCCGATGGCTCCGACACGTGCGCACGTGCGCTGCTGGGCGCCGACGCTTGGCCGCTGGAAGTCGTCGTGGCGGTGACCAGTCTGGAGCGCAAGGCCGTCTCCTCCGGCACCGGCATGCAATCCGGTACACGCACGTCGCCCTATTACGCCGCCTGGGTCGACACCGCGCACGGCGATCTGCAACGCGCCAAAGCGGCGGTCGCCAGCCGCGATTTCGCTGCGTTGGCGCACGTGAGCGAACACAATTGCTTGAAAATGCACGCCGTGATGATGACCAGCGAACCCGCGCTGATTTACTGGACGGGCGCGACGCTTGCCACCCTGCAGCGCGTGCGCGCGCTGCGCGAGCGCGATGGCCGGCACGTGTTCTTCACCGTGGACGCGGGCCCGCAAGTCAAGGCCGTCTGCCTGCCCGAAGACGCGGACAGCGTAGCGAGCGCGCTGCGCGCCGTACCGGGTGTTCAAACCATCCTGCGCAGTCGGCTCGGCGCCGGCGCGCGCTGCATAGCGGACTCGACGGAGATCTGATGCGCGTCGAAGCCAGCGCGCCTGGCAAGATCGTTTTGTGCGGCGACTATGCCGTGCTCCAAGGGGCGCCTGCCGTGGTGCTGGCGTTGCAGCGCCGCGCGCGCGTCACGCTCGAGCCGCGCACCGACGGCCGCACGCACCTTCGCGCGCCGGAAATCGGCGTGCCAGGTCTCTATGGGCGCTGGATTCTCGGCCACTTGCACTGGCGTTTTTGCAGCCCACCCACGTTTCTTCGCCTGCGGCTCGTCACCACGGTGCTGGAGCGCCAGGCACGGCTCGCCCAAGCGGCCCCCACCCTGGATGTCGACCTCGACACCGCTGCCTTCTTTGCGCGCCACGGCGCGCAAAAACTTGGACTCGGGTCCAGCGCTGCGCTCACGGTCGCGCTTTCGGCGGCGCTGGCGCGAGCGGCGGGTGGCACGCCACCCACGCTGGCGGATTTGGTCGCGCTGCACCGCGATTTCCAGTCTGGGCGCGGTAGCGGCATCGACATTGCGGCCAGCCTGCGCGGCGGCACGCTGGTGTACCAATGGACTGGCGGCAAGCCGCAGGCACAGGCCATGCAGTGGCCGGCGCCCATCGGCCTGTGCATCGTCTGGTCGGGACGGTCGGCATCGACCGCGGGCGCGCTCGGCCACCTGGCGCGCTGGATGGGCACCCAGGGCGAGCGCGCCGCCCGGGTTTTCAACGGCCTCGGGGAAACCGCAGTCGGCGTGACCAAGGCGCTCGAGCTCGGCCGCATTGCCGACATGCTGGATGGCCTCGGGGTCTATGCCCAGCGCTTACAGTCTTTGGGCGAAGCCTGCGGCATCGACATCATGAGCGCCGAGCACCGCCAGCTTGCGCGGTTGGCGCGCACCTTCGGCGTCGTCTACAAGAGTTGCGGCGCGGGCGGCGGCGACGTCGGCGTGGCGCTCAGTACCGATCCAGAACGCCTGGCTGGCTTCAAGCGCGCCGCGCTGGCGCAAGGTTTTGAAGTCGTCAATACCGGCATCGACCCGCACGGCTTGCAGGTTGAGGCCATCACCTGAGCGCCACGCGCGGTATCGTCACGCATTCCACTGGAATTCCACATGGACACGCATGAACTGGTTGCAAACACGGCCCGTGACAAGCCCGAGCACGCGGCCGAATGGTCGGTCGGCCACGGCAAGATCATTTTGCTGGGCGAGCACTCGGTGGTTTATGGCCGGCACGCGGTGGCCGCACCCCTGCCGTTTGCGATCCGCGCGTTGGCCTCGGACGGTGCGAATGGCATTGCGCTCAGCATCCCCGGCTGGGGCGTGGAGCGGCGTATTCCCGCGCGCGCGCCGCAGCAGCAGCCCGCGCAGGACGTGGTGGCGCGCCTGTTGCGGCTGATCACCGAACGCCTGGGCCTGACCGGCCAGGATTTGCGAATTCGCGTCGATGCCGGCATTCCGCGCGGCATGGGCGTGGGCGGCTCGGCGGCGCTGGCGGTGGCCATCATCCGCGCACTGGGCCGGCATCGCGGCTTGCAACTGAGCGACGAGCAGGTTTGCGCGCTCGCGTTCGAGTGTGAAAAGATTGCCCACGGAACCCCCTCGGGCATCGACAATACCGTGGCCACTTACGGTCATGCCCTGCTCTACCGCGCAGGCACACCGCCTGAGATCGAGCGCATCGTGCTGGACCGGCCGCCGCCGCTGGTGCTCGGGCTGTGCCACCACCCGGGCCTGACGGTCGAGACCGTGGCCAAAGTGCGCCGCGCCTGGACTGAACAGTGCGCGCTCCATGAGCGGGTTTTCGACGCCATGGATGCCATTGCGCTCGCGGGCCTGAACGCGCTGCGCGGGCACGACTGGAAGCGCCTCGGCGCGCTCATGAACATGTGTCAGGGACAACTCGAATCGCTGGGCGTTTCCAGCGACGAACTCGACGACATGATCCGCATTGCCAGGCGCCACGGCGCTGTCGGCGCCAAGCTCACCGGCGGCGGCGGCGGCGGCGCGATGATCGCCCTGTGTCCCGATGGCCGCGAACCGGTGATCGAAGCGCTCAGCGGCGCCGGTTATGACGCCTTGGAAATCCGATTGCGGTGACGTTCAGGCTCCACCGGCGGCAATGCGATCGGGGTCAAAATGCCATCGCCGACAAACAAACCGGGCGGATGTTGAAATGCATGGACGTGCGCCGTTCCGCGGCTCGCCACGCTCAGCGGCACTTGGCCGCATGACGACTGCCTTGCGCGTTATCGTTGACCGACAGGCCCAACACAGTGGCCGGACCTGAGAGCTGCCACCGACGATCACCTGACGATGACCTTCACACCATGAATTCCGCTCACAGCCTTTTGCACGCGCCCATCGTTTCGTCGGAAGACGAGGAACTGATCCTGGTCGATCCCGACGACCGCGTGATCGGCTACGCCAGCAAGGCGCGCAGCCACGACGGCCAGGGAACCTTGCATCGCGCGTTTTCCGCATTCATCTTCAACGCCAGGGGCGAGCTGCTGCTGCACCAGCGCGCCAGCGGCAAGCGGCTCTGGCCGGGCTACTGGACCAACAGTTGCTGCAGCCATCCGCGCCGCGGCGAAAGCATCGCCGAAGCGGCCGAGCGGCGCCTCGAACAGGAACTGGGGCTTTCCTGCGCGCTCACCTTCGTCTATAAATTCAAGTACCGGGCGCAGTATTCCAGCGCCGGCGCCGAGCACGAGTTGTGCCACGTGCTGGTCGGCCAGACCGCGAACCCGGTGCAGCCCAATCCGACCGAAGTCCAGGCGTGGCGCTTCATTGCACCGGAGGAGCTGGACCGCGAGATGGCGGCTTGTCCGGAGCGCTTCACGCCCTGGGTCAAGCTGGAATGGAAACGCCTGCGCGGCGAATTCGGTGCCGCATTACCGCGTCCCCTGCAGCGCTCAGAAAAGGCGGATTGAGACGGCTGGAAGTCAGCACCAGGCCTCTCCGTTGCGGCTCGGCTGATCGAGTCCGAACGCATAGATCGTGCCGCGCCGGATGCCGTCACGCGGCCATTGCGACGCGTTGATCGGAAGACGTGCACCACGTGCGATCAACATCGCGGCGCGGACGACGCCGGCGTGCGTGATCCAAAGCGTGTCGAGAGCGCGTGCGTGGCACGCATCCCAGGCGGCAGCCACCCGGTTCATGAAAGCGGCCGTCGTCTCTGCGCCCGTTGCGGGAGGCCGGCGCCAGAAATCAACAAACCAGCGATCGAACGCGTGCCGGTCGATGTCGGCCCAGCGCCTGCCTTCCCACGCGCCGAAATTGAACTCCTGCAGGCGCGGGTCGACGGCGAACGCGAGATCGGGGCGCCGGGCCTGAAGCGCCACCGCCAACTGGCGGCAGCGTTGCAGCGGCGACGCCAGCACACATAGGTCACGCGGCAATTGTTCCGCCAGCGCGTTGGCCAGTGCGTCGGTGGCGGCGGAATTGGCCGACCAATCGCTTGCGCCGTAACACACGCCGTCAGAGTCGTCCACCGCAGCGTGCCGCACCAAGAGGAGCGTCGGATGCGGCATCTCCGGCAGGCGCTGGTCGTTCATGCCAACGCGAGCCCCAAATACAGCGCCAGCTCGCAAACCTGTTGTGTCGCGCCCAGGGTGTCGCCGGTAAAGCCGCCCAGGCGGCGGCGCAGCAGCCGATCGAACCAGAACAGCAGTGCGCCCCACAGCGCCAAGGCAACGACGAAGTGGATGCCACCCCGGGCAAACCAGAGCAACGCGAGCGCGGGCAACGACCACAGGCAGCCGACGCGAAAGCTCGCGGCGGAAACCGCCTCGGCCAGCGGCTTGCTTTTGCTGGTTTGCGCGGCGCCGACGTACGGCAGCGAGCGCATGAGCACGAGCGGCGCCAGG
>SCQQ01000121.1 GCA_004299095.1 Burkholderiaceae bacterium | reverse complement strand
TGGCCGGTGTTGCCCACGAACCAGCCCAAGTCGTTGCGCCACACCCAGCCGCGTTCGGCCGCGAGCTGGCGTTCGCCGTCGAAACCGCGCACGGTGTAGCGACCACCGATGGCGAACTGATCCAGCGGCGTGAGGCGCGTGGTGTTGAATTGGCCACGCCACGCGCCGCTGTAGCGCAGCAACTGGCCGCCCAGCTTGAAGGGTGCGTTGAGCGTGAGATCGGTTTTCCAGAGGCCGAAGCGCGAGGTGCCTTCGCCAAAGAGTTCTTCCGGCGCATGCAGGGCGCCGAAGGCGCCGGTGCCTTTTTTGTAGGCAATGCGGCCCGCAAGGCTCGCGCTGCCGATGGCCTGGCTGCGTTCAAGGGCGAGTTCCCAGCCGCCCTCGATGCGCCGCTGCACGCCCACTTCGGTGCCGTTGATGGCGTTGTTGGCGGTGCGCTGCCAGCCTTTCAAGCCAAGCGTGGTCTTGCCGCGCGCGTCGCGCTGCAGCACGCGCGAGAGCGCGATCTCGTTACTCGCGCCTTCGCCGCTGTAGATGATCGGAATGGTGGCGCCAGCAATGGTCTGGTCGTAGTTGTACTGACTTGCCGTGAGGCCCAGCAGCCAATAGCCCCAGGGAATTTCGTAATGCGCCGTGTGGCCGTGCGTGCCGTGGCCGCCCGAGCTACCGAGGTCGTGGTTCAGGCTGAAATAGAACGCGTCGTTGAGCGTGAGCGCGTTGTCGTAGAAGACGGTGACGCTGCCCTGGTATTTGCCCGTGGCCTGGGTGCCGCTGTCGTCCACGCCCGCCGCCAGGCGCAGCGGCATGCCCTGGGTGTAGGTGACGACCACATCGCTTTCGGCCGGGCCCAGCGGCGTCTCGCCCGGCCCTGCCCCGGCCGGCTCGATTTTGATGTCGGCGTCGGCGCTGGGCACGCGCTTCAGGTTCTCCAGGCCCTGCTCCAGGTCGCGCAGGTTCAGGATGTCGCCTGCCTTCAGCGGCAGCGCATTCCAGAGCGTGGCGCGCGGGTTCTCGGGCTCGGCGAGGCGAATGGCGTGGATGCGGCCGGGAAGAATCGTCAGGCGCAGCTCGCCGCCGGAGAGGTCTTGCGCTTCGACCAGTACACGCGACGTGGTGTAGCCGCGGCGCAGCAACGCGTTCTGCGCGCGCTCCTGCAGGATGCGCGCGCCGGCGGCGCCGATGCAGCGGCCGATGGGCCCGTCGTCGCCCTTGGGGCCCGCGAGCGCCGTGTCGAGCCACGGCTCCCAGGCGGCCACTGCCGCATCGGCCTGAGCGTAGGCCCAGCGCACGGCATGGATGGGAAAGCAAGGCGACTCCGAGTCGGGCAGGTGCCCCGGCTGCGGCGCGGCCGGCGCTTCCAGACGCACCTCGGGATTGGGTTCAAGCCGTCTGCGCTCGGCGTCTTCGCGCTGCTGGATGCGCTGCTGCTCGAGCGTCGGATCGGGCACACTCTGCGCCCAAGTGGGCGCTGCCAACGGCAAGGCCACTCCGAGCAACGCGACATGGATCAGCACGGCCGATGCCGCGCGCTGGTGACATGCGGGCACGTGCGCCCTCCCTTATTCTTGGATTCTTGCGGCTTGGCATCCAGGCCCGCAACCTCCATTGCAAGCCCGCAGCCGGCGTCGTCCAACCAACTCTTATGTATGAATTATGGCTGACGGCAAGCGCACGCCCGCACTCCGGAAAATTCCGTTGCACGGATCCCACGGGGAATCAGCTTCCGCCCGCTCTACCTTCCTGTTCGCAAGCGACCGTCAGGCCGCACCCTGCGCGTTCAAACCGCGTGGCGGCTCACGCCTTCTTCGGGCCCATCACCCCCCGGCACGCGCACATGCCCAAACAGCAGTTGCAGCGCGATCCAGGCGAGCAGCGCAACGCCGGCCGCCAGCAGGTAGCGGCCGGTGAGCTGCTGGTCGTCGATCAGGTAGTTGTTGCACAGCCGCACGGGCGACGCCAAGTACAGCCAGCCGAGGCGCCAGCACATGGCGATCAGTTCCATACTCACCACGCCGCGCATGATGAAATTCATGCGCGGCCAGCTCAAACCCATGGGCAGGCCGACCAAGAGCGGCACGGTGATGAACTTGGCGACGGTGTAGGTCCAGTCGCTCACCGCGGCGTCCATGGAGCGCGGCAGCATCCAGAACGACAGCACGAAGGTCGCCACGATCAGGCCGTTGATGCCGACCGGGTTCCACGCATGGATGCGCTCTTGCCAGCGCCCGGAAAGCGCCGCGCGGAACAGATAACCGGCCACCGCCAAGAGCGGAATCTGCACCAGCATTTGCAGTTGCATGCGCGCTTGCAAGGCCTGCGCCACGGGCGGCAGCGCGAGCACCGCGAACAGTCCAAGCGCCATTCCGAGCGAACGCCGGCGGGCGGTCATGACGGCGATTTCCGCAGGTGGCGCACCACCCTCTCGGCCACGGCCTGGCTGGTGGCGTCATCGCCCACGATGTCCACCAGCTTGCCGTCGGGGCTGACGATGCCGAAGCCGTCGTTGTGCGTGTAGCCACCCAAGCCGTCGGGGATCACGGTGATGCCGAAGGCGCGCTTGAGCGCCGCCAGCGCGTGCGCGTTCGTCGGCCGCACCGCCGACCAATCGCCGCCGCGCTCGCCAAAACGCGTGAGGTAGCCCGCCAGTTCCTCCGGCGCGTCGTGCGCGGGATCGAAGCTGATGCTGAGCAGGCGCACCCGCCCAGCCGCGATTGGCGCGGCCAGTTGCGCCTGCAGTTGGGAGAATTTGCTGCCCATCACCGAACAGAGCGTGGTGCAGCGCGTGTACATGAAATCGACCACCAGCCACCGGCCGACCAGATCGTCCAATGCCCAGCGCGCGCCGGTCTGGTCCTCGACGCCCGCATCGGGCACTGGGCGCGGATCGGCACGGACTTCAACCGTGCGCGCAGTCTGCGTGGTGAAGGCCTGAAAGCCGTCGGTGGCCCGATACAGCCCCCATGTGCCGGCCGCGAGCAGCAGCACGCTCAGCACGGCACCGCGCACAGCCGTCATCGACCTCACTCCCGCGAGCGCTGCAGCAACCCGAGCGTGATGCTGGTGGCGAAATACAGCATGCCCAGGATGATCAGCATGGCGCCAATAGACCCGGCCTTGTCCCACGACACCCACGCCAGGTCATGCACGCTGTAGCGGCGCGGCACGCCGTCCTGCCCGGCGCCGAGGAACGCCAGCACGAAAACCAGCCCGCCGAACAGGTAGAGCGGCAGCGCGACCTTGTCGACCGCCCAGACGCGCACCGTGCGCAGGTGGCGGCGCGCCACGTGGTACATCAGCGCGAACACCAGCGGCAGCGCGCCCAGGATCAGGTAGAAGTGGAAGTGCCCGTCCACCCACATGGTGTTGTGCATGTAGCGGTTGACCATGATGGTGCCGTCCAGGATCGCCGGGACGATGCCCGCGGCCCAGCCGAACAGCGCCAGCGTGATCAGCGCCGACGGCATGGTCCACGGCTTGCCGCTGCGGTAAATGCTGGTGAGCACGAAATACGCGGTGACGAAGAACACCGGAAAGCCCTCGCCCCAGGACAGCAACTGGCCGGTGAACGCCATCCACTCGGGCTGCGCGAAGTCCATGAAGAGGTGGTGCGGCACCACGAAGATCACGGACACGCAGGTGATGGAGTACGCCCAGATGAAGCCGCGCGTCATCGGGTGCGGCCGGCCGGTATAGCGCGGCAGCAGCTCGTAGCAGCCGATCACGCCCATCAGGATGGTGGCGTTGGCGACCATGTGGCCGAACCAGTAGATCAGCTCCTTCATCACCAGCGGATCGAACTGGATGGACGGGATGTAGAGGTTAATAAGCGACAGCACCACCGCGATGGCACCGGCCAGCACCCCAAGGAAATTGGCGATCACGACGGCGGTGCTCACCACCACCGCGGCCGGGTGGTTCTTGTCGACTTCGCCACCGAACAGCCAGATGGCGCCCAGCGCATTCGTGAAGTTGCCGTATTTTTCGATGATGCCGGCGGCGCAATCCAGGTAGAAGATCAGCAGGCCGGTACCGATGGTCAGGTAGCCCAGCATGAACGAGGCCGCGGCGAAGTTGTCCCAGAGCCCCATCGAGTGCGCCGGAAACGGGTAGAGCATGGTCCAGGCGCCCGCGTAGCCGCCGGCGAAGACGGCCACCGCGATCTGCACGATGCCGAGCACGTACAGCACGTAGTTGACGATGAAAGTCCACAGGTGCAGGCGCACGTACTTGCGCAGGAAGTACCACATGACCGCCGTTGACGCCATGCTGATCGTGGTGATCATGGTGGCGCCGTGCATGGTCATGATGCGGTAGAACATGACGCTGCCCGCGTCGGCCCACTTCGCCTGCGTCATGCGCATCACAAGGCCCAGCGCCATCATGGCCACGAACACCAAGAGCGCAGTGATGAAGTAGAAGTTGAGCGCGACCTGCTCCTTGCCGGTCAGCCGCTCGTCTTCGGGGTAAAGCTCATACGACATGTTGCTCATTTCGACTGCCCTCCTTGCGTTGCCGCGGCAACGACGTGGATATCGGCCCGCATGGTGGGATGGCCGACCCCGCAATATTCAAGGCACAGGACGTGATACGTCCCCGGTTTGGTGAAGGTGTAGAGCAGCTTGTTGGTGACGTCGGGCATGGCCTGCACCTGCGTCACCAGTTCGCCCTCGGGGTCGTAGATGGCAAAGCCGTGGTTCACGTCGTCGCTGGTCACCTCGAACTCCACCGGCTTGCCGACCTCGATCTGATTGCTGCTGAGTTCCCAGTTCCATTGGCGCCCGACCGCCACGATGACCTGGCTGGCGCCGAGCGAGCCTTGCTGCGGCGGGATCGGGAAGCGCACCAGCGTGAAGAACGTCACGAAGATCAGCGCGATCATCATCGCGGAAAAGAACCCCACGCGGATCAACTCCATCCGGCGTTCCACGTGGTCCTTCTCGGCCGCATTGGCAAACCGGCCGCCGCCGCTGATCGTGAACAGAAAAATCACCGCGACCATGCCGATGAAAACCAGCGAAATGATCCATACGCTGCCCTGTGGAGTCATTGGATACCTTCCTTTTCTTCTCTAGTGCCGTTGACGTGACGTTCCATCGGGGGTGGCGGGTTCCGTGCAGGCTCGGCGTGGGACGCCGATGCGCCGCGTTCGGCGCACGTGGACGCGTGTACGAAACCGCTGCGACGCAGCCAGCCGGAATAGCCGCCTAACCCGACGGAATGCCGTTCAGGAGATGCCGCGTGCCTTGTCAATGCAGGTCACGCGCGGTTCACACGCAACCATGAACGGCGAGCGTGTTGCGCCCGCTGGGACGCATCGAAAGCGCGTCCGCAAAAAGATGTTTACAGCGAAATCCATCTTGGTATCTTCGTGACAACCGAGAAACTCTGCCGTCATCGGTGCGATTCATCGAACGCAGGTTCGGCCTTGGCCGACCACGGCCGCACGACGTGCGCACGGGTTCGCGCCGACATCACGAACGGGCGCGGGTGGCCTCGAGTCGCCGCAAAACGACATCCGAGCGCCCCTTGCCATCCGGCCCCAGCGCATACAGATACGGCCCGATCACGGCCTCCGGGGTCGGATGCGCGTCCAGGGGTTCGGCCGGGTAATGCAGGCGGCCGTCCTGGGGCACCATTGCGTGAGGAAAAACGGTGCGATCAGGTTCACCGCCATCACCTCGCGCCAGAGCACCGGGTCGATGCGTCCGATCAGGCCATGCAGTCGCCCCCGATCGGCGAAAATCCCTGACCATGACCCCGCCGCCCACGAATCCCCTGCCAAACGCCGCATCGCACCCGTACGAAGACCTGATGCGCCACGTGTACGAGCACGGCACGCCCAAGACCGACCGCACCGGCACCGGCACGAAAAGCGTGTTCGGCTGGCAGATGCGGTTCGATCTGGGTGCCGGGTTCCCGCTGGTGACGACGAAAAAAGTCCACTTGAAAAGCATCATTTACGAATTGCTCTGGTTCCTGCGCGGCGACGGCAACGCGCGCTGGCTGCAGCAGCACGGTGTAACCATCTGGGACGAATGGGCCAACCCGGAAACCGGCGACCTCGGGCCGGTCTACGGCGTGCAGTGGCGCTCGTGGCCCACACCGAATGGCGGCCACATCGACCAGATCGCGCAGGCCGTGGAGCAGATCAGGCACCACCCCGATTCGCGCCGCATCCTGGTGAGCGCATGGAACGTGGCCGACCTGCCGAAGATGGCGCTGATGCCGTGCCACGCGCTGTTCCAGTTCTACGTCGCCGAGGGCAAATTGAGCTGCCAGCTCTACCAGCGCAGCGCCGACATTTTTCTGGGCGTACCGTTCAACATCGCCAGCTACGCCCTGCTCACGCACATGATGGCGCAGCAGTGCGACCTGCAGCCCGGCGACTTCATCTGGACCGGCGGCGACTGCCACCTCTACAGCAACCACATGGCGCAGGTGCAGGAGCAACTGGGCCGCGCGCCCTACCCGCTGCCGCAACTCGTGATCAAGCGCCGGCCGCCGTCGATCTTCGATTACGCGTACGACGATTTCGAAGTGGTGAATTACCAGCACCACCCGGCGATCAAGGCGCCGGTGGCGGTGTAGCCACGTGCTGGCTGGCCACACGAGGTATTCATCAGAATCGACAATCGGCGCTGCCCGCAAACGCACGTCCGGCAAGAAGCACGATCCGGCACGGCCGTTTCATGCCGCACGCACCGCAAGAGCGCAAAAGGACCCTCATGCCCCATAAAGACCCCCTCGATTTCCGTCCGCCGCAGGAATCACGCTCCGCCTGGAAGCTGCTGCTCGCCGTCCTGGTGCTGGCGATCGCGGCCGGCTGGTGGTTCTGGTGGCGGCCCGCGCACGCACCCGCACCGGCAGCCGAACCGGCCGCCCAGGCGCCTGAACCCACGCCGCCCGAGGCGCCATCAAATGCCGGCGCCGTCACACCGCTGGCAACCGAACCTTCGCCCGAAGCCTCCGGGCCGCAGAACCCGGTCGATGCCCTGGGATCGCCCGACTCGGCGCTGCCTTCAGTGTCCGAATCAGACCAGCGCGTGAAAAAAGCGCTGGGCAACCTGCTGGGCCAGGGCGGCCTCGCCGACCTGATCGAATTCAATCATTTCGTGCGGCGTGCGGTCGCGACCCTGGACAACCTCGGGCGCTCGTACGCGCCCGACAACATGTGGCCCGTCCGGCCAACGCCAGAGCGCTTCACGGTAACCGGCGCGATCGGCGCGCAAACCATCGCGCCGGACAACGCGGCGCGCTACGACGCTTTCGTCGCCTTCGCCCAAGGCATTCCGCTCGGTCCTGCGGTCAAGCTCTACGCCGAGCTGTATCCGCTGTTCCAGTCGGCGTACGTCGATCTCGGCTATCCGCATGGCTACTTCAACGACCGCCTGGTGGCGGTGCTGGACCTCCTGATCGCCACGCCGATCCCCACCGGCCCCATTGCCGTGCAGACCGTCCAACTCAAAAGTGAGAACCCGTCCGCGCAGCCCTGGGTGCATTACGAATACGTCGACCCCGCGCTCGAATCGCTGTCCAGCGGACAAAAAATCCTGATCCGCATGGGCCCCGAGAACGAGCGCAAGATGAAGGCCGTGCTGACCGATCTGCGCCGGCGCGTGGCCACGGGCGCATTCGCACAGCCAAAGAACGCGCGCTGAACCGGGAGCGACACCGCGCGGGAACGCTGGCCACCGCGCGCCGGTGGTTCGGCCATTCTGGGACCGCTCACGTTCGTGTCTGATTCGAGGGACCGGATCGACGCCGGCTCCGCGGAGCCGGCACGCCGGTTCGGTGCCTACGGCGCCGGCATGGCTTCACCGCGTGTTGCGCAAACGCGCGGCCTCCGCATTGTTCAAGCGCGCGGCTTCCTGTTCCGCATAGGCGCGCTCGCCGGGATCGTACGGGCCGTTGTAATCGCAACTGGCGGCGGTGCGGCAGGCACTCTGGAGGGCGGGTTGTACCGCAGGCGCCGGCGCGAACGACGTGCACCCCGAAGCCAGCGCGGCAAGCAGCAGCACTGGACCGAGTCGAATGGGAGAAGGCATGGCGGCGACGCTCCGGAATTCAGGTGATGGAGCGATGGTAAAGCGCGGCGCGCCCGCATGTCGGCCATCCGTGCCGTCGGTGGCGCTACCTACAGCGCGCGATGCAACGACGCACCGCGCTCAATAATCCCGCCACAGCATCGCCGAAATCGTGCCTTCGTCCTGAAACACCTGCGCCACGGCGTCAATGTCGGCAACCGGCGCATTGTTGACCACCAGCGTATAGATCAACTGCCGGCCGCTCTGGGTGCGGATGTAGCCACCCAGCGCCTGGCCTTTCAGCAGGAGCCCATTGCCCGACTGCGCCGCGCCGATGTTGGTGCCGGTCTTGGCGCGCACCTGGCCGGTTGCTCCGGCGAGGGTTGGGTCGCTCTCGTAGTCCGTCACGAAAGCCAGCGATCCGTCCGTGCCGAGAATGGGCAGCGCGTCGAAGTACGTGCCGTAATTGACGCTCTTTCGCATCTGCGCCAGAAACGTGGTGACTGCGCGCGTGTACGCCTTGGTGTCGCCGCCGCCGCTGCCGTTGAAGAACTGGTATTCGCTGCTCTGGACACCGTAGTTCCTGGCCAGGTTGCCTCGTTCGACTGCGAGCGCATCGGTCATGTTGTCCACGCCTTGTGTCTTGCCCCACAGCAAAAGACTGGTGTCGGCGCCCAGGTTGTAGCTCACCTTGAGAATGAGTTTGGCGTAGTCCGCGTAAGGCATCCCGGTCAGTTCAGCCACCTTCGCGGTATCCGGGTAGGCACCTTGCGGCGGCAGCAACTGCACCGGGTTTTCTTCGACCGCGGGCGCCGTCACGGTCACGCCGGCCGCGTGCAGCGCCTCGATGAATACGGTGCGCGCGTAGTTGTCCGGCCGGGTCATCCGGATCGTCCTAACCAACGGGAAGGTGTTGGTGAACCGCGGCTTGTAGTCCGTTGGGATGACGCCCGTGACCTGCGTCGTGCAGCCGGGCGTACCGATGCAGGCCGAGAATTCTGGAGCCAGTTCAAACGAAAATTCGCTGCCGGCGGCGCCGGTGGTGAGCGCACTGTCCACGTTCAGCGCCGCAGACATCGGGCGCCAAACCACCGAAGCCGGCTGCCCGGGAGCAGTCGGATTGATGGTGAGGTCAATCATGTCGTCGTTGACGAAAATCGGCCGCAAATTGAACTCACCACGGTACGGGAAAGGCTGGAACAGGCGGTCGTCGATGATGACGTCGCCCGTCACTTGGGTGATTCCCGCCGCCGCAACCTGCTGGGCAAGATTCTTGTAGCCGGCCAGCGGATCAGGCTTGGTCAGAACCGCGTTGCCGAGGGAATTGGCTTCGTTGTGGTCTTCGTCACTGATCGCAATCGAGCCATCCGGGTTGGTGCGGCCGCCCATCGTGAGGTCGCCCGACGCAACCAGGACGAGGTTGCCAGTCAGCACGCCACCGGCCACCGTGCCTTGTGCGTAGACCGGCGTGTCGTCGTGATGATCCGGGCCGACCTGGTCGAGCAGTTCCCCAACCGAGAACAGCTTGCGCACCGAGCCGATGTAGAGCGGGTCGTTCGGCTGCGTATCCACCAGCACCTGCCCAGTGCCCGCATCCACCACGCGCAAGGCCCAGGTCGCTCCGGCGTAGCGCGGCTGGTTCATCACGGCGCGAATATCCGCGGGCACGCTGATTTCGCCGCCGCCGCCGCACCCAGCCAGAGAACCAATCACAACCGCGGCGGGAATGAGCCAAGCAGCAAGCGCCGAACGTTTCATGACACGCTCCAAGTCCAAGATGGCGGCATCAGCATCACGCATCCAGCGCGGCGACGAACGCCGACGTAATGGTGGGCGCGGGATTGGCCTCTTGCCCGTTCACTTCAGCCGGAATGTCGCTGTTGACCATGGCCACCATGGAAGTCCCGGTTTTCGGGTCGTACAGAATGGACGTGTTGAAGCCGGGCAGCTCGCCGGTGTGGCCGATCCAGCCGCTGAAACCGCCGAACCCGAGCGCATAGCGGCGCTGGAAGGAATTGGGCGGCACGGTGGAATTCATCGACGCCACGCGGATTGCCTGCATCGCGGGCGACACGATGCCGTTGCCGGTACCGAGGGCGATCGCCCAGCGGTGCATGTCATCCAACGTCGAGATCATGTTGCCCGCCGAAAACCCCCAGGTCGGATTCCAGTCGGTCGGATCCTTGACGACGCCTTCGGGATCGGCCTGGGTGGTAATACCGCGCCAATGCGGATCAGGAAACGCACTCGAAGTCGCCGCCAGCGTCTGGGTCAATTGCAGCGGACCCAAAATGTTTTGCTGCAGCGCCTGCGCAAACGGTAGCCCGGTTTTCTGCTCGACCACCAAGCCCAGCGCGACGGTGTTGCTGTTGGAATACTCCACCTTCGTGCCTGCCGCGAAGTTGGGCGCCTTGCCGCGCACGTAATCCAGCAGTTGCTGCGGCGTGAAAACCGCCTGCGGGTCGCTCGAGAATTTTGCCAACCACGCGTCATCGAAGGTGTATGACGGGATGCCGCTCGTCATGCTCGCAAGCATCCTGAGCGTCGCGCTGTCGCCATTCGGCAGGCCGGTCACGTAATTGCCAATGGGGTCGTCCAACCCGATCACGCCCTTGTCCACGAGCTGCAGGATCAGCACCACGGTGAACGTCTTGGTGATGCTGCCGATGCGGGTGTGGTCGGCGCGCACGGGCGGCGCGCTGCCGCCTTGGGCAGCCACGCCGGTCACGCCGACCCAGGATCCATTCGGCGTCCAGACGCCGGCTTGGGCGCCAGGGAAGTTGAACAGCGTTCGATTGGCGTCCAGGATTTGCTGGAGCCGCGCCTGCGTCGCGACCGGCAGCAGGGCGGCATCTTCCGAGCCGCCACCACATCCGGCCAGCAACAGCCCGCCCGCAGCAGCCCAGCCGAGGGCGGCTCGGCGCGTCATCGCCGGGCAGCTTTGGTTTTCTTGATTTTTCATGTCACCCCTCATTCGTTAACCATGACCGCCACCGCGTTTCCTTCCTCCGGCCGAACGCGCATGCGGGGCCGTTCCGTATTCACCCGCTCCGGTTCGGAATTACTGGCGCTCGAACAGTCCGTGTGCCGCATCCTGGCTGAAGTACTCGATTTGCATGCTCTGCGGCATGAACTGCACCGCTGAAATCGACCCGGTCGCCGCGTTTTCGCTCTGCAAATCAAAGGCGAATTCGTCGCCGTCCCAGCGAAACAAGTGATAGCGCACGGCGGCCGGGCCCATCACCAGATCGAGCGACTGGCCGTCGGCATCCAGCACGATCTGCGCGGTGCCGTAATACGTGTTGGTGTAGTTGCCCACATAGCTCGCAAGCGGCGCGCTCGGCGGCATGGCGTTGGCGGGCGGCGTTTGCCCCGCCAGCTTGCCCAGCGGCTTGTACATGTCGTGGAACGCCGGCAGCGCCTGCATGAAGGCGAGCCAGTCGGTACCTGGTGCCGCGCCCGGTGCATCGCCCAGCGCGGCTTCACCAAAAGCCACGGCGATCGCCTCGGCCAGGCCGCGCGGCTGGGCGTTGGTCAGCACCGTGATGCCCAGATCCGCCTCGGGCCACAAGATGAACGTCGTGGCCGCACCCATCGTGAACGCACCCGAGTGCGAAACGGTCGGATGGCCTTCGGGATCGGTGCCCACGTTGAAGCCGTAGCCGTATTTGCCGCCCGGTTGGGCCGTCAATGCGGCTTGCAGCGCATCGGGACTCAACAACTGCTGGCCGTTCCACTGGCCACCCGCCAGCACCAGTTTCATCCAGCGCGCCATGTCGCTGGCGCTGGAACTCACGCCGCCCGCCGGCGCTTGCGCATCCGGATCGCGTGGCGGAATCTGCACCTGGTACTGCGCAGGCTCCTGGCCGTAGGTGTCGTACGACCAGCCGATCTGTACGTGGCCCCAGGCGCGATCGCTGCGCGCCACGAAATCGGCGTAGCGCGAACTGGTGCTGGTCATGCCCAGCGGCTGGTAGAGCGCGTTTTCGGACAGCGTTTCCCAGTCGACGCCGCGGGCGTCGGCCATCGCCTGCGCGGCAGCCGTCAGGCCGAAATTGGTGTAGTCGTAGCTGCCGTAGGCATTCAACGGGACATCGCGCAAGCGCTGCAGGATGTCGGCCCGCGTGTAGCCGATCTCTTCCAACTGGTCGCCCGCGTGATCGGGCAAGCCGCTGCGGTGCGCGTACAAGTCGCCCAGCGTCAGCTTGGCATTGGTGGCCGGGTCGGGGTAGGCCAACTCGAAGCCGGGCATCAGGCTTTCGACGGGCGTGCTCCAAGTGATCACCGGCCCCCCGTCACTCCCCGCATCGCCCGGCATTTGCGCCGCCATGACGGTTGCACCCACCGATTTCGAAACCGAAGCCAGTTGAAACACCGTGTCGGCATCCACCGGTGCGCTCTCGCCCACGCGGCGCACGCCAAAGCCCTTGATGTATATCGTTCGCCCGCGATAGACCACCGCGACGGCCACGCCCGGAACGCCGGTGCGTGCCATCCATTGCGGCACCAGCGTATCGAGCTTGACGGCGGCCCGCTGGACCGCCTGCGCCTGCAGCGCCGAGGCGTCGCTGCCGCCACATGCACTCAAGGCGACCAGCGCGACCACGGTCAACGGGGCCCAGAACAAACGCGGTCCGCACGGAGTTTTAAACATCATTCCCACCTTGCTGAATTCCCGATTGCGGGCCCGCACAATACGTCATTCGACCCCGTGGGCACGTGTGGCGGCGGCGACACCGTTTTATTCCCGAGAAACAAGAATCCGGCACCGCAGCACGGATAATCCGCTCGCGAACCCGGCATTTGAGGAGCGACGTCCCGCCTTGGGAGTCGGGCGATAACAACCTATGCAAGAGAACAAGCCGACCCCGCACGACGGCGGTGACGTCTGCACGCTGGAGCACCTCTCGACCGACCAATTCGAGCCCTGCGTGCGCTTCGAAGCCTGGCGCGCCAGGGCGCACCAGTTGGTCGAGCTGGAGCAGCCGCAGCCGGGCCGCGCCCTGGAGGCCGATCTGGTGATGCTGCGCAACGGAGCCTGCCGCTTCGGCACCATGCGCTCCACCGACTACGCGACCCGTGCCGACGCACGCCAGCGTCCTGGCTGCGCCGACATGGTGGTCATGACGTCCATCCTCGAAGGCGTCGTCCACATCGACGACGCCAGGAACAGCCGCAGGCGCGTCGGAGCAGGCTCGCTGGCCCTGTATGACCTGAGCCAGATGGCACGCTACGAATGGATCGGCCCGGCGCGCGAGGCCTACCTGATCCTGTCGCGCACTGAAGCGATGCGCGCCATGGGCGCGAATGTGCGCGGCTGCGGGCTGCCCGTTCCGCTCGACCAGTGCGCGATCGCTCCCGCATTGCACGCCCAATTGGCGCTCCTCGCGCGCTCGGCGCTGACCCTGGACGCCACCGAACGCGCCGGCTTGCTGGACGGCGCCCATGCGCTGGCGCTGCTGGCGCTGCACCAGGCAGCCCACCCCGTCGCGGCGAACGACGCCGCGGATGACACGTTGGGCAGCCTGTCGGCCGGCCGGTATGCCGCAGCGCTGCATTTCATGGAACAGCACGCCGAGCGCCCCGAGCTTGACGCCACCGCCATCGCCCGCGGCATCGCCTGCTCCCGCTCGCGCCTGTACGCCGCCTTTGCCGACCGGGGCGAAACCGTCATGGGCGCGCTGCGCGAAGTGCGCCTGCAGCGCGCGCGGGCGGTGCTCGAACGCGGCGGCTGGGTCCATCTGGGCGCCCTGGCCTGGCATTGCGGCTTTGCCGATCAATCGCACTTCAGCCGGGCGTTCAAGTCGCGCTTTGGGGCCACGCCGTCCGATTGGCAGCGGCATGCGCGTGCGGTCAAGCTGCGATCGCCCACCCCCTGAAAACTGCCGCCCTTGCCCTTGCGGCACGGCGCGCAACGCCGCGTCAAACGGGTCCCGGCGTCGCGCTCGCCAGAATCGCGGGAACCCCAAAAAACTCGAATACTCCATCCACTCCTTCCAGTGTTGCGCCTGCCCGCGGAACGCACGAAAAGCAAGGCTCCCAAAAACCGCGACAGCACCCATGGCCGTACGGCGACAACCCGCCTGCAACAGTGTGAAACAGAACATCGCCAAAAACGCCACGTCCTGATGTCGTGGCGTCCCAAGGATCGGCCATGCGTCCCAATCGGGGTCGCGCGCATGGTTTTCCCCGCTTCGGCAGCCTAAGCTGCATCCGGAAGGGCGGCGCTGACGGATGACGCCGGACAGTGTCCGGGACGCGCCATGGCCCACGAGGAATACGGCGCTCCAGTGCAGCGCCTTGTACAACGGGAGAAATTTGATGCATCCGAGATTGCGAGGGAGCACGTCGCACCAATTGTGGGCGCGATCGGCGCGCTTGGCGGGCGCCATCCTGGTGATCTGCACGCTTTCGGCGTGCTTGGGTGATGGCAGCGACGTGGCTCTGGCGCCCATCGGGCCGGGAAGCGACGCCCTGCCGAACCAGCCCATCAGCCCCGCGGCTACCGTCACCTGCAAGGACATCAACGGCAATCCGATGCCGGTGCAGGGTAAGACCATCACGATCTACAACGACTCGAACGAGCCGATTTATCCGGTCATCATTTCGGGCGCGAAGGGAGTTGACCAATGGATGCAGGCCTGCGAGCGCACCACGGCGAAGCCATTCGCGGTCAGTCAAATCTACAAGTTGTTCATCAATGAATCCAATGTGAATGGGCAAGGCGGCATACCGGCCGGAGGAGCTGTCCGGGTCACGTTGCCGCTCTACAGTGCGATATCCGGCGGCCCAGACGACCACATCACGTGGTGGAACGGCGGGCGCGTGATCGTTGCTAGCAGCGCCGATGGCGAGCACGGCATCGAGCGACTGCACGCGAGTAAACCCGATCCGGTTGATGTATCGTTGACAACCCTGCCCGCGGGCGTGAGTTGCCTGGCGCAAGGCAACACGCCGTGCACGTTGACCACCTACTCCAATAGCGCCGGAGAGCCCAAAGAGCCTCTTTATGCGCAATTGACGGAATTTACGTTTGGCACCATTCCGGCGCCCATCTCACAACCGGGTGTGCCACTCTTGCGGCCGCCGCTCGTCGGCTACAACATTTCGTACGTGGATCAGGTTTACCTGCCGGTTGCAATGGAGCCCGCCGGCAACCCGTACATCGGCTACAGCGGGTCGACTGTTGACTTGCCGACT
The DNA here is from genome assembly GCA_004299095.1 of Burkholderiaceae bacterium. Taxonomy (GTDB): domain Bacteria; phylum Pseudomonadota; class Gammaproteobacteria; order Burkholderiales; family Burkholderiaceae_C; genus Ottowia. The sequence continues at coordinate 55,985 of SCQQ01000121.1, read as the reverse complement.
TTCGCCGCAAAGCTCAAGTCGTTCGTCACGGACCCGAATTCCTTTGGCAACGACTGGACGGTCTACAACATGTCCGAGCTCAGGCTGCCGGCAACCTACAACTCGTTCGTTCAGCAGGGTGCGCTCGCAGATGCCAATCAGGCGGATATCCCCGTCCCATGGCCGGGTCAAGCAAACCCTCCGCTTCTGACCACCGTGGGGTGCATCGAGAGCCCAACCACCTGCGGGAGCCCGCCTCAACAAGCTGGCAAGGCAGTGCAGCGCCTCAACAATTTGTGGGCATCTTGTGTTAGCTGGGATCCGGCGGATGGCGCACCGGCTGCAACCGAAACTTGCCCTGCAGCAATGCACAGCGACATGCAACTGATTTATGCGTTTTTCAAACAAAACTATCAGAGCTACGAGTCCGATTACAACGGTCCCGGCTGCGCACGGACTGCGCCACAGGTGCCTTTCAACTACACCACCGTTCTCAGGCACGTTTACGGTTGGGTTCCATACAACGAGAACTGCGGTAACGCGGGGTTGAATCCGCTGGCCGACACGACGGTCACGGTCAACGGAACCACGTGGACGCACGCGCAAGTCCAATCGATGTACATCGAAGATTTGCAATACAACTACCGTACTCAGACCGATCCCAACTTCATATTCAATCCTTATGTGAAGTTGATCCACGAAGACCTCGACATGAACGCCTACGGTTTCTCAGTCGACGATGCCGTCGGTTTCATGCAAGAGGACGGAAGTGGCCTGATCTACACAGTTGGCGGCCCCAGCGGCCTGCCAAACGAAGGGAAATTCAGCTATCAAGGCGGCTTCTCGGTCGTGCTTGGCCCACCCGCTGGCTATGCTGACACCGACAAGCCCTACCTCAAGAGTTACGGCGTTTGTGTTTACAACGCGGCGAAATCGAACTGCGACACCGTGAAACAGGACATGACGTTAAGCCAGGCGGAACAGATAAGCGGTTTCCGAGTGGGAACAGTTGCGAGCTACCCTATCCGGGTGAGCCTGACGGATGTGGACAACAACGTCTACAGCTTTGATGTCACCAGTTCGTTCTCATGCAAAGTCGGACCCGGCGATCAACCTTGCCAACCGGAGAAGTCAAGCATCGTCAGCAATTGCACCGTCACGGGTGCCAACATCAGCCCGAGCTCTTCGGCCGATTGGTGCCGAGGCGCCAATCCGAACTCGGCACAAGACCAAACCAGCAAGGACCCGCAGACGGTCAAGAACTTCCTCAGCTTCGGACCGCCTTTGGTCGGTTCCGGAACGCCACCCGCCAACTTTTGAGAGCTGACGCCGGGCGACTGAAACGCACCAGCCGATGATGTCGGGCAGCTCGTTTCAGCGGCCGACACTGCGGTGGCACCGGATCGGAAATCCGGAAGCCGCCGCTTTTTTTTCGCGGAATCACGCGGACAATCGGCGACCTGAGGATGCAGCGGCCGACTTGGCTGCGGCTATCTGATTCAAGCTGCTCGAATGAATCCGCCCACACGACTACCCCGAATCTCCCTCATCTGGGCCCAGGCCCGCAACGGCGTGATCGGTCGGGGCGGCGTCATGCCCTGGCATCTGCCGGAAGACCTGGCGCATTTCAAGCGTGTGACGCTGGACCATCCGGTGATCATGGGGCGCAAGACTTGGGATTCGATTCCGCTCCGCGTCCGGCCGCTGCCGGGACGCACCAACCTCGTGGTTACGCGCCAGGCTGACTGGCACGCGCCCGGCGCGCTGCGCGCCACCAGTCTGGACGATGCGCTGCGGCAATGTGCCGGCGCTGAAAAAATCTGGGTGATCGGCGGTGCACAGATTTTCCAGGCGGCGCTGCCGCTTGCGACCGAACTGGTCGTGACCGAAATCGACGTGGATTTCACGGGTGACACATTCGCGCCGCAGATCGGCCCCGAATGGCGGCGCATCGCCGAGGACGCTCAAGAAACCGCAAGCGGCCTGCACATCCGCTTCGTGACCTGGCACCGTCGCGCTGCCTGAGATCGGTAAACGCTGCCGACGAGCAGGCACGTCGGCAACCCGTGAATCCTCAGGTGTTGATGGCGCTGGCCGAATCCAGTTGCTTGCGCAACACGAACTTCTGGATCTTTCCGGTCGAGGTCCGCGGCAACGGGCCGAAGCTGAAGACCTTGGGCACGGCAAATCCGGGCAATTGCTTGCGGCAATGGGCCCTCAACTCGTCCACCGAAGGCTGGGCGGCGCCTTCGCGCAGTTCGATGAAGGCCGCCGGAACCTCGCCCCACTTGTCATCCGGCTTGGCGACGACGGCTGCTGCCAGCACGGCCGGGTGGCGGTAAAGCACATCCTCCACTTCGACGCTGGAGACGTTCTCGCCGCCCGAAATGATGATGTCCTTGCTGCGGTCCTTGATCTTTACGTAGCCGTCGGACTCGAGCACGCCGAGGTCGCCGCTGTGGAACCAGCCGCCGGCGAACGCTTCCTCTGTGGCCTTCCCGTTCTTCAGGTAGCCCTTCATGGTGATGTTGCCGCGGAACATGACTTCGCCCATGGTCTCGCCGTCGGCCGGTACCGGTTTCATGCTCTCCGGGTCGAGCACCGTCATCGCCGCTTGCGCCAGGTAGCGCACGCCCTGGCGCGCGTTCAGCCGGCCGCGCTCGCCGGCGCTCTTGCCGGCCCAGTCGGCGTGCTTGACGCACAGGCCCGCCGGTCCATACGTTTCGGTCAGGCCGTAGACGTGGGTGATGGTGAAGCCCATCGCCTCCAGCCCCTCGATCACGGCCATGGGCGGCGGCGCGCCCGCGACCGAACCGTTCACGGTGTGTTCGATACCCGCCTTGAGCGCCGCCGGTGCGTTGATGATCATGCTCTGCACCACCGGCGCGCCGCAGTAGTGCGTGACGTGTTCGCTCTTGATCAGCTCGAAGATCTTCTTCACGTCGACCTTGCGCAGGCAGACGTTGACGCCCACGCGCGCCGCGATCGTCCACGGGAAGCACCAGCCGCTCGCGTGGAACATCGGCAGCGTCCACAAATAGACCGGGTGCCGCGGCATGTCCCAGTCGAGCGCGTTGCTCAGCGCGTTCAGGTACGCGCCGCGGTGGTGGTAGACCACGCCCTTGGGCCGGCCGGTGGTGCCCGAGGTGTAGTTGAGCGCGATCGCGTCCCACTCGTCCCTCGGGCCGGGAAACGCCTGATCCGGATTGCCGGTGGCCAGGAAGGCCTCGTAATCCATTTCGCCGATGCGCTCGCCCGGGCCGTCGTACTCGGGGTCGTCGACGTCGATCACCAGCGGCTTGCGCGCGAGCTTGGCCACCGCCTCGCGCGCCTGGCCCGACAGTTCGCGGTCGACCAGCAGCGCCTTGGCTTCGCCATGCTCGAGGATGTAGGCGATGGTGTCGGTGTCGAGGCGCGTGTTGAGCGTGTTCAGCACCGCGCCCGCGAGCGGCACGCCGAAGAAGCACTCGACCATTTCCGGCGTGTTCAGCAGCAGTGCGGCCACCGTGTCGTCGCGGCCGATGCCGCGCTTCGCGAGCGCCGACGCGAGGCGATGGCCACGATCGCGCAACTGCTTCCAGGTGAAGCGCCGCGCGCCGTGCACGACGGCGAGGCGCTCGGGGTACACCTCGGCCGCACGCTCGTAGAAATCGAGCGGCGTCAACTGCGCGTAGTTGGCCCCGTTCTTGTCCAGTCCGATCGCATAAGCGTCCGTCATCCAGTGTCTCCTTGTTGTCGAGTGCATTCAGCAAACCGCACTGGAAGCCAATTTACTCCGCTTCGACAACGGCCGGTTGCAGCGCCGCCTTGAAGAAAGTGGCGCTCGGCCCGTTTCTCCAAAACGGCTAAGCTTTGCCCATCCAGGATCAGGACCAACGGCAGAAAGCCATGGCAGAGCAATTCAAGGTGGGCGACCACGTCGGCTGGAACTCGGAAGCGGGCCAGGTGAGCGGCCACATCATCCGCGTGCATACGAGCGCGGTCGATTGGCACGGCTACACGCACCACGCGACGGAAAAAGAGCCGCAGTACGAGATCAGGAGCGACAAGACCAGCCACGTGGCGCTGCACAAGGGCAAGGCGCTGCATTTGATCGATGACTGAAATCGCCGACGGGAAGCTGCCGTTCTTCACCATCGGCCACGCGCGCCATCCGCTGGAAGAATTCGCGCGGATGCTGCGGGGCGCGGGCGTCACGCACCTGGTCGACGTGCGCTCGTTCCCGCGCTCGCGCACCAACCCGCAGTTCAACATCGACACGCTTGCGGACGCACTGAAAGCCTGGAACATCAGCTACGAGCACATCGCCGACCTGGGCGGGCGGCGCAACCTGCAGAAGAACGTGGCACCGGAACTGAATGCGTTCTGGGACAACCGCAGCTTCCACAACTACGCCGATTACACGCAGCAGCCGGCGTTCCGCGCCGCGCTGGCGCAATTGATCGCCGCCGGCCGGCGCGAGCGCTCGGCGTACATGTGCTCGGAGACTGTCTGGTGGCGCTGCCACCGGCGCATCGTCACCGACTGGCTGCTGGCGCGCGGCGAAACCGTGCACCACATCTTGCCGGGGCACATCGACGATGCCTCGCTCACGCGCGGCGCTGTCGCACACGCCGACGGCAGCGTGACTTATCCGGCCATCACGCGGGAGCTCTGGCCGGCCTCCGATTCTTCCGAACGAACCGAACCCACCCCATGAAAATCGCCACCTGGAACGTCAATTCCCTCACCGCCCGCCTGCAGCACGTGCTGGATTGGCTGCAGGCCAACCCGGTCGACGTGCTGGCGCTGCAGGAGCTGAAGCAGACCGAAGACAAGTTCCCGTTCATGGAACTGGAGGCGGCAGGCTACAACGCGGTGATGTTCGGGCAGAAAACCTACAACGGCGTGGCCCTCCTCACGCGCACGCCGCTCGTGGCCGCCGATGTCACGCGCAACATCCCGGGCTTTGCCGACGACTCGGCACGCGTGATCGCGGGCACGGTCGATGCGCCCGGTGGCCCGCTGCGCGTGGTGGGCGCGTATTTCGTCAACGGCCAGGCGCCCGGCACCGACAAGTTCGACTACAAGATGACCTGGCTGCGCGCGCTGCGCGACTGGCTGCGCGACGAGTTGGACCGGCACCCGCGCCTGGTGCTCGTGGGCGACTTCAACATCGTGCCGGAAGACCGCGACAGCTACGATCCGGTGGGACTCGCAGGCACCATCCTGCACACCGACGAGGAGCGCCACCACTTCAAGGCGCTGCTCGACCTGGGGCTCGTGGATTCATTCCGCCTGTTCGAGCAGCCCGAGAAAAGCTACACGTGGTGGGATTACCGGCAACTCGGCTACCAGAAGAACCGGGGGCTGCGCATCGACCACATCCTGGTGAGCGCCGCACTCAAGGGTCAGGCCGTGGCGTGCTCCATCGACCGCGCGCCGCGCAAGTGGCCCAAGCCCAGCGACCACGCACCGGTGACGCTGGAGCTGCGCTGAACCGCGCGGAGCCGCCAGCCCGCAACCACTGCCGATGCGGGCTCAGAGGGCAAGAGGGGGCATCGGCCGTGCCCGAAAGGCACGTCAAAACGCAGCCCATCGAGACGCAAAACGCAGCCATGGCTTCGGGCCATGGCGAGTACTTGAAACGATGATGGGCGGCGTTTTGGGGCGCCAGGCGGGCATGGAGGATTGCCTCTCAGCCTCTCAGTTGCCGCTGACCCGCGCGAGCTCGCGCTGGATGCCCTCGATATCGCTCTGGTTGCGCGCGATCGAAGCCTTCAGGTCGGCCACGCGATCCAGGTATTTCTGGTAGTTGTGCGCCTCGCCGCCGATCTTGTCGGGTTCGCCGTTCTTGTATTCGGCTTCCAGCTCGGCCTGGCGCTTCTGCGCGCGCTCCAGCTCGCGCTGCAGGATGGCCTTGCGATCGGCGTCGCGCTGGCGCTGCACCGCGCCGGGGATGGTGTCCTGCGCCGAACCTGGCGTGCCACCCGCGCGCGCCGGCCGCTGTGCATCGGACGCGCCATAGTTCGTCGGCGCGGTGCCGCGCACGATGGTGATGTTGCCGCCCGTCATGGGCTTGCAATCGGCGCGGCCGTTGGGCTGGTTGGTGTATTCGTTGCCACAGCGGTAGACCTGCGTCTGCGCCCACGCCGGCGCGCCGGCCGCGCCGCACAAGGCCAGCACGACGCCCAGTCGAACGGCTCGCTCAACAAATCGCTTCATGTGACTCACCTCAGTTCGTAAGTGCCAAGACCTGCCGCGATCGGCCGCAGCAGGTCGGAGTCGCAGGCCGGATTAGACGCCATTCGCGAAGCGCGGAAACACGGGTCGTGCAGCTTCATGTCCCGGGTGGCCCGCGACCGGCCGGCGGCCCTCATCGGGCTGACGCCCCGGTCCGGGCCAGTTCGCGCTCGATGCCGTCGATGTCGCCCTGGTTGCGCGCGAGCGACGCCTCGAGCGCTGCCATGCGATCCGTGTCACCCCGGTCGTCTTGCGCCCCGCCGATCCCGCCGGGCCGTCCTTTGCGGTATTCCTGCTCCAGGTCGGCACGACGCTGCAGCGCACGTCCGAGTGCGCGCCGCAGGATGGCCACGCGGTCGGCGTCGCGCGGGCGCGGCGTCATGCCGATCACCGTGCGTCGCGCGTCCGACCGATCCGGCCCTGGCGCCATCGATGGGCGCGGCGCCGAATCAAGCCCGGTGCCACGAATGACCGTGACGTCGCCACCCCGCATGGGCCTGCAACCGGTCAATCCCTGGGGACGGTCGGTGTACTCATTGCCGCACCGGTACACCCGCGCCCACACCGGCACGCCAACGGCACCGGCGAGCGCGAGCACGGTACCGAGCTTCATGCCTCGCTGGACCCATCGCTTCATGTGACGCACCTCGATTCGCAACTCCAGAGACCGGCCGTTTTCCCGGGCGGCCGGCGAGTGCCGCACCAGGCGGGGCAAGCGACCAGCCTCCGGCATGTATGATCGTGCGGCCCCGTCATCGCATCAACCCGCCTTCGCAGCGCCGGCCGTTCCTGGCCAGTACCCGACGAAGCCCGCATGGGTCGACGGCACACCCGGCAACCGTTCCAGACACGGATTACCGGGGCTCGCAAACACTCGATTGTTCACCATGGCAAGCCTGACGATAGCGCGCCGCGCGATGCTCCTCAGCGTTCTGCTGCTGGCGGGTTGCAGCAACGGCTCGCGACACTGGCAGTTGACCGACATCAGCGGCCACCTCCCGAATCTCGAATTCGCATTGACTTCCGACCAGGGCCGTGCCGTCACCGCCCGGGATTATCACGGTGACGTGGTCATGCTTTATTTCGGTTATACCCATTGCCCGGACGTCTGCCCGGCCACCCTGGCTCGCCTGTCGGCAGTCATGCAGCATCTCGGGAACAAGGCCGACAAGGTGAAGATTCTGTTCGTCAGTGTCGATCCCGCGCGCGACACGCCGGCCATGCTGCACACTTACGATGCCGCTTTCGGGCCGCACGTCATCGGCCTGACCGGGAGCGAAAACGCGATTATCGATGTGGCCCGGCGTTACCGCGTGGCGTACCAGGCCGGGAAACCCGACGCCGACGGCAATTACGACGTGACCCACAGTTCCGGCGTCTACATTTTCGACGAGAACGGACGTGCACGCCTGCTCGCGACCAACGCCAGTTCCATCGGCGAGATCACGTATGACGTCAATCAATTGCTCTGATTCGAATTCGGTCCCGAGCCTGACCGGTTTCAAGATTCCAAGGCGCCTGTTCGCCGCCGGCTGCCTGGCACCAAAATGAAGCTGGTCCATCAACTGCAAATACCGGCACATGGGGAAGTCGATATTTCGCCGGGAAATTACCACTTGATGCTGATGCACGCGAAACACCCCATCTCCTCGGACAACACGGTTTCGGTCGTTTCTCAATTCGCCCAAGGCACGCCGGTATACGCGCCATTGGAAGTCGATCCACCTGACCAGGTGAACCGATGACGTCTTTATTCGCGTGGCTGGTTCCGTGGGAGCCGTCGCCCACGGTCGTCATTTGCATTGCGGCGGCCGCTTGTTTGTATGCGCGAGGCTGCCGGACTCGCCGTGTTTCGGGGTGGCGCAGATTTTCATTCTGGCTGGGTTTGGCACTGCTCTACATCGCGCTTCAAACCCGCCTCGATTATTACGCCGAGCACGAATTCTTCATGCACCGGATCCAGCACGTCATCCTGCATCACCTGGGGCCGTTTCTGGTGGTCATCAGTTATCCGGGCACCACGCTGTATGCCGGCGTTCCGTTGGCGTGGCGCCGGGACTGGCTCCGGCCCCTGCTGAATTCGACGCCGGTGCGCGTCACTACGAATATCCTGATGTACCCGCCGATCGCGGCCATCCTGTTCGTGGGGCTGATCTATTTCTGGCTGATCCCGAGCGTGCATTTCGACGCCATGCTCGACGTCCGCCTGTACCGCCTGATGAACTGGGGCATGGCCGTGGACGGCTTGCTGTTCTGGTGGCTGGTGCTGGATCACCGGCCAGCACCCCCGGCACACCTGTCACCCGGCATGCGCATTTTTCTGCCGATTGCCGTCATGCCGCCGCAAATCGTCCTGGGTGCGATCCTGGGCCTGTCGTCACGGGACTTCTACACCGTGTATTCGATCTGCGGCCGGGCCTTCGCCGACCTCAACCCGGTGACCGACCAGAACCTGGGCGGCCTGATTCTCTGGATACCCGGCTCGATGATGAGCGTGGCCGCCGTGCTGGTCGCCATGCGCCATTGGACGCGGCTGGACGGCCGCCGGCCGAAGGCCCGCGATGCGGCCGCCGCGGACCGGCCCGTCGCAACAGGCCATCTGCCCGAGGCAACGGTCGTCAGGAACGTGTCAGATCCGGGCCGAATCTGAGGCCGAGCGGCTCGATCCGCGCCTTCAGGTCGTCGAACGCGGCGTCGACCTGAGCCACGTTGCCGCCCTTGACGCCCAGGTCGATGTGCACGCCGTACGTGGCGTCGTCCACGCTCGGCAGGCTGAACACGGTGATGCCGGGGTAGTCGCGCTCGATGCGCTCCATCACCGGCGTGAGCACGGCCTCGCCGCTGCCGTACACGATCACCGAGCGCTCCAGCCACGCGCTGCCGCCCAGGCCGGCCGCGATTTCGCGCTCGATGGCCCAGTCGATCATGGGCCAGGCCATCACCGGGAAGCCGGGAACGAAATAGATCCGGGCGCCCTGCGCGCTCTGGCACCAGAAACCGGGGATGTGGTTGTACGGATTGGGAACGAGTTGCGCGCCCTGCGGGAATTCGCCCATCTTCAGGCGCTGCAGGTTGTCGGCACGCTCGGGCTCCCAGGGTTCGCCCTTCTTCAACGCGACCGAACGCGTGTGCTCGGCGATCAGGCGCTGCGCTTCGGCGTGCCCGACCACCGGCACGCCCAGCGCCGCCGCCGCGCACTGGCGCGTGTGGTCGTCGGGCGTGGCGCCGATGCCGCCGGTTGAAAAAATCAGGTCGCCGGTGGCGAACAGGCGCTTCAGCGTGGCGGTGATGCGCGCCGGGTCGTCGCCTATGGTCTCCGACCAGGCGAGCTTCAGGTGGTGCGCATCCAGCGCCTCGATCACGTGCGTGAGGTGCTTGTCGAGGTGGCGGCCCGACAGGATTTCGTCGCCAATGATGAGCAAGCCGATGGCGGCGGGCAGTTTTTCAGCGGTCATAAGGCAAAGGCAGGATGGGTTCGCTGGCGTGTTCGTGATCCAGGTCGCGCGGCGCCGGAATCGTTTCCGACGCGGCACGCTGCGCTTCCAGCGCGGCCAGGCAATAGTGGGTGAACCAGAGCGCGGAGAAGACGAAAACCAGCGTGTAGATCCACACGCCGATCGGAATCAGCACGACGAACGCGACGGCGAACACCGCGAACGAGGCCCAGATCACCGCCGGCGCCGCGCCCAGGTAGCCGCAGATCACGCCCATGACGAGCAGCGGCACGCGGTGCCTTTGCAGCAGCGCGCGGCGTTCGGCCACGCTCGCGTGCAGGTCGAGCGCGTCGTGGCTCATCACGCGGTACGTGAGCCAACCCCAGATGAGCGGCGGCAAGATCAGGATGAGCGGCGGGATGAGCCAGAACGGCAGGGAAATCAGCAACGCCAGCAGCGCCACGAGCGTGTGGCCCAGCGTCCAGAAGCCCGAGCGCCAGAACGAATCCGGCCCGTGGCGCCCGAGCGCCGGGAAACGGCGCGCCGCCACGATGCGCAGCACCGCGGGCGAAATCAGCAGCGCCGCCAGCAGCAGCGCCAGGATCACGACGACGGGCGCCACCAGCACCACCACGATGATGGGCGCGAACACGCGCGTGAGGTCCGCCGGCTCCAGGCTGGTCAGCCCGACCAGTTGCAGCACGCGCAGGACGATCTCGACCAGGCGCGACGAGGCTATCCAGCCCGCCGCACCCGCCACCGCCGCGCTCCAGTAGAAATGCGCCAGCACCGCGGTGATCACGCCCATGATGATGAGCGGCAGCAGCGACAGCAGGATGATGCGCGGCCGGAAGCAGTACGCCACGGCGCGCCAGAAGGAATCGAACAGCAGGCCCATCGGCGGTCAGTCCTGGGGCTTCAATCGGTCAGGCGGATGAAGAGGTCGCGGTAGTGCTGCAGCTCGTCGATAGACTCGTGCACGTCGGCAAGCGCGGTGTGCAACTGGCGCTTCTTGAACGATTTTTCCACCTCCGGGCGCCAGCGCTTCGCCAGTTCCTTCAGCGTGCTCACATCGATGTTGCGGTAGTGAAAGTACGCCTCGAAGCGCGGCAGGTACTTGACGAGAAAGCGCCGGTCCTGGCTGATGGTGTTGCCGCACATGGGCGAGAGGCCCTTCTTGACGTAGGGCCTGACGAACGCGAGCAGCTGGTCTTCGGCCTGCGCCTCGGTCAGGGTGGATGCCCTCACGCGGTCGACCAGGCCGCTCTTGCCGTGCGTGCCCTTGTTCCATGAATCCATGCTGTCCAGCAGCGCATCGGGCTGGTGGATCACCAGCACCGGGCCGTCGATGCGCACCGTCAAATCGGGGCTGGTCACGATCACGGCAATTTCGATCACGCGCTCGCGCTCGGGGTCCAGGCCGGTCATTTCGCAGTCGAGCCAGATCAGGTTCTGGTCGGAAGGCGCCAGCGTGGCCGCGGCGGTTGTATCAGGTTCTGTCATGCATGCAATTGTCGCGCCAACACATTCTCGATCCGCGTTCCGTCGCAGGGTCGGGACAACGCGAATCGGCATTTCCGTCCCCGCCACGGGCCAGAGCGGTTCGTGCCACGCACCTGCGAGACGATTCGGCGCGTGATTGCCGCCTGCCGGCCATCGGAACCTGTCGCCGTGGCGCGCTTTCACGCCGGATCATTGGGCAAATGACCGCACCTGCGTCCCTCCAACCGGGCACGCGCGTTCCGCGAGCCCTCAAATTGTGCGATGCTTCTAGGTTGGGATTTCACGGAGCCCTGTTTTGCCATATCGCAAGTTGCTCTCTTGGGTGCTGTTGCTGTTCGCCTTTGGCCTGGCGCAAGGGGCGAATGCGTTTTCGTTCAGGAGCGAAAGCGATTTTTTGCCGCCCAACCAGGTGTTCAAGCTGAAGGCGTGGCAAGTGGACGGTAGCCAGTCGAGCGCCGCAGTGACGGTGGCCAAGGGCTATTACATCTATCGCAAGTCGCTGAAGCTCACCGATGAGAGCGGCGCGCCCATCGATCTGACGCTGCCGCCGGGTACCGAGCATCACGACGAGTTCTTCGGTGACAGCGAGGTCTACCGCAATAACGCCCTCGTTCTCTCGGTTCCCGCCAGCGTCCACGGCGCCGCCACGCTGCACTGGCAAGGCTGCGCCGACGCGGGCGTGTGTTACCCGCCGCAGCAAATCAAGGTCAATTTGCCCGTGGCTGGCGCGACCGGAGCAAGCGGGTCGGGCCCGGGCAATGGACTGGGCGGCGGGTCGCGCTTCAGCGCCACGGCTGCGCTGCCGTTCACCGCGGCGTTGTCCAGCAACGTGGCCAACGCGGCGCCCGCGATAGCCGAAGATCAAGCCGCCGCACAACGCCTCGGCAGCCTGAGCCCGGCGTTGGCGACGCTGCTGTTCCTGGGCTTTGGCCTGCTGCTCGCGTTCACGCCGTGCTCGCTGCCGATGATTCCCATCATCTCCACGCTGGTCGTGGGCAGCCGCGCCCGGCCGCGGCGGGCACTCGGCCTGGCGCTCGCGTACGTGCTGGCGATGGCGGCGACGTACGCGGTGGTCGGCGTGGTGGCGGGCCTGGCCGGCGCCAACGTGCAGGCCGCGCTGCAATCGCCTTGGGTGCTGAGTGCATTTGCCGCGCTCTTCATGCTGCTCGCGATTTCGCTCTTCGGCGGCTTTGAATTGCAGTTGCCGGCACGCCTGGTGAATCGCCTGGATGCAGCTGGGCACCGGCAGGTGGGTGGCAGCCTGACCGGCGCTGGTGTGCTCGGTTTTCTGTCGGCGCTGCTGGTCGGCCCGTGCATGACCGCGCCGCTTGCAGGCGCCCTGCTCTACATCGGCCAGACCGGCAATGCGGTGATGGGCGGCGCGGCGCTGTTCGCGCTCGGCATCGGCATGGGCTTGCCGCTGCTGCTGATCGCCGTTTTCGGCGCGCGCGTGCTGCCGCGTCCCGGTCCGTGGATGGAGCGCGTGCGCATTGCCTTTGGCTACGTCATGGCCGGCATGGCGGTGCTGATGTTGAGCCGCTTCCTGCCAGGCACCGTGAGCTTGCTGCTGTGGGGTGTGCTCGGCCTGGGCGTGACCGTCGGACTGGCCGGCTGGACGCACGCGCTCACGCTGCAGAAGCGCGCCGGGTGGTCGGTGGCGTTCGGCGCCGCGTTCGTCGGACTCTGGTCGGTGATGATGCTGACCGGCGCCGCCTCGGGCGGCGATTCGCCGCTGCGCCCGCTGGAACACTTGGCACTCACGCAGGCAGGCACGTCGCCCACGGCCCCGGCGCATGTCAACTACATCCCGATCAATAACGTGCAAGAGCTGGACGCCCGGCTTAAACAAGCCGAGGCGCGCGGCCAGTGGACGCTGATCGACTTCTACGCCGACTGGTGCGTGAGCTGCCGCGTGAACGAGCGCAACGTGTTCGGCCGCCCCGAAGTCATCCAGCGCCTGGCCAACCTGCAAGTGCTGCGCCCCGACGTCACCAAGTTCGATGCCGACGACCAGGCGCTGCTGAAACGCCTGCAAGTGCTCGGGCCGCCCACCATGATCCTGATTGCGCCAGACGGCAAGGAAGCGCGCGCGCAGCGCATGGTCGGTGAGCTGAGCGCCAGCGATTTCCTGCACGTGCTGTCGGCCGCTGGCGTTTCATGATCCTGAAAACGACAGTTGAACACGTTCGCCAGCGCTGCGATCGGCGCGCCAAGCAAGGCGCGAGGACGCCGCAGGCAAGTGCCTGCAAGGACGAGCACAACGCCGCGTGGCGCGGCGAGCGTGGTGCTGGTAAGCGTGTAGCGCTCTCGTCGAAATGCTTGGTTTATTGAAATGGCCTTTGTTAATGCTCATGCGGCTCCCGCGAAATTCGCAAGCGGTCAACTGCCGTTTTTAAGATGATCGGCATCGGCCCGTTTTCGGTGCACGTCGTGGCCGTGGCACTGGCGGCGTTCCTGGCCTGGCTGGGTGCGCGCTTCTTCATCGGCCGGCACGAACCTGGAGAGCGCCGGAAAACCGCGAGCCTGGTGATCGACACGCTGGTCGTGGGCCTGCTCGCCGCCCGCGTGGCCTATGTCGCGGCCTGGTGGTCCGACTACATGGTCCAGCCCATGGCCATCGTCGCCCTGGGTGATGGCGGCTTTTACTGGTGGGCCGGGCTGCCCGCCGCGATCGTCTTCGCGCTCTGGCGCACGCACGCGCTGCCACGGCTGCGCTGGCCGCTCCTGGGCGCCATCGCGCTCGGCATGGGCGCCTGGGGGCTGGCGCAGGGTGGTTTGCTGGTATTGAATCGCGACGCGCCGCCGTTGCCACAAGTGGCGCTCACCAATCTGCAAGCCCAGCCGGTCACACTCGACACCTACCGCGGCAAGCCGCTGGTGATCAACCTGTGGGCCACGTGGTGCCCACCGTGCCAGCGCGAAATGCCGGCGCTCGAGCGCGCCCAGCATGAGTACCCAGGCGTGACGTTCCTGATGGTGAACCAGGGCGAAAACGCGCCGCTGGTCGAAAGTTTCCTGAAATACAAGAAATTGAAGTTCCAGCACGTGCTGCTGGATCACCAGTCGGCCATCCTCGATGCGGTCCACTCGCGCGGCCTGCCGACCACGCTGTTCTATAGCCCTGACGGCCGCCTGCTGGAAACGCACATGGGCGAAATCAGTTCGGCCCGCCTGCGCGACGACGTGCGCCAGTTGTTCGCTCAAACCCCCACCAACCCGCCGAAACGCAAGGAGTGATTTGTGCTGCCTGAGAAAGCTCTGATTAATTCGCCGCGGATGCGAGCGCGTGATCCCGGGATGAGATGCAAGGCGCAAACCGGAGCCACGGCTTGGGTTATGGCGAGGATTTGCAACGCGGCAGATCGCCCAAGAGCACGATGCACGTGCCGCGCGTGGCTTGATCGGGGATTCCAAAAACTGTGTTTGCCGCCTGCGGTGCTCGCCGCGCTCTTGACCCTGGCGCCCGTCGCGCAGGCTGCCGACAAGGCGCTGCCGCCGATCATCCAGACCATGCAGCAGCAGGGCCTGGCGCACGTGCGGGAGTTCAAAGCCGGCGCCGACGTGCGCGCTTTTGCCGCCGTGGCCGGCCAGCAACCGATCGCGATCTACGTGACGCCGGACGGCAACGCCATCGTCGGCAGCCGCATCGATGCCAAGGGCCGCAATCTGGACGCCGAAAAAGTAGACGAACTGGCCGCCCAACCGATGAGCGACGCCATCTGGAAGCAATTGGCGAGCGCCACCTGGGTGCCCGACGGCAAGGCGAGCGCGCCGCGCATCGTCTACGCCTTCAGCGATCCGAATTGCCCGTACTGCAACCGCTTCTGGGAAGCCGCGCGCCCGTGGGTCGATGCCGGCAAAGTGCAACTGCGCCACGTCATGGTCGGCGTGATCCGCGAAAACAGCAGCACCAAGGCCGCCGCCATTTTGAGCGCCAAGGATCCGACCGCAGCGCTCGCCAGCAACGAGCACAACTTTCAAGCCGGCGGCATCAAGCCCGCGCCGAACGTGCCCGCCGACGTCCGCAAGCAACTCGACGCCAATCAGGCGCTGATGGCGGAGCTGGGCTTTCAGGGCACGCCGGGCATCCTGTACAAGGACAAGGACAAGGACGGCTTGGTGCAACGCGTGAATGGCATGCCGCGCCCGGACGTGCTGGCCGGCATGCTCGGACCGCTTTGACACCGGACTTCCGCGGGGAAGCGCACGGCAAAGCGGGTAAGCTCGACGCCATTCCGCCGGCCCGGTCCGGTTCCGCCGCACAACCGGGCCCTGCCCTTCGCAACCCATCGATTCCATGACCGCCACCACCCCAGCCGAGCTGGCCACCCTCGTTTTTTCCATCGCGCTGATCGCCTACGCCGTCACGCGCGTCTGGCTGGCGTCGCGCCAGATCCGTGCCGTGGCGCGCCATCGCGACGCGGTTCCCGCCGAGTTCCAGGAAACCATCCCGCTCGCCACGCACCAGCGCGCGGCCAACTACACCGTCGCCAAGCTGCGCTTCGGCTTCGTCGAACTGATCGTGTCGCTCGCCGTGCTGCTGGGCTGGACCTTGCTGGGCGGGCTGGACGCCCTGAACGGCCTGCTGCTGCACTGGATCGGCCCGCGGCCACTGTTGCAGCCGCTCGCGCTGCTGGCGGCGTTCGCGATCATCAGCGGCCTGATCGACTTGCCCGCCACGCTTTACCAGACGTTCGTGATCGAGGAACGCTTCGGCTTCAACCACATGACGTGGCGCATCTGGTTCGCGGATCTGGCCAAGTCGACGCTGCTCGGCCTGGCGATCGGCCTGCCGCTGGCCGCGCTGGTGCTGTGGCTCATGCAGGTCACCGGCGAATGGTGGTGGCTCTGGACCTGGGGCGCGTGGATGGCGTTCAGCCTGCTGATGCTGGTGATCTACCCCACGCTGATCGCGCCGCTCTTCAACAAGTTCGAGCCGCTGCAGGACGAGGCACTGAAAGGGCGCGTCGAGCAGTTGATGGCGCGCTGCGGTTTTGCCGCCAAGGGCCTGTTCGTCATGGACGGCAGCCGCCGCAGTGCCCACGGCAACGCCTATTTCACCGGCTTTGGCGCGGCCAAGCGCGTGGTGTTTTTCGACACCCTGCTGAGGCAGCTCGACCCGCCCGAAGTAGAAGCCGTGCTGGCGCATGAGCTCGGCCACTACAAGCGCCGGCACGTGCTGAAGCACATCATCGGCCTGTTCGTGATGAGCCTGATCGGCCTCGCGATCCTCGGCTGGCTGGCGAACCAGATCTGGTTTTACGCCGGGCTGGGCGTGGCACCCAACATGCCCGCGCTGCTGGGAGGCGACGTGCCCAACAACGCGCTCGCGCTGTTGCTTTTCATGCTGGTGGCGCCGGTGTTCGGCCTGTTCCTCACGCCGCTGATGTCGTATTTTTCGCGCAAGCACGAATTCGAGGCCGACGCCTATTCGGTCGAGCAGACCGGGCCAGAGCACTTGAGCCAGGCGCTCATCAAGCTGCACAAGGACAACGCCAGCACGCTCACGCCCGATCCGTGGTACGTGCGCTTCTACTATTCGCATCCGCCGGCGGAAGAGCGCCTCGCGCACCTGCGCGCGGCCGCCGCCCGCATATCGCACGCCGCCACGCAAGCCACCTGATCCTGCCGCTGGTTTGGTGCGGCAGCGCCAAACCCATCACCCCGTGCCACACCCTGGTGCCCATTCACCCGCCGCTCCGCCAGACCTCGCGGAGGGCTTGGTCGTATCCACCAGCGGCCGCCACTGCAGCGTGCAAGCGCCCGACGGCGCACTGCGCCTGTGCCACCCACGCGGCAAAAAGCTGGAGGCCGTGGTGGGCGATCGCGTGATCTGGCGTGCCACCGAAGACGAGGGCGTCATCGAGCGCGTGTCGCCGCGCCGCAACCAGCTCTACCGCCAGGACGAGACGCGCATCAAATCGTTTGCCGCCAATCTGGACCAGGTGCTGATCGTGCTCGCCGCCGAGCCGGCGTTTTCCGAGCGCTTTCTGGTGCGCGCGTTGATCGCGTGCGAAGCCGCCGGCATCCGTGCGCTGATCGCGCTGAACAAGGCGGATCTGGCGCAGCCGTTCGCCGGCGCCTGGCATCAGTTGGCGCCTTACCGAACCATGGGTTACGCCACGTTCGCCCTGGCACTCAAACCGCATGTGTCCGATCCCGGCGGCACCGATTTCGTCGCACTGGAACGGACGCTGCAAGGCGCCGCCACGTTGATCCTGGGCCCTTCCGGCGTGGGCAAAAGCACTCTGGTCAACCGCCTGGTTCCGACCGCTGCAGCCACCACCGGGGCGCTTTCCCGCGGGCTGAAGACCGGCACCCAAACCACCACGCGCACGCACTGGTACTGGCTGGGTGACGACAAAGCGGGCGCCCTCATCGATTCGCCGGGATTTCAGGAGTTCGGCCTGTACCACGTGGCCGCCAGCGGCCTGGCGGCGCTTATGCCCGACTTCCGACCGTACCTGGGACAGTGCCGGTTCTACAACTGCACGCACACCCACGAGCCCGGCTGCGCCGTGATGGCGGCGGTCGACGGCGCGACAGGAACCGCTTCGATCGGCCCAAGCCGGTACCGGATTTACGCGGACCTGTACGCTGAACTCAGCTGAAAAACCATTCGACCGAGGTCGTCCGGCAGCGCCATAGGGTCGGTCAATGTGCTGGATGTGCCGGAAGCCGCACCAGATCGATCTGGCGCTGAACGCGTGCTGCGCCCGCGTGATCGCCATGCTGCTCCGCCAAACGCCGCTGCACGCCCAGCCACGCCAGCAGCGGCCGGCTCCAGCCCCAGCGCGAGGCGGTGGCTACCGCCTCGTCGACTTGCAGCGGCGTGATGCGCTCCCGCCGCAACAACACACCGGCGGCCACCAGGCGCGCAAGCGGGTCGTCGATCGCGTCCAAGTCGCTCTGACCGGCGGCAACGGCGCGCTGCGACGCGGGCAGCAGCGCCACGTCGGCCGCGCCGGCCTGCCCGGCCAGATAGCGCGCATAAGCGCGCTCCTCGGGCGTGGCATCGGCGGCCAGCGTGTCGAAGCCGGCACACGGCGAAAAATCCAGGCTGGCCACGCGCACGGCGCAACGGTTCAGCTCCACCCGCGCCACCCAATCGGGGCGGCCGGTGCGCGCAGTCTCGCCGCGTGCCGCCTGAAACTCAATGGCCGCCACGCGCTCGTTGCCTTCCAGCCAAGCGCTGCGGTAGCGATCGACGTGGCCGGCCGCGTTCAAGCGCCAATCCGGCACCGCGGGCCCGGTGGAACACGCGGCAACCAGCGCGAGCGCGAGCGCGGGCAACGCAAGGCGCGCGCTCATGGCAGCGTCACCTCTTTTTCCTTGGGTGCGAACGGCCATTTCTGGTTGATCGCGCCGATCATCCCGTCGATCTTGTTCAGGTTGGTTTCGACCTGGGCGCGCAGCGCACTCAAATCGGTGGTGGCGTCACGCACATTGCCGCTGATGGCCTGGGTATTTTTCAGCACGGCGTCGACCTGGACCAGGCTCTTGCGCGTATCGGCCAACAGGGCATTGATCTGCCGCACCGAAGCCTGCGTATCGGCCACCAGGCCCTTCTTGCCGAGTAGCTGGCCGTCGGCGCGGATCACGGTGCGATTCAAATTCGTCACCAAGCTATCGACGTGGTCCAGCAGCTCGCCCACCCGCCTGGCGTCGGCCTCCCGCCCGGTGAGCGTGGTCAAGAGCCCGCCGCGCTCACCGTTGAGGCGCGCGCTGAATTGATCGATTTCCGTCAACGTGCCGCTCAGAGCGGAATCCGCCGCGGTCAATCGCGCGACGTTTTGCAACACCTCACGCGCGTCCGCCACCATCCTCGGGATCTCGGCCGACACGTCGCCGCGCAACACCGGCCGCACCGCGCCCACCGGCAGCGGCGGTGCGTCGGGCACCCCGGTGAAAGCGCGCAGGCGCGCGGCGCCGACCAGACCGCGCTCCAGCGTGAACACGCTGGAATTGCGCAGCCAATGCGCGTCCTTGCGCACCAGATCGACGCGGATGCGCACCGTGCCGCCATCCGACAGCGCGATGCTGCGCACGCGGCCGATGGGGAAACCGGAAAAAGTCAGATCCATGCCGACCGACACGCCGTCGGAATCATCGGTGGTCAGATACAGCGGCTGCGTGGCCTCGAACGCGCCGCGCGCCCACATCAGATAGAGCGCGGTGACCACCAGCACGAACGCCATCAGCGCGAGCAGCAGCAGGGCACGGATTTGTACGCCACGGCCGACCTCGGCGCTGTCGGCGCGCGGCGTCGCGGCGGCTTGGTGCTCGTCCATCGGCTCCGGCATTCCTTCAGTCATCCCTTCAGTAATAGTTGCCCACCAGCGACAGGATTTCGATCAGCAGCATGAGGGCCAGCATTTGCACCAGGCCGCGCACTTCAAAGTGCGTTCGTGTGGCGTCGGCGCCAAGGCCGTGCACCAGCGGCAACAGGATGGCGGTCAGCGCAAACAAGACTGTCTTGAGGCAGAAAATCAGCGTCACCGTGGGACCGAAAATTTGCCCGACCGCATGGCTGTAGGGCGCGATCGCCGCCCAGGTGAAACCATAAATCGAAAAGTACGCCAGCAGCAACGAAATGACGCAGCTCACGGCAGCCAACAAGACGACCGCGGAAAGACCGCCGAGCACGCGCGGCAGGACTTCGCGGCTAAGCGGATCCAGCCCCTGTGCGGTCAAGCGCGCGAACGCCCCGCCTTGCCGCGCACGGCGCAACTCGGAACCTGCGGGAATCGAATAATTGACCGCGACGTACAGCGGCGCGGCCAGCGGAATCAGTTCCAGCACCAGCACGCGCACCACCGCGTCCAGCGCGAACGCCGCCAAGCCGTAGGCGTTCGCCGTGACCACCAGGATGTGGATCACGACCAGATTGAAGAGCGCCATCAGCAGCGTGAAACCGAGCAGGCTGCGGCCCGCCGCCTCGTGCACCTGCAGCAGGCCACGCGCCACCGAGCCACGACGATAGCTCGAAGGCGAGAACGCCAGCACCGCCAGTTGCGCGCCCACGAACAGGGCAAACCACCAGCCCAGCAGCCAGCGCCACGGGTGGCTCAACACACCCGGCGCCCAGGCGCGCACCCGGGTGAGCTGGTTCAGGATGGCGGCCGGATCAGCGCCGCGCCGCTGTGCGCTCTCAGACAAATTCGCGCTCGCGCAGCCACTTGGTGGCGATCCATTTCTCGCCGGCGATCACGGGCATGCCGGCGTGCAGCGTATGGGTGCTCGGGTGCGGCCGCTCGTAACTGAAGAAAACGGCATTGCCGCGCTTGGGCGCGACTTTGAAATGCACGTCGGGAAACGCCGTGGCGCCGCCTTTTTCCGGCTCGTTCAGGTACATCACCAGCGTCGCCACACGCTGGCCGCCGCGCCGCAGGATCGCGGGTGTACCGGCCGCATCGGGGTCGAAATAGTCGTAGTGCGGCTTGTATTCGGTGCCCGGCACGTAATGCAGCACCTGCAGGCCTTCGCCGTTTTCCAGCGGCCAGCGCAGCAGCCGGGCGATGCGCTGCTCGATGCGCCGCACCAGTTCGCTTTCGCCGCGTTCGAAAAACATGCCGCGGCTGGTGCGCACCTGGTTCACTTCGGTGCCACCGGTCGACGTCACCACGGTTTGCGAGCGCGCCAGGCGCGGCCGCGCCGCGGCAATCAACGCTGCGCACTCGTCGTCCGACAGCAGGCTGCCGAATATCACCACGCGCGGCGCGGCCAGGCCGCCGAGCACCGCGACGCGGCGGTCGCCAGCGTCGACGTACAAAGGTGAATCGGCCAGATCGGGTTCCGGCACCGCGGCCGCGGGCGGCAGTTCGGGTTGCGCGGTCGTGCCCGGATGCTGGTAGCGGCGCGCCGCTTCCTCCATGGCGGCGATGGCGGTGCCCTCTTCCCAGCCGGCCGCCTTGAGCGCATCCAGCACGCCCTGCGCCGTGACGCCGGCGCGCGCCTGCGCGGCTATCCATTGGTACAGCTCGGGGCTGGCTTGCTGGGGCATCACGTCACTCGATGCGGCGGCGAAATACCAGGCGATCTTCGCCGCAGGCGTCTTCGGCCAGGCGATAGCCTTCCAGATCGAAGCCGTGCAAGCCGGCCTCCGACGTCACGCGATGCTGCGCCGCGTAACGCGCCATCAGACCGCGGGCACGCTTGGCGTAGAAGCCGATGATCTTGTAACGCCCGTTCTTCCAATCCTCGAAAACGCAATCCAGCACGCGCGCTTCCAGCGCCTTGCGATCCACGGACCTGACGTACTCCTGCGACGCCAGGTTGACGACGATCGGATCCTTGCTGCCCGCCAGGCGTTGGTTCAAATGCTCGGCAATGCCGGCGCCCCAGAAGTGGTACAGGTCCGCGCCGCGATCGGTCTTGAGGCGGATGCCCATTTCCAGCCGGTAGGGCTGAATCGCGTCCAGCGGGCGCAACACGCCGTACAGGCCGCTCAGGATGCACACGTGCTGCTGCACCCAGTCGCGTTCTTTCTTTGTCAGTGTGCGGATTTGCAGGCCCTCGTACACGTCGCCATTGAACGCGTAGGCGGCTTGCCGCACGCTCTGCGCCGTCGGCCTGGCGCGCCAGGCGTGGTAGCGCTCGACATTGAGCTCCGCCAGGCGATCGCTGATCTTCATGAGCGCCCCGATCTTGCGCACGGACTGCGTGCGCAGCACCCGGATGAGCTCTTCAGACTGCCGCGCAAACAGGGGTTTGGTGCGCTCGACACCCGCGGGCACGGGCGTCTCGTAGTCCAGCGACTTTGCCGGGGAAAGCAGGTAGAGCATCTTCAAGCCGGAATCCAGGAGATGGGGCCGCGCGCGGCACGACGTTGGCAGCGACAAGTGTAGTGCGTCGTTTGCTGCTGAAGCGTCGTGCCGCAAGCGGTCTGCGGCCGGACCGGCAAGGCCGTCGTCATACCCTCCGAAACGCCCGCGGCTACTTGATCTCCGGCAAGACCAGATTGGCTCCGTACGTCACACACGCAGCGCGCACGTCGTCCGGCGTATCCAGGTCGACGGTAAACCGGTCGTGGGTGGCATCGACGAACCGAACGCCCTCCGGATGCTGCTCGCGCCAGCCGCGCACGCCCTGGCCCGCCAGCACGGCGGCGCGCACCGCCGGGCCAAAAACGATCGGGTGGCCCAGCCGATCGCCACGCCGCGGCACGGCCAGTTCGATCTCTTTTGCGCGACCCCGCCACGCGGCCAGCACGGCAGCAAAATCCTGGCCTTCAAGCAGCGGCTGGTCGCCCAGGACCACCAGGATGGCCGACAACTCGGGCGGCAAGGCCTTCAGGCCGCAGCGCAGCGACGACGCCGGGCCCTCGTCGGGATCGGGATTGATGACCACTTTCAGGTGCGCGCGGGCCACGGGCGAATCGGTTTGCGACCAGCGCGCCTTTTCCAGCACGGCGGTGAGCCGCATGGCGTAATAGCCGAGCACGACGGCAATCGTGTGAATGCCCGCTTCCGTCAGCAAGCGAATCTGGCGCAACAGCAGGGCCTCGCCGTCGCGCGCAATCAGCGACTTGGGGACAGATCCCATGCGCCGCCCCTCGCCCGCCGCCATGATGACGGCGCCGACCGTGACAGGCTCGCTTTCAGTGTGTGGCAAAAGTCACCAGGCAGGAGGTTTCGCCGTCGGGCAAGCCGAGCACTTCCTTGACGTGCTCGACGTCCATGGTCTTGGGCAGCGCGATACCATTCTTGACCGCCAGGATTTCCGCCATGACGCTCACCGCGATTTCCGCCGGTGTCTTGCTGCCGATGTAAATCCCGACCGGCCCGCGCAGCCGTTTCAGGCTTTCTTCGGTTTGATCCAGGTACTCGATCATGCGTTTGCGGCGCGCGTGGTTGTTGCGCCGGCTGCCGATGGCGCCCACGTAGAACGCGGGCGTGGACAGCGCCTGCAGCAACGCCAGGTCGTCGAGCTTGGGGTCGTGCGTGAGCGCCACCACGCAGGTGCGCGCGTCGGGCGCGAATGCGGTCACGGTGTCGTCCGGCATGGTGTCGACCACGTTCACGCTCGGGACGCCCCAGTCGCTGCGGTACTCGTCGCGCGGGTCGCACACCGTCACGGCAAAGTTGCAGAACTGCGCCATGGTCGCCAGGTATTCGCTCATCTGGCCAGCGCCGATGATGAGCATGCGGTACGCCGGCCCGAAGGTGTTGACGAGCTCGTGGGCATCCACGCGCAGCTCGTCCGGTTCGGTCGCGGCCGCGACCCGCACCGCGCCGGTTTTCAGGTCGACGTGACGACTCACCAGCCGACCCGCTTCGAGCGCGCTCACTACTTGTTTCAACCCCTCGACGTCGGGATCGAATTCCATCAGGATTTCCAGCGTGCCGCCGCACGGCAGGCCGAAGCGGTGCGCTTCTTCCGCGGTAATGCCGTACTTGGCGAACTGCGGCGGCCCAACCTTCGGCAGCGGATCGGGCGTGCCGGCGTGGGAATAGCGTGCGATCAGGTCGTCTTCCAGGCAACCGCCGGAAATCGAACCTTTGATGGCGCCATCGTCCCGCATCGCCATGATGCAGCCGATCGGGCGCGGCGACGAACCAAACGTGTGCACCACGGTCGCGAGTAGGCCGTGCCGGCCCGCCTGGCGCCAATCGCGCAGCGCCCGCAATACGGTCAAACTCAAGTCTTCCACGGTGTGCTCCTTCAGTCCACGATCCTTCAATACACGACAAACACGATGCCCAGAATAATGATGACGCCGAGAGCCCACCAAACCCACTTCGGCACGCCCACCGGGGCCGCGGGCGTGGTTGCGCTGTCTGCGGGTGCGGCGACCGCACCGGCCGGCGCCGGGTGGCGGCGCTGCATCTCGTCGTCGAAATTCTTGAAGAACTTCTCGGCCATCGATTTGGCCACGCCGTCGATCAGGCGTTGTCCCACTTGCGCGATCTTGCCGCCCACCGAGGCGTTCGCGGTGTAGTCGAGCAGGCAGCCGCCCTCGTTGGCTGTCAGAGCGACCTTGGCCGTGCCTTTGCCGAAACCGGCGGCGCCGCCGCTGCCGTCGAAATGGATGGTGTAGCTGCTGGGCGCCTGGATATCCGCCAGCGTGAGCGCGCTTTTGAACTTGGCCGACACCGGCCCGACCTTGAAGGCGTTGACCAGCGCGTACGCGTTCTCGCCTGTGGACTCAAGGCTGTCGCAGCCGGGAATGCAGACCTTCAGTACCTCGGGATCGTTCAGCGCGTCCCAGGCCTGCTGTTGCGTGACCGCCAGTTGGCGCGAACCTTGCATGTCCATGATGGGTCTCCTCCGTCGTCATTTCTTCAGTAGAGCGGAAATGGCCGCGGCCAGTTCCTGCAGGTGGGTGATGTTGTGCACCGCCAGCATGCCATCGGCCGCACGATGCAGCACGGCAGCGCCGCGCGCCAGCGGCGCGTAGCCGTCGAAACGCAGCAGCGGATTCAGCCACAGGATGCGGCGCGTGTGGCGCTTGAGCCATTGCAGTTCGCGTTCCAGCACTTGCGGCTCGCCGGTATCCAGGCCGTCGCTCGCGATCAGCACCAGCGTGCGCCCGCCGATCAGGCGGCGCGCGTCCCGCTGGCGCAACGTGGCCAGCGCGTCGCCCAGGCGCGTGCCGCCAGCAAAGTCGCAGATCAAGGCGCCGGCGCGCACCAGCATGTCATCGGTGTCGGCCAGGCGGAAGGCACCAGTCAGGTCGGTCAGGTCGGTGCCGAAAGCAAACACGTCGCGGCGCAAACTGAGGCGCCGGCCGCGCACGCGCGCGGCCTGGGTGGAAGCGTGCAGAAAAGCCAGCAGCAGGCGCGCATAGCGCTCCATCGAGCCCGATACGTCCACCAGCAACAAGAGCGGCAGCGGCTGGCGCCGGCGCCTGAGGCGCCAGAGCGCCATCACGTCGCCGCCGTGCCTGGCGGCGCTTTGCAGCGTGTGCGCCCAGTGCACCCGCGCGCCGCGATCGCCCGCCTGTGTGCGCCGCGCCGCCACGGTCAGCAGCGGCAGCGGAATGGCGCGCACCAAGTGCTCGACCAAGTGGTACTCGCTCGCCGTCAACTGGTTAAAGTCCGCGTTTTTCAAGCGCTTCAACTCGCTCGCCGTCATGGCGGCATCGAGGTCGATTTCCTTTTCCTGCGGCGTGGGCTGGCTGCCCTTGGGCGGCATCAGGGCTTCGCGTACGCGTGGGCGTTCCTTCGGCGCTTCGGCCTGGCCTTCGGCCTTGGGCAACATCTGCTGCAGCATTTTTTGCGCCAGTTTCGGATCGCGGAAGAACACGCCGAACAGCTCGCGGAACACGGCGCGATCCTGCTCGCAGTTCACCAGCACCGCTTCCAGTGCGGCGCTCATGTCGGCCTTGTTACCCACGCCCACCATTTGCACCGCTTGCTGCGCCAGCGCGATGCGCGCCGAATCGACGTGCACGCCGGCACGCCGGAGCGCCCGGCCAAACGCGGTCAGGTTGGCCGCCAACTTGCCGGTGCGCGAATCGCCCAACTGGGCGACGCGCTGCACGGCACGGGCGCGCGCCGCCGCGGCGTTGGCCGCAGCCACGGTTCCCGGCGCTTGCGTGACCATCGCGCGTCTCTCCGCTTAAGGGCACTCCGCGTAACCCGAGTGGTGGCACGCGCGCCGGCTTCGAATGGACTGCAAGGCGCTTTTTGCGGGCAATAGCGGCGCCATGGCCAAAAAAAGCAGCGCGGCAGACCGCCGAAATCCAGCGATGCGCGACACACGAGAGGTCATGCGAAGCATCCTTAGGCCACCAGTTGCGCCGACTGCAGCGCTTCGGTCGCCAGCGTCTGGTTCAGCGCCACCACGTCGTCGTGCTGCTTGAACAGGATGCCGGCGGTATCGACCACCACTTCAGGGTCCAACATCAGCGTATCGAGCGCCACCAGCGCCCGCGCCCATTCCACCGTTTCGGCGATGCCCGGCGCACGCTGGAAATGATCGTCGTACGGCGCGCTGCGCAACTGGTGCACGAACGCCGCCACCTGCGCGGCAAGCGCCTGCGACGCTTCAGGCACCAGCGCCCGCACGATCGCCAGCTCGCGCTCGCGCTCGGGATATTCCACCCAGTGGTACAGGCAACGGCGCTTGACCGCGTCGTTCAATTCGCGCGTGCGGTTGCTGGTGAGGATGGTGATCGGCGCCACCTTGGCGCGCACCGTGCCGAGTTCCGGAATGCTCACCTGGTACTCGCCCAAATATTCGAGCAGGAAAGCCTCGAATGGCTCATCGGCGCGGTCCACCTCATCGATCAGCAGCACGGCGCCGGGCTCGGGCGCCTGCAGCGCCTGCAGCAGCGGCCGGTGCACCAGGTAGCGCGCCTGATAGACCTCGCGCTCCAACTCCTCAGCCGGCGCGCTGCCCTCGGCCGCGCGCAAGTGCAGCAATTGCGCGGCGTAGTTCCACTCGTACAGCGCCTCGCGCTGCTCCAGCCCGTCGAAACATTGCAGGCGCAGCAGTTCGCGTTTGAGAACGGCCGAAAGCGCCTTGGCGAGTTCGGTCTTGCCAACGCCGGGCTCGCCTTCCAGCAGCAGCGGACGCTGGAGTTTGAGCGCCAGGAAAACCGCGGTCGCCAGGCGTCGGTCGGCGAAATAGCCGACCGACCTGAGCGCCGCGATCAGCGCGTCGATAGAAGCGGGTGCGCGGACGGATGCCGAAGCCAATGAAGAAACGGTCATGAAATCTTGTCCAGCAAACCCTGGCACAGGCAGAACGGCAGCTCGCCGCTGAACGCCGCTGCACCCAGACGCGCAAAGGGCAGCAGCCCAAACGGCCCGCTGCCCTGTGGATCACGCATGGTCACGCCAGCGCTTTGGCGACGGCGCGTCCCGCCATCACGCCGACCAAGTGCGCGCGGTACGCGCTGCTGGCGTGCAGATCGCTGCTCATTTCCGCTTCGTCGGTCTTGACGCCCACGACCGCGGACGACGCGAAGTTGCCGGCCAGCGCCGCTTCCATCGCTTTCTGCCGGAACACGCCGCTGCCGCCGCCCGTGACGGCCACGCGTACGCCGCCGTCGGTCTGCGCAACGAACACGCCGATCAACGCGAAGCGCGACGCGGGCTGCGGGAATTTGACGTAGCCCGCGCGCTTCGGAATGGGGAAACGAATGGAGGTGATCAACTCGCCGTCATTCAGCGCCGTGGCAAACAGCCCCTGGAAGAAATCATCGGCGCTGATCTGGCGCTCGGTGGTCTGGATAGTGGCGCCCAACCCCAGCACCGCCGCCGGGTAGTCCGCTGCCGGATCGTTGTTGGCGAGCGACCCACCCATGGTGCCCATGGCGCGCACCTGGCGGTCGCCAATCAGGCCGGCGAGTTCGGCCAGCGCCGGAATGGCCGACTTGACCGTGGCGCTTTCCACCACGTCGACGTGGCGCGTCATGGCGCCGATCACCAGCGCATTGCCGTCCTTGCGGATGCCGGTGAGTTCCTTCACGCCGGCCAAGTCGATCACCTGCTCCGGCGACGCCAGGCGCAGCTTCATGGAAGCCAGCAGCGTTTGCCCACCGGCCATGTAGGTGCCGCCGGCCTTGCCCAGCGCAACCACGTCGGCCTGTTGGCTCGGACGTTCGTAATTGAATGCGTACATGTGCTTGACTCCTCTCAGGCTTGTGCTTTCTGGATGGCTTGCCACACCGCGTTGGGCGTGGCGGGCATGTCGAGGTCGGTGACGCCGAGCGGCCCCAGCGCATCCAGCACGGCGTTGATCACGGCCGGTGGCGAGGCAATGGCGCCCGCCTCGCCCGCGCCCTTGCTGCCGATCGGGTTGTGCGTGCACGGCGTGCACACGCTGCCCACCTGGATGTCGGGCACGTCGTCGGCGCGCGGCATGGTGTAGTCCATGAAGCTGCCGGTCAGCAACTGGCCCGAGTTGTCGTAGATGCCGTGCTCCAGCAGCGCCTGGCCGATGCCCTGCACGATGCCGCCGTGCACCTGGCCTTCGACCAGCATGGGGTTGACCACCACGCCGAAATCATCCACGGCGGTGAAGCGGTCGATGCGCACCACGCCGGTTTGCGGATCGACTTCCACCTCGCAGATATGTGTGCCGCCCGGGAACGTGAAGTTGGGCGGATCGTAGAACGCGGTCTCGTCCAGCCCCGGCTCCAGTTTGTCGAGCGGGTAGTTGTGTGGCACGTAGGCCGCGAGCGCCACTTGCGCGAACGGGATTTTCTTGTCGGTGCCCTTGACCTTGAATTCGCCGCCGGCGAACTCGATGTCGGCGTCGCTCGCCTCCATCAGGTGCGCGGCAATTTTCTTGGCCTTTTCTTCGATCTTGTCGAGCGCCTTCATCACCGCCGCGCCGCCCACCGCCAGCGAGCGCGAGCCGTACGTGCCCATGCCGAACGGAATGCGGCCGGTGTCGCCGTGCACGATTTCGACCGCATCGATCGGCACCCCGAGGCGCGCCGCGACCAATTGCGCAAACGCGGTTTCATGCCCCTGGCCGTGGCTGTGCGTCCCGGTGAAGACCGTGATCGATCCGGTCGGGTTGACGCGGACTTCGCCGCATTCGTACAGGCCGGCGCGTCCGCCGAGTGCGCCCACCACTTGCGACGGCGCCAGGCCGCACGCTTCGATGTAGCTGGAATAGCCGATGCCGCGCTTCAGACCCTTGGCTTCACTCGCCTTGCGGCGCGCGCCGAAACCGGCGGCGTCGGCGATCTCGTTGGCCTTGCGCATGCATTCCGGAAAATCCCCGGTGTCGTAGAGCAGCGCCACCGGTGTCTGATAGGGGAATTCGGTGATGAAATTGCGCCGCCGGATCTCGTCCTGCGCCAGATTCATTTCCCAGCCACAGCGCGTGACCAGGCGCTCGACCAGATAGGCCGCTTCGGGCCGGCCGGCGCCGCGATAGGCATCCACCGGGCAGGTGTTGGTGAACCAGCCGTCCACTTCCACGTAAATCTGCGGCGTGGTGTATTGGCCCGCGAGCAGCGTGCCGTACAGGATGGTGGGCACGCACGGACCGAACGTGGCCAGGTAGGCGCCCAGGTTCACATCCGAGTGCACGCGCAGCGCCAGGAATTTGCCGTCCTTGTCCATGGCCATTTCGGCATGGCTGACATGATCCCGTCCGTGCGTGTCGGCCAGGAAGCTTTCGCTGCGGTCGGCGGTCCATTTGACCGCGCCGCCCAGCTCCCCGGCGGCAAAAACACAGCCCACGTCCTCCGGATACAGGTTGATCTTGGAGCCGAAGCCGCCACCCACGTCGGGCGCGATCACGCGCATCTTGTTTTCCGGCACGCCCTTCAGGACATAGGCGCACAGCAGCAGGCGCGCCAAGTGCGGGTTCTGGCTGGTGGTGGTGAGCGTGTATTCACCGGTGTTGCGGTTGAAGCTGGCGTTGTCGGCGCGCGGCTCCATGGCATTGGGAATCAACCGGTTGTTGACCAGATCGATCTTGGTGACGTGCGCCGCTTTCGCAAACGTCGCGTCGATCGCCGCCTTGTCGCCCAGCACCCATTTGTAGCAATGGTTGTCGGGCGCCATTTCGTGCAGCGCCGGGCCGTTCCTGGCGGTGTGCATCTCGACCACCGCCTGCAGCTCTTCATAGTCGACCTGCACCGCTTCGGCGGCGTTCAGCGCGTGCTCGTGCGTGTCGGCCACCACCATGGCCACCGGCTCGCCCACATAGCGCACCTTGCCGATGGCCAGGATCGGGTGCGGCGGCTCCTTCATCGGGCTGCCGTCCGGGTTGCTGATCAGCCAGCCGGTCGGCAGGCCACCCAGCTTGCCGTCGATGTCGGCGCCGCTGAAAACGCGCACCACGCCGGGCATCTTCGCGGCCGCGGCGCTATCCACTCGCTTGACCAGCGCGTGCGCGTGCGGCGAGCGCACGAACACGGCGTACTTCTGCCCTTCTTCGTGCACGTCGTCGGTGTAATGACCCACGCCGGTGATGAAGCGCATGTCTTCCACGCGCCGCACCGACTCACCGATGTGCGGCGAATGTATGAATTTCTCGGTAGCACCCATGGTTTCGTCTCCTGATCGGTTTTGAATCAAGCCGCGGTCGCTTGTTTTTGTACGGTCTGAACCGCTTTCACGATGTTCTGGTAGCCGGTGCAGCGGCAGATGTTGCCTTCCAGCAGCGCGCGGATTTCGCTTTCGGTCGCCTTGGGGTGGTGCTGCAGCAAATCGACCGCGCTCAGGATCATTCCAGACGTGCAGAAGCCGCATTGCAGGCCATGGCACTCCTTGAACGCGGCCTGCATCGGATGCAAGGTGCCATCAGGCTTGGCCAGACCTTCGATGGTGGTGACGTCAGCGCCCTGCATTTGCGCCACCAGCACGTTGCACGATTTGATCGCGCGGCCGTTGGCAATCACCGTGCAGGCGCCGCATTGCGCCGTGTCGCAGCCGCGGTGCGTGCCCGTGAGCCGCAGGTTTTCACGAATGAACGTGGATAGCAGCGTGTTGGGCGGCACGTCAGCCGCCACGTCCTTGCCGTTCACCTTGAATTCAACTGGCATGAATCTGTCTCCTTGTTGTCGGTGGGCCTGAATTCAATAATACCTATTCCTGTAGCGGTGTGTTGCGCAGAACCTCTGTCGAGTCCATTCGATTCAATCCCGAAATGGATAGCGTGAGCCATCCATCGACCGGGTCGCTTCGCCAGCGACGACCGCGTTCCGTATCATCGCGTCCAGTTTCGGCTGATCCATCGTTTGCAATTACATGACGACTCCGGTTTTCGATTTCACTTTCGTCCCTTGGTTTCGCTCGGTGGCTCCGTACATCCACATGCACCGCGGCAAGACCTTCGTGGTCGGCATGTTGGGCGAGGCGGTGGCCGCCGGCAAGCTGGCGGCGATTGCCACCGATCTGGCGCTGATCCAGAGCATGGGCGTGCGCATCGTGCTGGTGCACGGCTTCCGTCCACAGTTGAATGAACAGCTCGCCTTCAAGGGGCACGTCCCCGAGTACGTGGGCGGCATTCGCGTGACCGACGAGGTGGCGCTGGATTGCGCGCAGGAAGCGGCCGGCCAGTTGCGCTTCGAGATCGAAGCCGCCTTCAGCCAGGGCTTGGCCAACACGCCCATGGCCGGCGCCACGGTGCGCGTACTTTCGGGCAACTTCCTGACGGCGCGGCCGCTCGGCATCATCGACGGCGTCGATTTCAAGAGCACGGGCGTGGTGCGCAAGATCGACTCCGGCGCCATCCGGCGCGCGCTCGAATCGGGCGCGATGGTGCTGCTCTCGCCGTTCGGCTTTTCGCCCACCGGCGAAGCGTTCAACCTAACCATGGAAGAAGTCGCTACGTCGGTGGCCATCTCGTTGCAGGCCGACAAGCTGCTGTTCCTGACCGATTGGCCGGGCATCCGCGTCCACCCGAGTGAACCCGAAAGCGACGACAACCCGATCGATACCGAGATCTCGCTGGCGCAAGCGCGCGCCGTGCTCCGGCACCTGCCCCCGGCGGACCAGATCAAGGGACCAAGCTACTACCTGCGCCATTGCGTCAATGCCTGCGAGCACGGCGTCGAGCGCAGCCACATCCTGCCCTACGCCATCGACGGCTCGCTGCTGCTGGAAATCTACATGCACGACGGCATCGGCACCATGGTGGTCGATGAAAAGCTGGAAAGCCTGCGGCTGGCCGCGTCCGACGACGTGGGCGGCATCGTCGCGCTGCTGGAACCCTTCGAGGAGGACGGCACGCTGGTCAAGCGCGACCGCACCGAAATCGAGCGCGACATCACCAGCTACACCGTGCTGGAGCATGACGGCGTGATTTTTGCCTGCGCCGCGCTCCATCCCTACCCCGACGCCAAGACCGCGGAAATGGCGGCGCTGACCGTATCGACGCAAAGCCAGGGACAAGGCGACGGCGAGAAGGTGCTGAAACACATCGAGCAACGCGCCCTGGCGCTTGGCCTCGACAGCATCTTCGTGCTGACGACGCGCACCATGCACTGGTTCCTGAAACGCGGTTTCGAAAACGTCAGCCCCGACTGGCTGCCAAACAGCCGGGGCTACAACCGGAACCGCAAAAGCCAGGTGCTGGTGAAGAAGCTGCACCCGAACTGACGCATCCGGCGCTTCCCTGCCATCACCCGCGATTCCAGACCGTCGCAACCATCCCCATTGCCGCGCATCCGCAAGGGGTTTGACGTCACAATGGGTTCAGTCGATGCGTCGGCAGCGCGCCCGTTCGTTGGCGGGTGCCGTGTCGCTGGCGCCGCGCAGAAGTCCTCGCGAAATCACAAACGACCATGAAACTCCACATCATTTCCGACCTGCACTTGAGCGTTTGCCCCATGGCGCAGCCGCAAACCAACGCGGACATCGTCATCCTGGCAGGTGATCTGGCACGACCCGCCGCCGCGGCCGAATGGGCGAAAGGCTTCAAGCAGCCGGTGCTGTACGTGCCCGGCAACCACGAGTTCTACGGCTCCAGCGTGCGCGCCACGCCGGCCGCGCTGCACCAGTTCTGCGACGGCAGCAACGTGCACGTGCTGGACAACGAAACTTACGAGCAGGACGGCGTGCGTTTCGTGGGGTCGACGCTTTGGACCGATTTTCTGATCAATGGCGCCGGCGCCGCGGAAGCCGAAGCCATGGAGAAGGCGCAGGCGTTCATGAAGGATTTCAAGATCGTCGAGATCGACACGCCCGCCGGCTCGCGCACGCTCACGCCGACCGACACGACGGAGCTGTTCGCGCGCAACACCGCGTGGCTGAAGGAGGAATTGGCCCAACCCTATGCCGGCACCACGGTCGTGATCACGCACCACGCGCCATCGCCGCACAGCATCCACCCGCGCTTTGCCGGATCGCCGTTCAACGCGGGCTTCGTCTCCGACCTGGAATACCTGATGGGCGCGGATCGCGTGAAGCTGTGGATCCACGGTCACACGCACGACAGCTTCGACTACGCCGTGAACGGCACGCGCGTGCTGTGCAACCCGCGCGGCTATGTAAAGAACGGCAAGCAGGAAAACCCGGCGTTCCAGCCGGAGCTGGTGGTTGATCTGGAATAACGGGAACGAGCGCCGTTCGGCGCCGCCCTGACTGACCCGGACTCCGACGCGCGCGGTCCGAAGGCCCACCGCAGGTCGCTGCACGCTATAGCAACAGCTCCGAATCAAAGCCTGCGGGCGCCAGCGTCTGAATCCGGAACAAGGACAATCACGCCGCACGTCGGTTGAAGCAGGGCCTGTCGCCCGCATCAGCCCCCCGCGACACCCGACCCATGGCGCTTTCCAGCAATCAACTCTCCCCCGGCGAATTCAGCTTCCGCAAGCTGGCGCTGCCGGCATTCGGGCCATCGCTCATGCTCGGCCTGGTCGAGGGTGCGATTTACCCAGTGCTGGCGCTGAGCGCGCTGCAACTCGGCGCCAGTGCGGCCGCTGCCGGGCTGATCGTGGCGCTGGTGAGCATCGGCCAGACGCTCGCCAACCTGCCGGCCGCCGCCATCGCCAGCCGCTTCGGCGAACGGCGCGCCATGGTGGGCGCGGCGCTCTTCGGCCTGGTCGCCCTGGTGTTGTGCCTGGTCGCGCCCAACGCCTGGTGGTTCGGCGGCGCGGTGTTCATGATCGGCCTCGCCGCCGCCGTTTTCAAGCTGGCGCGGCAAACCTTCCTGACCGAAGCAGCGCCATTGGCGTTGCGCGCCCGCGCCATGTCGACGCTCGGCGGGACGGTGCGCGTCGGCATGTTCGCCGGACCGTTCATCGCCGCCGCGTTCATCCACGTGATGGGGCTCGCGGGCGCCTACTGGTCGGCCATTCTGGCCATGATCGGCGCGGGCGCGATCGCATTCGTGGTGCCCGATCTGCCGACCTCCGGCGCCACCCATCGGCGCCGCTCATCGCGCCTCGTCATGCGGCACCAGATGCACACCCATGGCCACGTGTTTGCCACCGTGGGCGTGGCCACCGCGCTGGTGGCGGCCATCCGCGCCTGTCGCCAGATCGTGATCCCTCTGTGGGCAGAATCCATCGGCCTGAACGCCACCGACACGGCGCTGATCTACGGCCTGATGGGCGCGGTCGACATGCTGCTGTTCTACCCCGCCGGCAAGGTGATGGATATCTGGGGGCGCGTCTGGATCACGCTGCCGAGCATGGTCATCATGGGCGCGAGCTTCATGGCGGTGCCGTTCACCTCCGGATTCACGAGCCTTTTGCTCGTCAGCATGGTGATGGGTTTCGGCAACGGCATCGGCTCGGGGCTGATCCTGACGATCGGCGCCGATGCCTCGCCGCGCAACGGGCGCACCGAATTCCTCGGTATCTGGCGCGTGATCACGGATACCGGCGGCGGCTGCGGGCCGCTGCTGCTCTCGGGCATCACGGCGGTCGCGTCGCTCGCCAGCGGCATCGTCGCCATCGGCAGCCTGGGGTTCGTCGCCAGCTATATGTTCTGGCGCTGGCTGCCGCACCGCCGCGAGCGGCCCGGATCCTGAGCGCCGATCAAGCGCGCTTGCAGGGCGGCTCAGGCAGATGCGCGCACCGACGACGCCACACGGGTCCGCCCGACGTGGATCAATAGCGTGATCGTCACCACGATGAACAGGACGAAGGCCACGAACGACCAGTTGGCGATCGAGCCGCCGAGGAACGTCCAGTCGACCGCGCTGCAATCGCCGCTGCCTTTGAAAATCATGGGAATGGCGCGGCTCAATGGGAAGGTTTCGATCAGCCCGTAAATGTCGCGTCCGCAGGTGGCGAATTCGGGCGGATGCCACTGCAACCAGCTCTGCTTGGCCGCCGTGAAGGCGCCCAGCACCGCCACCAGCGTGCCGATGCCGCCCCACACGCGCCACGCGTTGATGCGCGGCGAGAACGCCGCCAGCGCGCAGCAAATGCCGGCCACGATCAGCGCGTCGCGCTGCACGATGCACATCGGGCACGGTTCCAGCCCCACGACGTTTTGCAGATACAGCACCGCAAACGCCAGCATTCCGAAACAGACGACCGCGATGGCGGCGAAAACCCGGCGCGGCCGGGCAAGCAAACGATCCAGCATGTTCATGACATCAAGCAAAGGTCGCCTACTCTACAGCGCACCGCAGACCTTTGGTCGAAAATTGCCGGCGCGCAGCAGGACAAAACAGCGCTACACCGCCGCCAGTGCCTGATCCAGATCGGCGATCAGGTCGCTCACGTGCTCGATGCCGATGGAGAGACGCACCGTGCTCTCCGAAATGCCGGCACCCGCGAGTTCTTCGGCACCGAGCTGGCGGTGCGTGGTGGACGCCGGGTGACAGGCCAGCGACTTGGCGTCGCCGATATTGACCAGGCGCAGGAACAGTTTCAGCGCGTCCTGGAAGCGCGCACCGGCCGCACGACCGTCTTTGGCTTTGATGTTGAAGCTGAAGACGCCCGATGCGCGCCCGCCCATGAGCTTCTGCACCAGCGCATGGTCCGGGTTGCCGGGCAGGCCGGCGTAGTTGACCGATTCCACCTTGGGGTGCTGCGCCAGGAACTGCGCGATGGTCAGCGCGTTTTCGCAGGTGCGGTCCATGCGCAGCGGCAACGTCTCGACACCTTGCAGGATCAGGAAGGCGTTGAACGGGCTGATTGCGCCGCCCAGGTTGCGCAGCGGCACCGTGCGTGCGCGGCCGATGTAGGCCGCCGGACCGAACGCGTCGGTATAGACCACGCCGTGGTAGCTCACTTCGGGCGAGCTCAAGCGCGGGAACTTGTCCTTGTGCTCGGCCCAGGGGAACTTGCCCGAATCGACGATCATGCCGCCCATGCTGTTGCCGTGCCCGCCCAGGTACTTGGTCATGGCATGCACCACGATGTCGGCGCCGTGCTCGATCGGCCGGAACAGGTACGGCGTGGGCACGGTGTTGTCGATGATGAGCGGGATGCCGTGGCGGTGGGCGATTTCGGCCAGCGCCGGCACGTTGGTCACGTTGCCGAGCGGATTGCCGATGGTCTCGGCGTAGATCGCCTTGGTCTTGGCGTCGATCAGCTTCTCGAAACTGGCCGGATCGCGGTAGTCGGCAAAGCGCACCTGCACGCCCATCTGCGGCAGCGTGTGCGCGAAGAAGGTGTAGGTGCCGCCGTAGATGGTGGCCGACGAGATGATGTTGTCGCCCATCTCGGTGATGTTCTGCACCGAATAGCTCACCGCCGTCATGCCGGATGCAAGCGCAAGGCCGGCCACGCCGCCTTCGAGCGCCGCCACGCGCTTTTCCAGGATATCGGTGGTCGGATTCATCAAGCGCGTGTAGATGTTGCCTGGAATCTTCAGGTCGAACAGATCGGCGCCGTACTGCGTATCGTCGAACGCGAACGACGTGGTTTGATAGATCGGCGCCACCACCGAGCGCGTCACGGGGTCCCAGGAAAAACCGGTGCGGACCGCTTGCGTTTCAAATTTCCAGTTCTCAGCCATGTTGTTTCTTGACAGGTAATGTTGAATCCAACGTCGCACTGCGGGGGCGCTCCGAAACGAACCGCAACCGCGCCTGATGTGCAACGAACCCGGAAGCAAACAAGTCTAGCGGCCATGCAGGCGCATCCGGGCGCGCGCTTCGACTTTTTCCACATGTGGTTATGCGGCGAACCGGGGGTCGTCGATCCGGGCGCGCCACGCCCGCGCCGCTGCGACGTCCGCGCGCTTGTCACAATTCCAACTGTTTCAGCGCCCCTGCATGTCCTCCGTTCCCGCTCCCGTCCCTACCGTCTCCTGGCGCGCAGACGGCACCCCGTTCAGCCCGCGCTTCGACGACGTCTATCGCAGCGCCGGCCTGGACGGCCATGGCGGGCTCGGGCAAGCTCGAGGCGTGTTCCTGCAGGGTTGCGGTCTGCTGCCCGAAAGCGGTGCAGCGGCGGCCTGGGCGCACGCGCCGCACTGGACGATTCTCGAAACCGGTTTCGGCCTGGGGCTGAATTTCCTCGCGGCATGGCACGCGTGGCGGCAGGATTCCGAGCGTCCGACGCGCCTTTTTTACACTTCGGTTGAAGCCTATCCGCCCAATCCGTCCGACCTGTTGCGCAGCGCCGCCGCGTTCCCCGAGCTCGCCGGATTGAGCCGCCAGCTGGCCACGCAGTGGCACGGATTGGTTCGCGGCTTTCATCGCCTGTGCTTCGAGCGCGAGCGGGTCGTGCTGACCTTGATCGTCGATGACATCGCGCCCGCGCTCAAGGAACTGGCGGGGCGCTGCGACAGTGTTTTCCTCGACGGCTTCAGTCCGGCGCGCAACCCGGCGATGTGGCGCGCTGAGACATTCGGCGCGATCGCGCGCCATGCACGCGCCGGCACGCGCGTCGCGACCTGGTGCGTGGCGCACGAGGTGCGCGAGCGTTTGGCGCAATCCGGCTTTCAAACCGAACGCGTGCCCGGCGTGCCCCCCAAGCGCCACGCGCTGCGTGCCCGGTTCAGCCCGGTGTATTACACAAAAACGCAAGTCGCACGAACGGACGCACAGCCCGCGCGCTGCATCGTGATCGGTGGCGGGCTCGCGGGCGCCTGCGCGGCCTGGAGCCTGGCCGAGCGCGGCTGGCGAGTGACCGTGCTGGACCGCGCCCAGCACCCGGCTGCCGGCGCCAGCGCCGTGCCTGCGGGGATTTTCGCGCCTCACGTTTCGGCCGATGACTGCCCCTTGTCGCAACTGACCCGCGCCGGCATCGCTGCAACCCAAGCGCGTGCCGCGCGGCTGTTGCGGCCCGGCATTGATTTTTCGAGCGATGGCGTGCTGGAACTGCATTTGCCGGGCAAGCGGCGCCTGCCCGCTTGGTGGGACGGCACCGATCCGGCAACCGCAACGGCACCGGAAAGCCTCGGCCCGCAATGCACCCTCACACTCGCAAAAGCCCGCACCGCGCAGGTTGAATTGAGCGCGCACCGGCCCGCGCTATGGCACACGCAAGCCGGCTGGATGCGGCCCGCGGCACTGGTCGAGGCCAGCCTGAGCCACCCGAATGTCACCTGGCGCGGCAGTACGCATGTGGCCCACGTCCTCCCTGAAGATGGACTGTGGCGGCTGGTCGGCGGCGACGATCGCACGCTGGATCGGGCTGAACTGGTCGTCGTTGCCGCCGGATGCGCAACGCAGGCGCTGCTGCCGGACGGCGGACTTCCA
This sequence comes from Burkholderiaceae bacterium, assembly GCA_004299095.1. Taxonomy (GTDB): domain Bacteria; phylum Pseudomonadota; class Gammaproteobacteria; order Burkholderiales; family Burkholderiaceae_C; genus Ottowia. The sequence continues at coordinate 17,820 of SCQQ01000121.1, read as the reverse complement.
TTGCGTGCGTTGCGCGGGCAGATCGCGTGGGGTCCGTGGCCTGCTGGCGCCGACAGTTCGGTGTTGCCGCCCTTTCCGGTCAACGGGCAAGGCTATCTGATCGGTCGCGTGCCAGGGACGGACGCACCCCACTGGGTGCTGGGGTCGACTTTCGAACGCAGCGGCCGACAACCGGTCCAGCGGGTTTCGGCGCATGCCGCCAATTGGGCGCATCTGCACGCGCTCCTGCCCGGCTCCGCTCAAACCTTGGCAGCGGCATGGCGGCGCGGCGACGCCCGCGCCTGGGCGGGCGTGCGCGCGACGCTGCCGGACCACCTGCCGGCGGTCGGCCCGTGGCTCGATGAGACGTCGCGCGATCTCGGGGGAGCAGCCACAGCGCTCGGACGCGGCTGCAGCCCGCGAGAAAAGACCGCAACGAGCGCCTCCCCGCGCCTTCCGCTCCACCTGTGCACCGCCCTCGGCGCTCGTGGCCTGACGCTGGCCGTGCTCTGCGGTGAACTGCTCGCCGCCCATCTGCACGATGAGCCGCTGCCGGTTGCGCGATCACTGGCGGCGCACCTGCGCGCCAGTCGCTATGCCACGCGGGTCGTACGTCGCGGTTGAGGTTCAATCAAACCGCTCCGCTCCTCCAACCCAAGCGGCCACTGCGCCCAGCCATCGGAGCGACTATTTACTCACGCGCTGCAACGCCAGGGCATTCAAATCCACGTGCTGTGCGTTGTCGGCGAAGCCGTCGAACGACCCCTCGGTCAGCCCACGTGCGGCGCGCAGGAACGCCCCCCACGCCGCTCCCGCCAGCGCCCCACCCACGCTCACGCGGCGCACGCCCCAACCGGCCAGATCGGCCAGCGTGAACGGCACGGGATGTCCCACCAGCACATTCACCGGCTTCGGTGCCACGGCCCCCACGATGGCTTGAATGTCGGAAGGCGAGCTGACACCTGGCGCGTACAGGCAGTCAGCGCCGGCTTCGGCGTACGCGCGCAGGCGTTTGGTGGCCTCTTGCAATGCGCTCGGATGGCGCACCAGGAAACACTCGGCACGGCCGATCAGCAGCACGTTCTCGCCGGACGAATCGATGGCGGCGCGGGCGGCGCGCATGCGCGCGACGGCCTCATCGAACGCATAGAGCGGCTGCGCACTGTCGCCCGTGGAATCCTCGATCGACAAGCCGGCCACGCCCGTTTCCACGCAGCGCAGCACGTTCTTCTTCAGGCCGGCCACGGTGTCCGAATGGCCATCCTCGAAATCGGCGTTGACCGGCAGATCGGTGGCCGCAACCATGGTGCGGCAGTAAGCCAGCACTTCGTCCACGTCGGGACCGTGATCGGGTTTGGCGTGCGCCCAGGCGTAACCGGAACTGGTGGTGGCCAGCGCCTTGAAGCCGAGCGCAGCCAGCGCGTGGGCCGAGCCCACGTCCCACGGATTGGGAATGACGAAACAGCCACTGGCATGCAGCTCGCGGAAAGCCGCGCGGCGTGCGGTGTATTGACTTTGACCCATGTTCACCCTCATCGAATGGTGGCGCTCATGTTATCGCCCGTGGGAAGCACGCGCCGCGGGCAGCGCTGCCGCGCGCGCTTCGGCCGTCGTCCGCCAGACCGGGTCAAGGCTTTTCGTGGCGCTGCAGCGCACGTGCAATCGCCGTGCGCACAGCCTGGTCAACCGCCGCCTCGATGCGCAAGCGCAAGCCACCCCACTGCTCCCGGAGCGCAGCCGACACCGCTTCGGCGATTTGCGCGCGCAACTGCGGCTCCAGCGACCTCAACAGATCTTCCGCGTTCACTGCCCCCGTCCGGAGAGGCGTATCGGTGAGCTCCAGATGAACCGGCAATTCCTGCAGGTCGCCGGCTTCGTCCACCACTTCGGTGAGCGTCGGAATCATCTTGGCCGCCCAGTCGCCGGGCATCGGGGGCTCATTGGGCACGCCGCGTATTCCTTTCAGCCAGATCGAAAGACCTCACCGTGTAACCGCGCTCGGTGTAATAGCGCCAGCGCTTGCGCGCTTCGGTGCGGTCGTTGGCCTCGGTTCCCACCAGTTCGATCAAGCGTTTGAAACGCTCGAATCCCGATGGTAGTGGCAATCCCACGTGAACCAGCAATTCGCTCGAGTCCAGCCCGGCGCAGTCGCTGGTCAGGACCACCGGAGACGCCGTTACCACCGCGCGCGGCGCATCCGACAGGCAATGCGGCACGAAATCAAGCGCGGAAAAAGTCCAGAGCTGCTGGTCCAGTTCATGCAGCGCGTCGGCGGGCGCCAGCACGCCCACGGCCTGGCCGCGCCCGTAGGCCTTGCGCACCAGCCGACAGGCGTAAGCCATTTTGTTCAACAAATTGAAGTGGAATGCGATTTCGGTCACGGGAATTGGGCGTCCAGCCCCGATCAGCCTTGCCTTGTATAGTAAACGCCCGATATTTCCAAGCGTTCCCGAGCGCCATGATGCGGCACGGGGCGCGCCGTTCGCGCTGGTTCACTCTGATGCTATTCGATACGTCTTTCCGCCGCGAGCTCGCGCGCAACTTCAGCGCCACGCTGGTCGTGCTGGTCACGATCGTCGTGACCGTCCTCATCATCCGCACGCTGGGGCAAGCCTCGGACGGCCGCGTCAATCCGTCCGAAGTGCTGCTGGTGATGGGCTTTACCGTGCTGGGGTATCTGCCCATCATCCTCACGCTCAGTCTGTTCGTGGCGGTGACCGCCACGCTCACGCGCATGTACACGCAGAGCGAAATGGTGGTGTGGTTTTCCTGCGGGCGCAGCCTGTTTTCATTCATGCGGCCCGCGTTTCGCTTTGCCTGGCCGATCCTGCTGGTGATCGCGCTGCTGGCGACACTCGCGTGGCCCTGGTCCAGCCAGCAAATCTCGGAGTTGAAGGATCGCTTTCAGGGGCGCGCCGACATCGAGCGCGTGGCGCCCGGCCGCTTCATCGAATCCGCGGCCGGACAACGCGTGTTCTTCATCGACAAGGACACCGCCGACGCGAACAGCGGCACCAACATTTTCATCACCGACAACAGCCACGACAAGGAAACGGTGGTGTCGGCGCAGAAGGGCCACGTCGAGATCCGCAACAACGCGCGCATCCTGGTGCTGAACAACGGCTACCGCATCGAAACCGACGGCAAGACGGGCGACATGCGCGACACCGAATTCGAACGCTACGAAAACCGCATCACGCCCGAAATCGCCATGCCGGCGAAAAGCGATTCGCCCAGCGTCATCACCACGCGCACGCTGCTCATGCAACGCACACCGCGCAATCTGGCGGAGCTGTCCTGGCGGCTGGGTTTGCCGCTGGCAGCGTTCAACCTGCTGCTGATTGGCCTGGCGATCACGCGCAGCAACCCGCGCGTGGGCCGCAGCAGCAGCCTGGTCCTGGCGCTGGTCACGTTCGCCACCTACTACAACCTGATCGGCGCAGGGCAAAACTGGATCGGCCGCGAGCGCATCACGGCCGGCGCCTTCATGCTGCTGCTGCACGGCGGCACGCTGGTCGCTGCGCTCGCCTGGCTGCTGTGGCGCGAGCGCACCTGGCGCCGCCGGCCTGACACGCTACCTGCATCGCCGGTGACCGCATGAGAACCGTCCGCCGCTTCATTTACAGCCAAGTGCTTCAGGCCACGGCCTTTGTGGCACTGGCATTCGTGTTGCTGTTCCTGTTTTTCGACCTGATCGACCAGCTCGAAAACGTGCGCAACTTCGGCGCGCGCGGCTACTCGTTCGGCTATGCCCTGCTCTACATCGCGCTGCAAACGCCGGCGCGTCTATACGAGCTGCTGCCCATTGCGGTGTTGATCGGCACGATCTACGTGATGGCGAAACTGGCGCAGAACTCCGAATTCACCATCTTGCGCACCAGCGGCCTGAACCCGCTGCGCGCGTTGCGCATGCTGCTGCTGCTGGGGTTCGGCTTCTCGCTGCTGACGTTCGCGCTGGGCGATTACGTCGCGCCCGCCACCAGCCGCATCGCGCAGGCCTTTCAGGCACGCTTCACCGGCGACTTCACCGTGGGGCGCACCGGCGCCTGGATGCGCGACCGCCAGCAGGGCCGCAATTTTTCCGTGAACGTCGGCGCGCTCACGCTCGAAGGCCGCATGAACCAGGTGCGCATTTTTGCGTTCGACAGCACCAACGGCCGACCGCTCTATGTCGCCGATGCTGCCAGCGCCACTTTCGGCGATGGTGCCTGGCAATTGCACGACGTGGTGCGGCGCGTCTTCGATCCCGCCACCGACAGCGCGCCCGCGGTGCGAGTGGACCGTGCGGCCGAATGGAATTGGCCGACCGCAATCACGTCTGAAATGGTGGCCGCCGCGTTGCTCAGCCCCGAAAAAATGCCGACGGTGGAGTTGTTCGAGTACGTACGCCACTTGCAGGCCAACGGCGAAAGCGCGCAGCGCTACGAAATCGAGCTGTGGCGCAAGCTGTTCTACCCGCTCGGCTGTCTGGTGATGATGGTGCTGGCGCTGCCGTTCGGCTATCTACACTTCCGCTCGCAAAACCTGACCGCCTACGTCTTTACCGGCGTCTTGTTCGGCATCAGTTTCTTCCTGCTGAACAACGTCTTCGGCTTCGTCGGCAACTTGCGCAACTGGATTCCGTGGCTGACCGCCTTGGCGCCCAGCCTGGTGTATTCGGCACTCTCGCTCGGACTGTTTTCCTGGCTGGTGTTGCGCCGGTAGCGCCATCCCGGGCGCCCGTCCCGTGATACGCGCCGTGATCGATCGCTTATCGGATTTCCGTTGTCAGTTATAACGAATCGAGCATAATTACGCATTGAGATATATCTAGCCTATATCCGGCAGTCGACCGCTTGTTATCCGTTGCAAGATCAAATGAATATTGAATCCCGCCGCAATGCAGTTCGCGATATGAGTGAGGGCGCCAAGCGCCTGCCAGCGCCGCACTCAATGCGCCACGCTGCGTTACTCGTCCTTGCGCACCGATGTGCGCTGCGTCCTCGCACTTGCGAGGCGCGGTCCAACCAGAGGCCAGACTCGTTCGCGCTGTCCGGAGGCGCGCAGGCGCTTTCGGAGCCGCAGCGCTTACCCTTGCCTTGCACGTCGACCACGGCATTGACAGGCGCATCCAACTGCTGGATTTAGGTCATGAACCTGCACCAATTTCGCTTCGTCCAGGAGGCGCTGCGCCGCAACCTGAACCTGACCGATGCGGCCAAGGCGCTGCATACCTCCCAGCCCGGTGTTTCCAAGGCGATCATCGAGCTGGAGCAGGAGCTGGGCATCCAGATTTTCGCGCGCCACGGCAAGCGCCTGAAGAACGTGACCGAACCCGGGCAGCACGTGATCGAGAGCGTCGCCATCATCCTGCGCGAAGTCGACAACCTGCGGCGCATCGGCGAACAGTACAGCGCGCGCGATTTCGGCACGCTGTCGATTGCCACCACGCACTCGCAGGCACGCTATGTGCTGCCCAAGGCGGTCACGCAACTGCGCGCGCGCTACCCCAAGGTCAACGTGAGCCTGCACCAGGGCACGCCGGATCAAGTCGCGCGCATGGTGATCGAAGACGGCGTGGATATCGGCATCGCCACCGAATCGGTCAACGACTATTCGGAACTCATCACGCTGCCCTGTTACGAATGGCAGCACGTGCTGGTGCTGCGCAACGACCATCCGCTCGCGCACAAAAAAAGCGTGACGCTGGCCGACATCGCGGGCGAGGAACTGATTACGTATCACCCGTCGTTCACCGGCCGCACGCGCATCGACGCGGCCTTCGCACGCCACCACCTGACGCCCAACGTGGCGCTGGAAGCGATCGACTCCGACGTCATCAAGACCTACGTGCGCCTCGGACTGGGCGTCGGCATCGTGGCTGAAATGGCGGTCGACAAGGACACCGACCGCGACCTCACGACCCGGCCGCTGGGCCGCCTGATCGGCCACAACATCACGCGCATTGCGTTCAGACGCGGCGCCTACCTGCGCGATTTCGTTTATTACTTCGTGCACCAGTTGTCCGACCGACTGGACCGGGACCTGGTGCAAAAGGCCATGAATGGTCAAGCCAGTGACTATGCGCTCTGAATCCGCCCCGACGTTCCCGTCTCGCCTGCCCCATGTGGGCACCACCATCTTCACCGTGATGTCGGCGCTGGCGGCCCAACATCAGGCGGTCAACCTGGGGCAGGGTTTCCCCGATTTCCCGTGTGATCCCAAGCTGGTGCAGGCCGTCACGCAGGCCATGAACGCGGGGCAAAACCAGTACGCACCGATGGCCGGCGTGGCGCCGCTGCGCACCACAGTGGCTGCCAAGATCGAAGCGTTGTACGGTCGCCGCTACGACGCCGACGCGGAAATCACCGTGACCGCGGGCGCCACCCAAGCGATCCTGACCGCGGTTCTGTGCTGCACGAGCCCGGGGGACGAAGTGATCGTGCTGGACCCGTGCTACGACAGCTACGTGCCGAACGTCGAACTCGCGGGCGCCACGGCGATTCGCGTGCCGCTCACGCCGGGTGACTTCCATCCCGACCTGGACAAGATCGCCGCGGCCATCAGCCCGAAAACGCGCGCCCTGATCATCAACAGCCCGCACAACCCGAGCGGCACCATCTGGTCGGCAGCAGACATGCAGCGCCTGCAGGAACTGCTGGCACCCACCGGCATCCTGCTGATCAGCGACGAGGTGTACGAGCACATCGTGTACGCGCCTGGGCGGCACGAAAGCGTGGCGCGCTACCCTGGCCTGGCGGCGCGCGCCTTCATCGTCAGCAGCTTCGGCAAGACCTTCCACGTGACCGGCTGGAAAGTCGGCTACGTGGCCGCACCCGCCGACCTCACGGCCGAATTCCGCAAGGTGCACCAGTTCAACGTGTTCAGCGTGAATACCGCGGTGCAGTACGGCCTGGCCGCCTACATGAGCGATCCGACGCCCTATTTGGATTTGGCCCGGTTCTACGCGGGAAAGCGCGACCTGTTCCGCGCCGGCCTGGAGCAGACGAGGTTCCGGCTGCTGCCATGCGAAGGCACGTATTTCCAATCGGCGTCGTTCGCCGACCTCGACGGTCCGGAGCGCAACCTGTCCGAGGCCGATTTCTGCCAATGGCTGACGCGCGAAATCGGCGTGGCGGCGATTCCGGTGTCGGCGTTCTACGGCAACGGCTTCGACCAGAAGGCGGTGCGCTTCTGCTTTGCCAAAAAGGAAGACACGCTGCGCGCCGCACTCGCACGGTTGGCACGTCTGTAGTCTTCTCGTCAAAAGTCAAGCGCGCCGGTGTCCGCGATGACGTGCACCGGTTGAGTGGGAAAACCGGCGCGGTCGCAGTCGAAGCGGCGCTCCGGAAGCCATGCGGTAGATAAAAAGCAACACGCCCGCGCAAAATCGGTGTTTTCTCCCTTGGAAACACTCCAGTGATCCAGTAGCATCAGCACCGGTCTGTCGAGCTCACTGTCAAGGGGCAGACGCAATTTTCCAAAGTTCGCAAAAAAGGGAGTCCAACACATGGCAACTGCAAGCAAGAAACCCGCCGCCAAAAAGGCACCGGCGAAAAAGCGCACCGTCAACGCTGCATTCATGAAACCGATGAAACCGAGCGCCACGCTGGCCGCCGTCGTGGGTAGCAAGCCGATGCCACGCACCGAAGTGACCAAGAAGCTGTGGGACTACATCAAGGCCAACAAGCTGCAAGACAGCAAGAACCGCCGCAACATCAACGCCGACAGCAAGCTGCGCCCGATCTTCGGCAAAGCGCAAGTGTCGATGTTTGAAATGGCCAAACTGGTCAGCGGCCACCTGTCCTGAAGCGTCAACGCAGCGCAAGCCCTCGCCTTGCGGGGGGCCTTGCGATCCAGTCTGCACGATCCGCCGCGTTGCAAGACCGGCGGATTTTCTTTTTGTGCGGACCGCGGCCATGGGCGCGCCGCATTCAACTTTGGCTACGCGCCCGCGCGCCGACACGGTGCAACGCCGCGCACGGCCGGGTGCAGTAATCTTGGCGCCGGAACCCTGAGCGACGCCGGCCCATGGCTCTTGCCGTAGCCAGAATCCCAAAGCGCAACCCGGTGCCGACACCCACGAACACGTCCACGACGGAACCACAGCCAATTCGGCGCGTTCCCGTTTTCATCATCATCGCCTGCGCGCTCATGATGATGTCGATCGACGCCACCATCGTGGCCACCGCGCTGCACGCACTGCAGCAGGATTTCGGCGCGCCGATCAACTGGACCAGCTGGACCATCACCGCGTACTGGTTCGGCTACGTCGTCATGCTGCCGATCACCGGGCGCCTGAGCGAGCGCTTCGGCCACCGGCGTGTCTTCCTCCTCTCCTCGCTCGCTTTCGCACTCACTTCGCTGTGTTGCGGCCTGGCGCAAAACATCTACGTCCTGGTGCTGTTCCGCGCGTTGCAGGCCGCGGGCGGCGCCGGCCTGACGCCCGCCGCCACCGGCATCATCGTCACGCACTTCGGCCGCGCCCGCGATCGGGCGCTGGGCCTGTTTGGCGCAGTATTCCCCGTGGGCGCGATGATCGGCCCGATTTTCGGCGGGCTGTTCGTCACCTTCTGGAGTTGGCGCGACGTTTTCTTCGTGAATGTCCCCCTGGGCATCTGCGCGGCATTCCTCGGGCTTTGGCTGATTCCACGTGATCGGACCCGTGACCGCGGCACGGCCGGCCTGGACGTCGCCGGCATGGCCTGGCTGGCGCTCGCTGTCATCGCCGGCATGTTGGCGGTCGGCTATCTCGGGAACAAGGATGCGCGCTGGCTCTCGCCCCTGTTCCTGGCGCCCGCGGCCCTGAGTGGAGCCAGCGGCTGGGCATTCCTGCGGCATATCCAGCACGCCGCCGAGCCTTTCATCACGCCCGGCCTGATTTACGGCCGTGGCTTCGGCGCCACCAACTTCCTGAACGCGATCTACGGCGGCGTGGCGACAGGCGCCGTCACGCTGGTGCCGCTCTACGCCAGCACGCGCTACGGGCTGGATGCGCTGGACTCGGGCACCCTGCTGATTGCGCAAGGTATTGCCGCCATCGCGTTCTCGGCGCTCGCGGCGCTGATCCTGCGGCAAACCGGCTACCGCCTGCCGTTTTATCTGGGCGGCGTACTGGCCGCCGCGGGCCTTGCACTGCTCGCGCCAGCGCCACGCTTTGGCTGGTCCGCTTACACCTGGCTCGCCGCCGCCACCTTTCTGATCGGTGCCGGCGCCGGCTTCATGAGCCCCGCCAGCCGCAATGCGGGCCTGCAACTGGTGCCGGAGCGCGCATCGACCATGGCTGCACTTCGCGCCACCGCACAAGAAGCCGGCGTGATCGTCGCCTTGGCCGTCGCCACGTCGCTCATGACCAACGCCGAGCATCCCAGCCTGATGCTCGCGGCCGTTTACGCAACCAGTGCACTGCTGTGCATCGGGGTGTTGCCGGTGGTGGCTCGCGTGCCCGAACATCGCGGCGCCTGGTAGACACGCCTCAAAAAAGGTTCGCGCAGAGCGACTGTCGCAGGGCCGCCCGCCATTTACGGCCGCCGCACTGCTCAGTGGCCGTGTGCGCCGTGTTGCACGGGCGGGCGGTAGCGCGTGCCCAGAATGAAATCCCAGAGCGGCGTGGTCACGCCGAAATTCTTGTCGGGATGGTCGTGATGCAGGTCGTGAAACTCCTGCCACGGCCGCAGGATCGGGTCGCGGAAGCGAACGATGTGCAGCACGGTATGGCTGGAGCCGTAGAGCGCATAGCTCACCGCCACGGCACCCGCCAACAGCAGCGCATAGCCGAGAGGCAGCACGAGCGAAAGGAGCGCCGCCAAAACGCACATGACCAGCGGCGGAATGAAAAACGGCAGCGCGTCGTAGCCGCCCGGATCGATGTGATGGCGCGCATGGCCATCCCGAAGCGGCCCCGGCATGACGTGGAACAGCCAGCGATGCGCCGCGTATTCGCTGAAACTGAATACGAAGAACCCGATCAGCACGGTGACTGTCGCGAGCGCCGCATGGATACCACCTACGCGAACCGCCGCAGCCAATAAAACCAAACCGATCATCCAGTCGCAGACCAGGCCGACATACAGATTCGCGCGACTCGTCGACAACCGAGCCAGCGGCGTCACGATCCCGCTGCGCAGCCTGGCGCCGTCATTCCGATTCCCCGCCTGTTTGCGCTCACTGCCGTTTTTTTGATCGTTGGGTGACATCACCTCAAACTCCTGTTCAACCCATCTGCGAGCGCGTAGCTGCGCGCCCGTGGCTTCCAGTCAATTATGCGTGCCGCGCCAATCCGCGCAGCAGTGGTGGTATCCATGCATTTCCTCCGACAGGCGCCGCCACGTCATGCCACATTCGGCGGCGCGCCGACCGGCGGCCCCGCCGTCCGGCGGCTGTTTGAGCGGGATAACGTTCAGGCGTTCAACGGCCTGCCCCAGACCGGTGCTCACTCCCCGGCTCCTCACGAGCCACGGCGGCGGCTTCCATCACCGTCCGCGTGGTCTGCATCATCGGCGTGAAAGGCCGGTCGCGCACTTGCGTGCGTCGGAAAACGCGATAGCGATAGGCGGCGTAGAGCGCGAGCGCTGCGGCCACGAGCGCAAACCAGATCGGCAGCGCGCGGGCGCCGATTTGCGTCATCGCCAAACCGACCACCAGCGGGCCGAAAACGGAACCCAACCCGTAGAGGAAATAAACGCTGCTGCTGGCGCCGAGCAATTCATCCGGCGACAGGTGGTCGACCAGATGGGCGACCGACATCGGATAGATGGCAAACGACATGCCGCAGTACAGGAAAATCAGGATCAGCTCAGCCCGGTGATCGCTGCTGGACAGCACCATCGTGCAAGCCAGTACACAGGCAGCGAGCGCAACGCACGCCATCGCCAACCGGCGATCGATGTGATCCGAGCCGTAACCCAGCGGCGTTTGCAGCAAGGCGCCACCCAGGATAGCCACCATCATGTAGAGGCTGACGCCATCGGTGTCCAGCCCCAACCCCATGGCATACACCGGCCCCAGACCGAAAAACGCGCCCGAGCCCAGACCAGCCAAGAGCGCACCTGCGCCGGCCGCGGGCGCCAGCTTGAACAAGCGCGGCAAACGCAGGCGCGGCGCGGCTTGCAGCGCGGGCTGCGGCTGATGCGTCAGTACCACGGGCAGGACCGCCGCGCACGCGAGCAGCGCGGACACGCTGAACAGCATGAACGGCGCGCCGCCCACGCGCAACAACAGTTGCGAAAACGCCAGGCCGCCCGAATTCATCATCATGTAGAGCGCGAAGATGGTGCCGCGATGACGCGCCGGAGCGATGGCGTTGAGCCAGCTTTCGATGATGGTGTAGAGCCCCACCATCATGACGCCATCCACCAGGCGCAGGGCCAGCCAGAGCGCCGGCGACACGCTGAGCGCGTGCAGCAGCGCGACACTCGCCGCGCACGTGGCCCCGAACGCAAACGCACGAATGTGGCCGATGCGCCGGACCAGCGCCGGGATCACGAACGTGCCGATCAGGAAACCCACGTAGTAAACGCCGGCTAGCGCGCCCAGCAGCGCTTCGTTGAAACCGGCCTCGGTGCCGCGCACGGGAATCAGAATCCCGAGCAAGCCAATGCTGGACAGCAGGAAAGCCGTGCTCAGCAACAGCGAGGAGGCGGCGCGGACAGGACGGGAAATGGAATCAGTCAAGTCGATGCGCCGGAGCGCAACAGTTCACGTGGAGTGCCTCCGGCATGGCGGAAGATGGACTGCAGGCGCGGTCTATTCATGAGGCGAGAGCAACTCACGAGCCTGGTAGAGCCGGCGCCCCGTCATGACAAACGCCTGGCGCTCTCGCTTTCGACCGCGTGTGCCGGGCGCCGCGAATCCCGCGCATTCCTGATCTAGAACGCCTCGGCCGGCAGCGCCATGATATCCGCCGCACCGTCCACGATGGCATCGCGCAGCGCGGCGGTGCGCGGCAGGATGTGGTCGGCGTAAAAGCGCGCGGTCGCGATCTTGGCCTGCATGAACGGCCGGTCGCGGCCCTCGGCCAATTGCCGCTCGGCCGCCAGCAGCGTGTGCGCCAACTGCCAGCCGGCAAACAGGTTACCCGCCAGCATCAGGTACGGAACGCTGCCACCGTACGCCGCGTTCGGATCGCGTTCGGCCTGCCCCGCGATGAAGCGCACCGCGTCGGCGAACGCCGCGCGCGCCCGGCCCAATTGGCGCGCAACCGCCCGGGCGTGATCCGAACCGTGGGCCATGGCTTGCTCGGTCTGCTCCACTTGTGCCGCCAAGCCCAACGCCACCTGGCCGCCATCGCGCGCCGTCTTGCGGCCGACCAGGTCATTGGCCTGGATCGCCGTGGTGCCTTCGTAGATCGGCAGGATGCGGGCATCGCGGTAGTACTGCGCGGCACCGGTTTCTTCGATGAAGCCCATGCCGCCATGCACTTGCACTCCGAGGCTGGTCACTTCAATGCTGGATTCGGTGCTGTAGCCCTTGATGAGCGGCACCATGAATTCGTACTGCGCCTTTTTTTCGGCACGAACCTTGGCATCCGGATGATGGTGCGCGGCGTCGTACAGCGCGGCGGACGAAATCGCCAGCGCCCGGCAGCCTTGCGTGAGCGCGCGCATCGTCATCAGCATGCGGCGCACGTCGGGGTGGTGCACGATGGTGACGCCGCTCTTGGCGCTGCCATCCACCGGGCGGCTCTGTACGCGTTCTTTCGCATACTCGGCCGCTTTCTGATAGGCCCGTTCGGCCACCGCGATGCCCTGGACGCCGACGGAATAGCGTGCCGAGTTCATCATGATGAACATGTATTTCAAGCCGCTGTTCTCCTGGCCCACCAGATAGCCCACCGCGCCGCCATGGTCGCCGTACTGCAGCACGGCGGTCGGGCTGGCCTTGATGCCCAGCTTGTGCTCGATCTGGGTGCAGTACACGTCGTTGCGCGCACCCAGCTTGCCGCCCGCCTCCACCCTGAACTTGGGCACGACGAACAGGCTGATGCCGCCCACGCCTTCGGGTGCGCCGGCCACGCGCGCCAGCACCAGGTGGATGATGTTCTCGGCCATGTCGTGCTCGCCGTAGGTGATGAAAATCTTGGTGCCGAAAACCCTGTAGGTGCCGTCAGGCTGGCGCTCGGCGCGCGTGCGCACCGCGGCCAGGTCGCTGCCGGCCTGCGGTTCGGTCAGGTTCATGGTGCCCGACCACTGGCCCGAGATCAGCTGCGGCAGATAAGTCGCCTTCAGTTCGTCGCTGCCGGCGGTGAGCAAGGCCTCGATGGCGCCATCGGTGAGCAGCGGGCACAAGGCAAACGACAAATTGGCCGAGTTCAGGATCTCGCCGCATGCCGCTGAAATCGTCTTGGGCAGGCCCTGCCCGCCAAATTCGACCGGATGCAGCAGCCCCTGCCATCCGCCCGCAGTGAACTGCGCGTAGGCTTCCTTGAAACCGGCGCTGGTCTTGACATCGGTGCCGTGGTGCTTCGACGGCGCCACGTCGGCCTCGAAATTGAGCGGCGCCACCACCTTTTCGTTGAAGCGCGCGCACTCTTCCAGTACCGCCTGGGCGGTATCCAGGCCGGCCTCCTCGAAGCCCGGAAGCTGGGCAACCTGATTGATGTGGGCGAGGTGCTCGATATCGAACAGCAAATCCTTGACAGGTGCGTGGTAGCTCACGATGGTCTCCTGAAAAAATCAAAAAGCGCCCGGAAGAAACCCGCCGGGCGCCACGGTCGGATTTTGACGACCTCGCTTCAAAGCGCCTTGACCAGCTCCGGCACGGCCTGGAACAGATCGGCCACCAAGCCGTAATTGGCCACGCCGAAAATCGGCGCCTCCTCATCGGTGTTGATGGCGACGATCACCTTGCTGTCCTTCATGCCGGCCAAGTGCTGGATGGCGCCCGAAATGCCGACGGCGATGTACAGCTCCGGCGCCACGATCTTGCCGGTCTGGCCCACTTGCAAATCGTTGGCGGCGTAACCCGCATCGACCGCGGCGCGCGATGCGCCAATGGCGGCACCCAGCTTGTCGGCCAGCGGCGTCAGCACTTCGTCGAACTTCTCGTGGCTGCCGAGTGCCCGTCCGCCGGAGACAATGATCTTGGCGGCCGTGAGCTCGGGCCGGTCGCTCTTGGCGATTTCGGCGCTGACGAAGCTGCTCTTGCCGCTGTCGGCCACGGCGCTGAGGCTCTCTACCGCCGCGCTGCCGCCGGTTGCGGCCGCGGCGTCGAACCCGGTGATGCGCACCGTCAGCACCTTGACGGCATCGGCCGACTGCACGGTGGCAATCGCGTTGCCGGCGTAAATCGGGCGTTCGAAGGTATCGGCGCTGTCCACCTTGATCACGTCGCTGATCTGCGCCACGTCGAGCTTGGCCGCCACGCGCGGCGCGCAGTTCTTGCCGCTGGCGGTGGAAGCGAACAGGATATGGCTGTAGTTGCCGGCCAGCGCCAGCACTTGCGCCGCGACGTTTTCGGCCAGGCCGTGCGCCAGGCTCTCGCCCTCGGCCAGCAAGACTTTGGTCACGCCGGCGACCTGCGCCGCGGCCTTGGCGACAGCGCCCGCGTTGTGGCCCGCCACCAGCACGTGCACGTCGCCGCCGCAGGCCTTGGCCGCGGTCACCGTATTGAGCGTGGCGCCCAGGAGGGAGGAATTGTTGTGTTCTGCAATAACAAGTGCGGTCATGATGTATGTTCCTCGTCCCTTAGATCACCTTGGCTTCGTTCTTGAGCTTGTCGACCAGCGCGGCCACGTCGGGCACTTTCACGCCGGCGCCGCGTTTCGGCGGCTCGGCCACCTTCAGCGTTTTCAGGCGCGGCTTCACGTCCACGCCCAGATCCTCGGGCTTGAACACGTCGAGCTGCTTTTTCTTCGCCTTCATGATGTTGGGCAGCGTGACGTAGCGCGGCTCGTTCAGGCGCAGGTCGGTGGTGATCACGGCCGGCAGCGACAGTTGCAGCGTTTCCAGGCCGCCATCCACTTCGCGCTTGACGGTGGCCTGATTGCCGCTCACTTCCACGTGGCTCGCGAACGTGGCTTGCGGCAGGTCGGCCAGCGCCGCCAGCATCTGGCCGGTCTGGTTGGAATCGTCGTCGATCGCCTGCTTGCCGAGGATGATGAGCTGCGGCTGCTCCTTGTCGATCAGCGCCTTGAACAGCTTGGCCACCGCCAGCGGCTGCAGCTCTTCTTCGGTTTCCACCAGGATGCCGCGATCCGCGCCGATCGCCATCGCCGTGCGCAGCGTTTCCTGGCACTTCGCCACGCCGCATGAGACCGCGATGATTTCCGACACCACGCCTTTCTCCTTCAGGCGGACGGCCTCTTCCACGCCGATTTCGTCGAACGGGTTCATGCTCATCTTGACGTTGGCGATGTCCACGCCGGTCTGGTCCGATTTGACGCGTACCTTGACGTTGAAGTCGACCACGCGCTTGACTGCGACAAGAGCCTTCATGCAGGTTTCTCCTAGTGCTGCTGCGAATGCAAAGCCACGCCGAACCGATCGGCGTGGCACTTGGGCCATTCTAGTGTGGCGCGCCGTGCAGACCGCGCGGCAAAAATGGCTGGCGACCGCGCGCCGGGGCCCGGCGAAACGCCCGAACGCGACCCACGGCCGTCAACCATCAAAACGCCTTTTCTCCGCATAAAAATCGGCCGGGTCCACGCGGCCGCCGGTTGCCCCAGGAAGCCTGTCGGAAAAGCCCGACCCGCTGCTGAACGGCCCTCTGCCCACCCACAAAAGCCCGCAAACCCCACGTCCTGACGCGATCTCGGCAAAGAACCCGATGACCACTTTTCTCTGGCCGACAAGCGCATCTTCCTCGCCTCGATGCGCGCCGCTCCGGCGATCCCGGCGACGCCATCATCCTGCGTGAATTCGACGTCCACCACACACACCGCGCGTCCACGCTGCTGAGCGGCGAGCTGATCGTGCTGACTACGGGCGGCGGCGCGATGGCGTGCGTCTGCCGGCGCAACAACGAGATCGCCATGCACCTCGGAAAGCGCCTGCCCGCACCACCGACCCTGGTGATCTCGCTGGCGGTCGCCATAGCGTTGCTCGGCGTGGGACTTGCCGTCTGGATCTCTTTCGTGCGCTCGCGCCAGCGGGAGCGCTCCGCGAAAACGCCGCTGCGGATCGTGGAAGCGCCTGTCCTCGCACTGCTCACCGTGGCGGTGGGCCCCGGGATCGTCGGGGTCTGGACGTCTGACTCGCCGTTCGGGTCCAGTGAGCCGCGGCGATTGCCCCGAGTGGCCGGCGCATTCCCGGCAGATGAATTTCAGCGCAGCGCGTGACGCCAGTAGTGCGCGTTCTCGATGCGCTCGCAACCCACGCGCCCGGAATCAACGCTCTTCCAGCGCATCGCGCCGCAACGCGGCGAATCGAACAACGCGACGTCCGCCGCCACATAGCGTTCCACCACAGGACGGGCCGGGTGACCGAAGCGGTTGCGATAGCCCGCCTGGATCAGTGCCACGCGCGGCGCCACGGCGGCAATCAACGCGCCCGACGACGAGGTCTTGCTGCCGTGATGCGGCACCAGCAGCACGTTGCTGCGCAATTCCGCGCCACTCGCGACCAGCGCTTTTTCCTGCGCGGCTTCCAGATCGCCGGTGAGCAGCACGGCAGCGGAGCGGGCCTGCACGCGCACGACGCAGCTCATGGCGTTGGTGCTGCGCGCCGTGGCAGCCGCCGCAGGGCTCGGGTGCAACACCTCGAACGCCACGTCGTCCCAAACCCAGCGATCGCCCGCCACGCAGCGCCGTCGCACCACGACGCCAGCGGGATCGTGGCCCGGTTTGATGGACGCCATG
Source organism: Burkholderiaceae bacterium (assembly GCA_004299095.1). Lineage (GTDB taxonomy): Bacteria > Pseudomonadota > Gammaproteobacteria > Burkholderiales > Burkholderiaceae_C > Ottowia. The sequence goes on along the minus strand of SCQQ01000121.1, from coordinate 1,067 downwards.
ACGTCCGCCTTCGGGTAGGCCGCCAGCACGCTCGCGGCACCGCCGGTGTGGTCGTCGTCCCGATGGCTCAACAGCAGCAAATCGGGCCGCTCGCCGAGCGAACGCAGCAGCGGCACCAGCACGCGCTCGCCGGCATCGCTCTGCTCGGAATAGCGCGGCCCGGCGTCGTACAGCAGCGTGTGATGCGCAGTCCGCACCAGGATGGCGCTGCCCTGCCCGATGTCAGTTGCCAGCAAATCCATCTCGCCCGGCGCGGGCCGCGGCGGCTGCCACAGCACCAGCGGCAACACCAGCGGCAAGCCGGCCAAACGCAGCGATCACGGCCAGCGCAGCACCAGCAGCAGCGCGCCGAGTGCGGCCGCGGCGCCGAACACGAGCGGCGCGGCTGCGACGGACACTTGCGCCCACGGCCACGACGCCAGCGTGCGCAGGACCGCCATCAGCGGCAGCACAGCCCAGAGCGCCACTTGCCACAGAAAAGGCCAGACCAGACCGGCGAGCGCCAGCGGCGTCACCACCAGCGTGACCCACGGAATGGCCGCCAGGTTGGCAAGCAACCCGACCACCGACGCCTGGCCGAACAGGATCAGCGTGAGCGGCGCCAGCGCCACCGTCACTTTGGCCTGCGTGCCCAGAAGCTCCCGCACGTAGCCTGTCACGCTCTTCCGGCCGCTTTCGGCCGCGCGGCCATCGCTGATGAACAGAATGCCGATGGCGACGAAACTGAGCCAGAAGCCGGCCTGCATGAAAGCCCACGGATCCAGCGCCAGCACCAGCGCGCAGGCCCAGAGCCAGGTGAGCCACCAAGGCCAGCGCAAGCCGGTGAAACGCAGCAGCGTGACGCACGCGAGCATCAGCACGGTGCGTTGTGCGGGTACGCCGAGGCCGCTGAACGTGGCGTAGCCGATCGCCGTCACCAGCCCGCCGACGAGCGCGGCGCGCGGCGCCGGCCACCACAGACACGGATTGAAGGGCAGCCACCGCCAGCGTGCCGCGCGGCGCCAGAGCACGCCCACGGCGAGCGCGGCCAGCCACGCGATCATGGTGATGTGCAAGCCGGAAATCGC
>SCQQ01000120.1 GCA_004299095.1 Burkholderiaceae bacterium | reverse complement strand
GGGTTGCGGACGCAGGTAGCGGCCGCCGACCCAGACGTAGCGGCGGTTTTTCCACGACCAGTGGCCGGGGACCCAGACCGCGCCGCGAAACGGCGGACGAGGGATGCGCTCGCGCCGTGGTAGCGGCGGCACGCGCCGCACACGGTCATCGCCGTGGGGCTGCGCCATCACGCTGGCGCCAGCGCCAATAGTGCCCGCCACCAGAACGCCGAGTGCCATCCGGCGCGACAAACGCGGCACGTCAATTTTTGAAGCCACTCAAAACCTCCCGCAATGCACGCACGCATGGGACGTGCGCGTGCTGTCCATTGATCGACTTGCCGGGGGGCCGTTCCGTGAACCGCCAGCGCGGGCGTGTAAAGGTTTGTTGCGCTCCGAATGAGTGGGTCTCGCGTCGATAAACTAGGCCGCACGCGGCGACTCGGCGACGATCGCAGGAGTGGCGCGGCATTCGACCTGCTGGTCGAATCGATCAGGACAACGGATGACCCACAGTAATCGGAAATCAGGGCAACGCGTCGCTTCCCGCTGTCATTCCCGCAAAGGCGAGGATCCAGTCCTCCCGCGGGGCGCCTTAGGGGCGCTGTGGGTCCCGTCCCCCGATCGGCAGTCGAGGACAGGCTTCGTCGGGCGGCGGTTTTTGGGTCCCCGGAATCGATCTCGACGCTTTGTGGCAGAGCGTGTTCCTTGGGTTTCCGATCTCGGAGTAAAGCGATGGAGTACTGGATTTCGCAGCGCTGGCTGTGTGCCGCTGGCCTGGTGGGTGCCGGCCTGCTCACCGGTTGCACCAACCTGGCACCGCCCGCCACCACGCCGGCCGTCGCCACCACGGCCCAGTGGGCAGGCGCGGCCGCCGCCGGCTGGATCAAGACCGATGCGAGGCCGCATTGGCAAACCACGCGCTGGTGGGAACTGTTCAATGACCCGGTCTTGAACGGGCTGGCCGCGCAGGTCGACGTGAACAACCAGAACCTGGCATTGGCCACGGCCAACGTGGCGCAGGCCGAGGCGTTGCTGCGTGCGGCCGAAGCCGGATTGTTCCCGACGCTGGGCGCGCAGGCCGGCGATCAGCGCGGCGGCCGCCCCACGCATTCTTCCGTGTCGCTCGGGCTCGACGCGAGTTGGGCGCCCGACGTTTGGGGCAGCATCGCCGACAGCATTCGCGCGCAGGGCGCCAACGTGCAGGCGAGCGTGGCCGATCTCGCCGCCGCGCGCCTGTCCGCCCAAGGCGGCATGACGCAGGCCTATTTCGGGCTGCGCGAGGCCGACGCCGAGGGCGCCCTGCTGGATGACATCATTGCCGGCTACGAGCGCGCTGAGCAGATCACGCGCAACAGCTACCAGGCCGGCATCGCACCGCACACCGATTTGCTGCAGGCCCAAGGTACGCTGGAAAGCGCCCGTGCGACGCGCGCTGCGCTCGCGGCCAGCCGCACGACGTTCGAACATGCAATTGCACTCTTTGTCGGCAAAGCGCCGGCCGACTTCAAGTTGGCGGCAGCGCCGTGGAAATTCGACATTCCGGCCATCCCCGACGTGCTGCCTTCGGAATTGCTGCTGCGGCGCCCCGACATTGCCGCGGCCGAACGGTCGGTGGTGGCGGCCAACGCGCGCATCGGCGTGGCGCGCGCCGCGTACTTTCCGAGCTTCGGGCTGAGCGCCAGCCTGGGCGGCAGCGCCGCCACCCTGTCCACGCTGGCTTCGGCGCCCGTACTCGCCTGGTCGCTGGGTCTGAGTGCGGCGCAAACGCTGTTCGATGGCGGCGCGCGCGGCGCCGCAGTGGATCAGGCGCGCGCGCTGCACGATGCCGCCACGGCGACGTATCGGCAGACGGCGCTCACGGCCTTTGGCCAGGTGGAGGACCAGTTGACGGCGCTGGGCACGCTGGCCACCCAGATCGACCACACGCGTGCCGCGGCAGCCGCCGCGACAGGCGCCGAAACGCGCATCCTGAACAGCTACAGGGCCGGCATTTCGGCTTACACCGACGTGATCACCGCGCAAGCCACGGCGCTCTCCACGCGCCGCAGCGTGCTGCAACTGGAGCTGCAGCGCCAGCAAGCGGCGGTGAGTCTGATCCAGGCGCTGGGCGGCGGCTGGCAGGCGCCGTGGGCCGCGTCGCCGGGGACTGCGGAAAACAAAACGGCTTCCTGAGCCGTCGCTGTGCAGGCGCGCTCGATGCCCGAGACTGGAGCGGCATATCCACGTGCGCGTGAATCACGTGCTGCTCAAGCGCGTGCGCCGACATGCGGTGCTCCGCGGTGTGTTCCATGCCGGCAGCGGAACATCCGCGAAAAAGCGCGTACCGCCAGCCGGCGATACGCGCTCGATCCGAGCGGGCGCCGCGTTACGCGTATTGCGCCAGTGCCACTTTCATTTTTTTCATGGCTGCCACCTCGATCTGGCGAATGCGCTCGGCGCTCACGCCGTATTCAGCCGCCAGCTCGTGCAGCGTCATGCCGCCGGTGCCGTCGTCGCGCACGTTGAGCCAGCGTTCCGTCACGATGCGGCGGCTGCGTGCGTCCAGGCCTTCCAGCGCTTGCGCGATGCCGTCCGTCGCCAGCTTGTTGCGCTGTGCGGTTTCGAGCATCGCCGTCGGCTCGTCGTTGTCGTCCGACAGGTAAGCGATCGGCCCAAACGCGCGGTCGTCGTTGCCGTCGGCGGGCGTCGGGTCGAGCAACATGTCGCCGCCCGAGAGGCGCGTTTCCATTTCACGCACTTCGCTCGGCTTGACGTTGAGCTTTTGCGCCACCAGGTTGACTTGGTCTTCGGTCAGCGTGTCGCGGTCGAAGAACGTGGATGCGCTTTCGGCGTCTTCCGCCTTCAGCTCCTGCTTCATCGAGCGCAGGTTGAAGAACAGCTTGCGCTGCGCCTTGGTGGTGGCCACCTTGACCAAGCGCCAGTTCTTCAGGATGTATTCGTGGATTTCGGCCTTGATCCAGTGCAGTGCATAGCTCACCAGGCGCACGCCCTGATCCGGATCGAAGCGCTTCACCGCCTTCATCAGGCCGATGTTGCCTTCCTGGATCAGGTCGCCGTGCGGCAGGCCGTAGCCCAGGTATTGGCGCGAAACCGACACCACCAGCCGCAGGTGCGACAGGATCAGGCGCCGCGCCGAATCCAGGTTGCCGTCCTCGCGCAACTCACGCGCGTAGCGCTGCTCTTCCTCTTCCGTCAGGATGGGCATGCGGTTGACCGCCGTGATGTAGGCATCCAGGTTGCCCAGCGATGGCACCGCAGCCGACCACGGGCGCGTCAGCGCCACGGCGTTATTCAGTTTCTTGTGGGTCATGGTTGAATTTCCTTCTTTTGCATGCATATCCTAGCACTCGATTAGAGGGAGTGCTAACGCCTGGGTTCCCATTGCGCGGGATTAGAGTGCGCGCACTAACACGTTGATTCAAGCGGGAATCTCCGTGTCCTGCCGCAGTCTGGAAGTGATCTTTTCAGCGCCTGCATGCAATCCCTGGATAGGTCGATCCGCGTTGTACGAGGGAACCGCTGCCGATCATGAAATCACGCGGGCGCGCTGCACGAAAAAAGCCAGCCGCACTGTGATCACGCACTGGCTTCAAGGTTCCGCCGGCGACGCGCGGCCGGCTCGCAGGTCTCAAAAACCGATCGCCGCCCCGTCGGGATTGCGTGGATCGGAAAAGCCGAGCAGCTTGCCATCTCGCACCTGGATGGTTTGCGTGCGTCCCATCGACGCCTTGACCACGACGTTTTCGCCGCGCTCTTTCAACAGGCGGATGGTGTCGACCGGGAAGCCCTGCTCAACGCGCAGTTCATCCGGCGTCCATTGCTGGTGGAAGCGCAATTCGGTGGTGGCTTCGGCCGGGTCCATGCCGTAATCGATGGCGTTGCTCACGATTTGCAGCACGGTGGTGATGATGCGCGCGCCGCCCGGGCTGCCGGTCACCAGCCACGGCTTGCCGTCCTTCAGCACGAAGGTGGGCGTCATGGACGAGAGCGGCCGCTTGTTCGCCTGCACTGCGTTGGCGTCGCCGCCGATCAGGCCGTAGGCGTTCGGCACGCCCGGTTTGGCCGAGAAATCGTCCATTTCGTTGTTCAGCAGGATGCCGGTGCCGGCGGCCACGATGCCGCTGCCGAAGTTGGTGTTGAGCGTGTAGGTCACGGCCACCATGCTGCCATCCCGGTCCATCACCGAGAAGTGTGTGGTCTGGTCGCTTTCGTACGGCATCGGGTTGCCGGGATGTACCGCGCTGGCGGGCAGAGTGGTGTTGTCGTGAATCTTTTTCACCAGCTCGGCCGCGTACGCCTTGGAGGTCAGGCCCTTGACCGGTACTTTCACGAAATCGGTATCGCCGAGGTAGAGCGAGCGGTCGGCGTAGGCCAACTTCATGGCTTCGGCCACGTGGTGCACGCTTTGCGCGCTGTTGTGGCCCCAGTCGGCGAGCGGCCAGTGCGCCATCATGTTCAGGATTTGCACCAGGTGGATGCCGCCGGACGAGGGCGGCGGCATGGTCACGACCTCGTAGCCGCGGTAGGTGCCGCGGATCGGCTGGCGTTCGACCACCTTGTAGTTGGCCAGGTCCGCCTTCGTGATCAGGCCGCCGTGTCTGGCCATTTCAGCCGCGATCTTCTCGGCGATCGGGCCGCGGTAGAAGGCATCCGGTCCGTCGCGGGCGATCAGCTTGAGCGAGGCCGCCAGGTCTTTTTGCACCAGGCGGTCGCCCTGCTTCAGCGGCGCGCCGTTTTTCCAGAAAATGGCGCGCGTGGATTCCCACTGGCCCATCGGCTTTTTCGTGTGCTCCAGCACGTTCGCGAGCGTGGTGCTCACGGTGTAGCCGTTTTCCGCGTAGTGGATGGCGGGCGCCATCACCTTCGCGAGCGGCATCGTGCCCCAGCGCTGCAGCGCGTGCGTGAGGCCCGCCACGGTTCCCGGAACGCCGACCGCAAAGTGGGTGAAGAGCGATTTGCCGTCGACCACGTTGCCCTTGTCGTCGAGGTACATGTTGCGCGTGGCGTGCGCTGGCGCCATTTCGCGGAAGTCGAGCGCCACGTCCTCGCCGGTCTTGGCGTTGTGCACCATCATGAAACCGCCGCCGCCGGTGTTGCCCGAGTACGGGATGGTGACTGCGAGCGCAAAGCCTACCGCCACGGCCGCGTCGACGGCGTTACCGCCAGCTTTCAGGATGTCGGCGCCCACTTGCGACGCCAGCGCCTGTTCGCTCACCACCATGCCGTGCTGCGCCACGACGGAGTGAAAGACGTTCAGGTCGTAGTCGTAGGCTTGGGCGGCGGCCTGCGTGGCGGCGGTGGGTGCCGCGACCGGCGGAGTGCTCGGGGGCGGCGAACTGCAGGCCACCAACAAGGCGGCGGCGAGTGTGCCCAGGGTCCACGGGAATTTGCGCGGCATGGAAAGTCTCCTTCGGAGTTTGGGATGTCGTGCCGTGAGCGGCGCTGCCAGTTTAGTGGGAGCGCCTGCGCTTTACGCCATAACCCCGGAGTCTGCAATCAAAACGACACACGTCGCCCAGGAAGACCGCGATCCCTGCGAAAGCGCGGATGACGGGAGGAAGTGGAACGCAGCGCCTTCATTTCCGGCCCGTGTGTTACACGGCGCCGGTTTGCCGCTCGCCCTCCCTACAGCCGCACGCTCGCCATCGCCGATTTGTACGGCTCGACATCGGTGCGGATGGCGTCGGGGTTGGCGCCGCGGCGGCGCGCCAGTTCGGCCACCAGGCGCTGCAGCGGCAGGATGGTGACGAACGGCCGCAACAGGTAATCCACTTTCGCAATCGGCAAATCGCACTCGCCCGTGCCCAGCGTCAGCGCCGGCACGTGCAGCATCGTGAGCAGCCCCTTGAGCGACTGCGTGCGGCTGCCGTCGTCTTCGTCCGGCACGATCAGGAGTGCGGCGTGGCGCGGTTCGTACACCGCCGGCGTGCCGTGCAGCGCGAGCTCGACCGACATGCCTTCGGCCCAGAGATACGTGCCTTCCTTCAACTTCAGCGCGGCCTCGCGCGCCGTGATTTCGTCGATGCCGAAGCCGGTCAGGAGCAGCGGCTCCTTGTTGATCAGGCGCGGCAGCACGGCGGTCGGCGCAGGCTGCGCCAGCGTCTCCGCCATGGCGGTGGGAATGGCGTTCAGCGCCGCTTCGAACGGCGCCGCGGCCGGGCCGCCGATCCACTGGGCCACCAGCCGCCCGAGTACCGCCAGCGCCGTGGTGTACGACACCGTGTGGGCGCCGGCGCGCTCGTCGGCGCAAGTGCGCAGCACGACGTCGCCGCCGGGGTTGGCGGCGCCCTGGCCGGAGACGGAAACCGTCGTCGCCCCGGCTGCCCGCGCGCGCTCGAGCACTGCGTGCGGAAAACGCTTGGTGCCGCGGTGGCTGATGACCACGATCTGGTCCTCGGGCTGAATCGCGCCGCGCAGGCCGAAGTCATGCGCCTCGACCACCCGCGGGTGGATGCGGCCCGCCGACAACGCCGTGGCCCAGTAGCCGGCCACTTGGGCCGCGTGCAGCGACGTGCCGATGCCCGTGAAGACCACCGGCCGTGCGCGATCGAGCTGGGGTACCTCGACCGAATCCAGCGCGCGTTGCACCGCATCGGGCTGGGATGCGATCTGCTCGTCCAAGGCGAAATGGGTCATGGCGCTCCTTCGGGGTTCGATCACTCGACGCGGCGCAGGATACATCGCGTCGGCGCCGTCCCGATCGATTTCGCCACATGCGATGAGCGGCGCCTTGCGTGGGCCGCGTTCCGCCGGGCGGCGCGCGACCGCCGAGCGGTCTCTGTCCGGCCCCCCGAGGGGGCGCTACGGCATCAATGTCTCGGCGGACCGTGATGCCGCGGATGCGCGCGCCGCCAGGCCCACGGCGGCACTGGCCGCGGATCGGCCCACAAGCCGGCGCGTTTGGCCTTGGCTTCCCGCTCCGCAAAGCGGTATTGCGCGCGGGCTTGCGCGGATTGCTCGCCGGCGTAATGGCGGTACCACCACGCCATGCCTTGCGTCACCAGCGCCAGGCCCACATCCAGCGTCTTCGCGCCCCCGGGCGAATCCGGCGGTGCGACCCAGATGTTGCACACCTGCCGCTGGTAGCGGTCCTGCTTGTAGCAATCCAGCCGCACGTCCTTCCGGTACGCCAAGCGGGCGAGCGCCTGCTTGGCGCGCGTGCCGTAGGCTTGCCCGTGCTCGGGCGCATCGATCGGGCCGATGCGCACGTGGACTTGGCTGTATGGCTGCGCAGCCGTTTGCGTGGGGCAGCGGGCGGCCAGCGTGTCGCCATCGAAAATGGCGACGACGAGGCAAACGGCGGCGAAAGGGAGCATTCGGGGCAGCAGACGAAAGCCCGCGATCGTAGCGGGTGCCGATGCGCCTTTGGATCGTGCGACATACTCCTTGATCCGGACGGCGTGTCGGCGCGTCGCGAATCGGGTCAGGCGGCCGCTGCCGGATCCTTCAGGGCCGCGGCATCACCTGCCTGAGGCGGCGCCACTTGGCCGACAGTGGGATCGGGGCGGCCGAGCAGCAACCTGCGCGCGATTCTTTGCACCAAGCCGTCATACGGCGGATAGAGCAGGCGCACCGGGTAGAAGCGCCGGCGCATGAACACGGTGCGCGCGTGCGAGAGCTCGCGGAAACCCTCGACTCCGTGGTAGCTGCCCATGCCCGAATTGCCGATGCCGCCGAAGGGCGCGGCGTGATTCACCACGTGCCAGCCCCAGTCGTTGATCGTCACGCCGCCGGAATGCGTGCGTTCGAGCACTTGCTGGCGCGCCGCGGCGTCGTTGCCGAAGCAGTAGAGCGCGAGCGGCCGCGGGCGGCTCTGGATGAACGCGATCGCGTCGTCGAGCCGGTCGTAGCCGGCCACGGGCAGGATCGGGCCGAAGATTTCTTCGCGCAGCAGGGCCATGTCGGCGCTGCCGCCGGTGACGATCTGCGGCGCCAGGCGGCGCGCCGGCTCGCCCGTACCGGCGGGGCCGCAGGCGGTGACGTGGGCACCCTTGGCGCGCGCATCGGCCAGCAGGGCCGCGAGGCGGGCCGCGTGCCGGTCGTTGATGACCGAGGTGTAGTCGCCGTTGCCGGCCGGTTCACTGCCATACAGTTTCCGAAAGCTTTTCTTGGCTTGCTCAGCGAACTCGGCGACCTGCTCGCGCGGCACCAGCGCGTAGTCCGGCGCCACGCAGGTCTGGCCGCCATTCGTTCCCTTGCCGTGGGCGATGCGCAGCGCCGCGTCGGCCATCGGATAGCCGCGCAGCACGAGTGCGGGCGATTTGCCGCCGAGCTCCAGCGTGACCGGCGTGAGGTGCTCGGCCGCCTGGCGCATCACGGCACGGCCGACCGCGGGCGAGCCGGTGAAGATGAGGTGGTCGAAGGGCAGGGCGGTGAAGGCGCTCGGGTCCTGTAGTTCGCCGCCGATGAGCGCCACCTCGCTTTCGTCGAACACCTCGGCCAGCATGCGGCGCAGCACGGCGTTGGTGGCCGGTGTGATGTCGGGCATCTTCAGCAGCACGCGGTTGCCGGCGGCCAGCGCCATGGCGAGCGGCACCAGCGACAGGTAGATCGGGAAATTCCAGGTGGCAACCACGCCGACCACGCCCTTGGGCTGGTAGTGCACGCGCAGCCGGTTGCCGAAAAACACCCAGTCCGTGCGCCGGCGGCTCGGGCGCATCCAGCGCGCGACGTGGGCGATCGCGTGGTTGATGGCGAGCACGCTGGGAATCAGGTCGACCGTCATCGATTCGTCGGCCGAGCGACCGCCGAAGTCCTGTGCCAGCGCGGTGGTCAGATGGTCCTGGTAGCGGCCGAGCTGGCGTTTCAGCGCGCGCAGCTGCCCGCGCCGTCGTTCGGCCGACGGGTACGGCGCCGCCAGGAAAGCGGCGCGTTGCGCAGCCAGCAGGTCGGCCATGCGCAGCGCCGTGGTGGGAGTCAGGTCGAGATCGCTCATGGCCGGTTCCTCGTCAGTCGGTTGTCGGGTGCCGTGCGCGGCCGCCACTTCGGCCGCCTTGGGCATATCGGTGATCTGCATGCCGCCGAAGCGCAGCGCGCTTTATTCGCGCCCGGATGGGACCGGAGGGTAGAACATTTGCTCGGTCCAGTGTTCTTCGCTGCAGGGCAGGTCGCCTTGTAGGCCGACCGCGTCGAGCAAGGGATCGCGCGCGAAGAGCGACAGCTTGTTCGCGCGCGAGCCGGACGCACGCCGGTGCGTCAACCCGCATCGTTCAGAACGTGGGCATGACGTTCCTGCCCGAAGTGGCGATCAGGTGCCGCCGGCTTTGAATGCCTGGTACAGCGCGCGGGCACTGGCTTCGGGGTCCGCGGCTTGGCAGATCGCGGATACGACGCAAATGCCGACGACGCCGGTGGTGTGCAATTCACCCGCACGCGCGACGTCGATGCCGCCTATGGCCACGGCCGGGATATCGGTTTGACCGACCAGCTCCGCAAGGCGCCGTGCGCCGAGCGGCCTGGCGGCGTCGGGCTTGGTCGCGGTGGCGAACACCGGACCGATGCCGAGCAGGTCGACGCACGGATGGGCACGCGTAGCGAGCAGCTCGGTTTGGTTGGTAATCGAAAGGCCGATCAGCGGTTTCGGGCCGAGGCGTTCCCGGACCTGGTCCGGCGGCATGTCGTCCTGGCCGACGTGGACGTGGACTTCGAGGCCCTTGGCGAGCAGCCGCGCCGCGACCTCGACGCGATCGTTGAGAACCACCGGGACGCGCCGGCCGCCAGAGGCTTCTTTGACGGCCTTCAGCACGGCAACGCTCAGTTCGTAGAACGCGGCGTCGTTTATCGCTTTGTCGCGAACCTGGACGATGCCCGCGCCGCCGCGGACCGCCGCCGCAACCGTTTCCGCAACGCTGCGACCGGTCCGTGCGCAAAGCGCGGTGTCGGTGATGACGTACAGCGCGGGGTCAATGCCAGCGAGGCGCGAAGTCACGGTTGATCCCGGGTCTCGAGGGCGATTTTTGCGCGCGAGAAATCGGCAGGCTTGGTTTCGTAAAGCGCATCGAGGAAAGCCACGGCGAAGCTGCCAGGCGACCGGGCGCGCTCGGCAGCCAGCGACCCGGCCAGCGCGAAATGCGCGTGCGCGGCGACGGTGGCGTCGAAGCGGGCCTCCCCAACTGCATCGCGGTCGGCCTCGATGGCACCAAGATATGCGGCGACCGCCGACCCCAGCGCGCAGCCGGTGCCGACCACGAGCGCCATCAGCGCGCTGCCGCCTGCGATGCGCGCCACGCGAACCTGGCCATGCAGGATGGCCACGACAAGGTCGGTGGCGCCCGATACCGCGACCACGCCGCCGGTTTGGCGCGCCAGTGTGACCGCGGCGGGCAGCGCCGCTTCGACTGCATCGGTGGCATCGACGCCGCGCGCACCCGCGCCAGTCCCCGCCAGCGCCATGATTTCGGAGGCGTTGCCGCGCACGACCGTGGGGCGGCGCGCCAGCACCTGGCGGATGCGCTGGGTGCGGAAATCGCCCGCGCCGAAGCTCACCGGATCCAGTACCCACGGTTTGCCGGCTCCTGCCGCTGCCGCGATGGCGGCATCGGCCGCCAGCAACTGCCCATTGGTCGCGGTGCCGAAATTGACGAGGAGGGCGTCGGCGATGCGCGCGAACTGTGCCGCGTCGGCCGGGTGGTCGAACATCGCGGGCGCCGCGCCGATCGCCAGCAGCACGTTGGCCGAGAACTGCTGCACCACCGTGTTGGTGATGTTTTGCACCAGGGGATGGCACGCGCGCAAACGCGCGTTGATGGCTGGCAAATCAAGGGGGGTCATGACAATTTCAATCCTGTCGCGCTGGCCGGCCAGCGCTGCTTCCGATGGCGTCACTCCGGGACCAGCAATCGAAGGAACGCGGTTCGCGCAAAAACGTCAGAACGGTTTCCGCAATCAAAACGCCGCTCTGCCCGCGCAGACGGGCATCCGCCCCGCCGACTTCGGCGGCGTGAACGCGGTGCAACGGGGCAAAGCGCAAGCGCGGGTTCCGGCCTGCGCGGGAATGACCGAAGGCTTGCGGTGTCTCCTTCATTGCCATCTTCCGTGTAACGGGACCTAACCCTCGGCCAGGCAATTCGCGCACACGCCGCGCATTTCAATGATGGTTTGCGTGAGCTGGAAGTGATTGGCCGCGGCCCAGTTGCGCAGATGCTCCTCGATGGCGTCGTCCGAGAACTCGCTGGTCTGCGCGCAGCGGTCGCAAATCGCAAACGCCACCAGTCCGTGCCGGTGCTGGTGCGGATGGGCACAGGCGACGAACGAGTTGATGCTTTCCAGCTTGTGCACCAGCCCCAGTTCCACCAGCTTGGCGAGCGCCCGATACACCTGCAGCGGCGCGCGGAAGCCCTGGTCGCGCAACTGGTCGAGCAGGGTGTAGGCACTGAGCGGCCGGCCGCTGTGCGAGAGCGCATCCAGCACCAGTGCCTGGTTCTTGGTCAATGGGGGCATGTCGGAAATCCTGGCGAACACAGCCATTCAATGTAATAACATTACAATCGATCACGCCGGCACGCAAATGCCGGCATCTCCCTTGGTTGTGTTGGCGATGTCAGATATCTGCATTCAATTTAACGATCTTACGCTGGGCTATCGCCGCCATCCGGCGGTGCACCACCTGGCGGGCGCGGTCGCGCGCGGCTCGCTCACGGCGATCGTCGGCGCCAACGGCTCGGGCAAGTCCACGCTGATGAAAGGCATGGTCGGCCTGCTGCAGCCGATGGCTGGCAGCCTGGCGCTGGCGCCGTGGGCGCGCGTGGCCTACTTGCCGCAGCAGTCCGATCTGGACCGGACGTTTCCGGCGCGTGTCGTGGATCTGGTGACGCTCGGGCTCTGGCCGCGGCGCGGCTTGCTCGGCCGCCATCGGCACGAGGACCGCGAGGCGGTGCGCCAGGCGCTGCAGGCCGTGGGGCTGGAAGGTTTCGAACGGCGCGCGCTCGATACGCTGTCGGGCGGCCAGTTGCAGCGCGCCTTGTTTGCCCGGGTGCTGGTGCAGGACGCCAACCTGATCCTGCTGGACGAGCCGTTCAACGCCATCGACGCGCGCACGGTGGCCGACCTGATGGCGCTGATCCGGCGCTGGCACGGCGAAGCGCGTACGGTGATGGTGGTGGTGCACGACCTGGACCTGGTGCGCGAACAATTCCCCGAGGCGCTGCTGCTGGCGCGGCGGCCGGTGGCGTGGGGCGACGCGCGCGCTACGCTGAGCGCGGACAACCTGCTGCGTGCGCGCCGCTTCCACGAAGCCTGGAACGAAAACGCGCCGCGGTGCGAGTCGGATGGCGCAGGCGCTGCGGTCGATTGGTCTGAATCTCGCGCGGCCGCACTGTCGCCCGGCGACCGCACGCTCAGGCGGAAAGCGGCGTGATGGACCTGCTTTACGCCGCGCTGCTGGCGCCCTTCGTGGACTTTGCCTTCATGCAGCGCGCGCTCGCCGGCGCGCTGCTGCTGGCGCTGAGCGCGGCGCCAGTGGGCGTTTTCCTGATGCTGCGGCGCATGAGCCTGACGGGCGACGCCATGTCGCATGCCATCCTGCCCGGTGTGGCGGTGGGTTTCCTGTTTTACGGGTTGGATCTGGTGCCGATGACGATCGGTGGCCTGGTGGCCGGCGTGCTGGTGGCGTTGGGCGCGGGTGCGGTGTCGCGCCTCACGGTGCAGCACGAGGACGCGTCGCTCGCGGCGTTCTATTTGATTTCGCTGGCACTCGGCGTGCTCATCGTTTCGCTGCGCGGCTCCAACGTCGATTTGATGCACGTGCTGTTCGGCACCGTGCTGGCGCTGGACGACGCGTCGCTGGTCCTGATCGGCGGGGTGACGCTCGTCACGCTGGCGGCGCTGGCGCTGTTCTGGCGCGCGCTGGTGGCCGAATGCCTGGATCCGCTGTTCCTGCGTTCGGTCTCGCGCCTCGGGCCGCCGGTGCATTTCGTCTTTCTCGGGCTGGTGGTGCTGAACCTGGTGGGAGCCTTCCAGGCGCTCGGCACCTTGCTCGCGGTCGGGCTGATGATGTTGCCGGCTGCGGCGGCTCGCTTCTGGACGTCGCGCGTCGCTTCCATGTGCCTGCTGGCGGCGGCGCTGGGCGCGCTGGCGTGCGTGGCCGGGCTGCTGCTGTCCTATCACGCCGGACTGCCATCCGGCCCGGCTATCATCCTGGCAGCGGGCGTGGCGTACATCGTGTCCATCCTGGCCGGCCCGCGCGGCGCCATCGCCTCGCGGGTTCGGCCACTCGCGCATCAGGCCGCCTGATGAAAACCGATCGATTTCCGAAAACGTGCTGGATGCTGGCCGCCGTTTCCCTGGCGCTGCCGCTGCTCGCGGGCGCAGCCACGCCTGCGGCGCCGCTCAAGGTCGTGGCCAGCTTCTCCATCATTGCCGACCTGGCGCGCAACGTGGGCGGCGACCGGGTGCGCATCACCACGCTGGTGGGGCCCAACGGCGACGCGCACGTTTATGAACCCAAACCGGCCGATGCCGCGGCATTGGCACAGGCGCAGGTGATCCTGGTCAACGGCCTGGGGTTGGAGGGGTTCCTGCCGCGCCTGATTGCGGCCAGCGGCACGCATGCGCCGGTGGTGGAATTGACACGCGGCGTGACGCCGCTGCCGAATGCCGGCACGGGGGCGGGGCACGGCAGCCATTCCGATCAAGGCACGCGCCGCGACGGTGGCCGCTACGACCCGCACGCCTGGCAATCGGTGGCCAACGCCGAGATTTACGTGCGGAATATCACCCGAGCGTTCTGCACGGCTGATGCGGCGGGATGCGACGACTATCGCGAGCGCGCCGCAGCCTACGGGCAGCGGCTCAAGGCGCTGGACAACGACATCAAGGCCCGCTTCGCCGCGATTCCGGCGAAGCGGCGCACGGTGATCACGTCGCACGACGCCTTCAATTATTTCCAGCACGAGTACGGCCTCACGTTCCTCGCGCCGGAAGGTGTCTCGACCGAAGCCGAACCCTCGGCCGCCGGCGTGGCGGTGCTGATCCGGCAGGTCAAGGCCAGCCACGCGTCGGCGCTGTTCATCGAGAACATCACCAACCCCAAGCTGATCGAGCAGATTGCGCGCGACACCGGTGTGAAAGTGGGCGGCACGCTGTATTCCGATGCGCTGTCGCCGCCGAGCGGGCCGGCGTCAACCTACATGGACATGATGCGCCACAACGTGAAGACGATCACGGCGGCGATCGACGGCCGCTGAGCGCGCGACAGATTGAAGCGGGCTGCGGGGCGAGGGCGGCAGGCGCCGTGCGAAGTGACTGGAAAAGCCCTTCAACGTCAGGGAACACGCGGGTTTCGGCGCAGTGTGAGCCGCGCTGGCAACCTTCGTTGGCCTGCCCGGCGGGAATCGAACCCACAACCTATTGCTTAGAAGGCAGCCATGAGCAGGCCGAAAGCCCGCATGGATGCTGGATTTTCGGAGTAAAATTTAGTTTTTGGGGACCATTTGGGGACCGGAACATGGCTTCGATCGAAAAACGGGGCGACGACCAGTACCGCGCCGTCATCAAGCGGCGCGGCCTGGGCCGCGTGTCAAAGACTTTCACAACGCGGAAAGACGCAAAAGACTGGGCGAAGCTCGTGGAAAGCGAGCTGTTGCGCGGTGTCTATGTTGTGCGGCGCGATGCTGAGCGCACCACGCTGCGCGAGTGCATAGAGCGCTATAGGCGCGACGTGGTGCCTAAGCTGCGCGGCGTGGGGCACGAATCGACGCTGCGACGGCTTGATGAAGCGTTCGGGAAGATGGCGCTGAGCGCGATCACACCGGCGAAAGTTGCGAACTACCGCGATGCGCGGCTGAGGGTTGGCAGGAGCGCAAGCACAGTGAAAAAGGAGCTTGCCAAGTTGAGCGTGATTTACAAGTTGGCGAGCCGTGAATGGGGCATCGGGGGCGCGGTGAACCCACTTGCGGGAGTCGCGCGGCCGGTTGAGCACAACGCCCGCACACGGCGGCTCGCGCCTGGGGAAGAAGGCAAGCTGCTGGCGGCGTGCGAGCCGCCGATGGCGCTCCTGGTGCGCGCGGCGTTGGAAACTGCCGCGAGACTGGGCGAGTTGCTGGCCGTGGAATGGGGCGACGTGGACACAAGCAAGCGCGTGATGACGTTGCGGGGCATCGGGGGCCATGGCACGAAAAACGGCGACCCCACGCGCGCGGTGCCACTTTCAAGCGAAGCGCTGGCCGTCCTGCGTGAACTGGGGAAGCTGCCGCGGTCGATGGACAGCCGCCTTTTCTGGCAGTGGCGCGCGAGCGATTCTTTCAGTGCAGCATGGCGCCGTGTCTGCACTCGTGCCGGCATCGAAAACCTGCACTTCCATGACCTCCGGCACGAAGCGCTGTCGCGCCTAGCCGAACGGGGTGATCTCTCGGTCCTGGAGCTGGCGGCGATCAGCGGACACAAGACGCTTGCGATGTTGAAGCGCTACACGCACCTGCGGTCGGTAGACCTCGCAAGAAAACTCGGATGACCGCGATGGACTAGTCTGAATCGCTTGAAGCAGTCCGTTTGTACTGAAGCAAAGTCTCTTCGGTAATTTCCGTCGCACGAGCAAGTTCGTAATGGCGCTCGCCAACTATCACGATGTTGCCGTTGTTGGCCGTGAGTTCGAACATCGCAATCTTATTGGAACTGACAAACTGCGCGGTCACGGCCCTGCAAATCAGATTAGGAAACTTCTGCGCGCAACATGCGATATCCTGTGCAGTTTGTTGCCAGCTCGCCTTATCCGTGCCGCCCTTCGCTTCCACCGGCACCACGAACTGCCGCCCTGTCTTGTCGACGCCGACATAAAGCTCGTCAACCTCGATTTGTCCGATCCCCTCAACCGTAGTTCTCAAATGGTTCTGAAGCGACCACGCCACGATTCCGAGGAAAACGTCGACAAGCCGGTTGTAGCGCACCCTAGCGAGAAGTGCTTGCTCGTCGCCCAGCGCATACGCGCCAACTATTTCCGGGGTAGCGTCAGGCACCATGATCGACGAAAGCCCGACCTTCGGCGTTAAGTCAGGCGGACACACCAACCTGAACTCATACTTGCCTCTACCTGCGTTCGCGAGCGCCCATACCTTGCCGCTGGGCGCGGTGTCGGTTATCGAAACCGGGAGCGGCACACGGTACTTGAACGAATAGATCGCATCGCCCAAATTTTTCGGCAGCTCTATATGCAGAGCGGTGGCGATTTCCGCGAATTCGGAACGATCGAACGGCACGGCCTCGGCATTGGGCCTGTAATGCGTTTCAAACACTTTAGCGATGATTTGCGCGTACCGGCTGCTATTTTTTGCCGGCGCCGCTTTCAGCCCCATCCTTTTCGCCATCCTCGCTCCTTTGCGCGTCCGAAGAGAGCGCAACAATCTTTGTTCGAGCGCATCGGGCCGTCGAAGCGCGCACTCCCAAACCACGATGACCTTCCAACCCAGCCGCCGAAGCCGTCGATGGACTCTTTCGTCGCGCGCCCGATTGGATTCGATCTTGGCGAACCAGTATGCCACGCGCGACTTCGGCATCTTGCTTCGCTTGCAGTAGTGGCCATGCCAGAAGCAACCGTTTACGAAGATCGCCGTCTTGTACGCCGGAAGCACGATGTCGGGCGTTCCCGGAAGGTCGCGACGATACAGTCGGAACCTGAAGCCCAAGCGATGCAGCATCGAACGCACGGCAACTTCCGGCTTGGTGTCCTTGGAACGGACCGCGGACATCAAGCGACTTCGTTGAGCCGGAGTCAGCGCATCGACCATCCGTGGATGGTAGCGTCACGAAGTTCTCGACTGGTGGCAGGCGGTCCGAACCCTATACTTTCGCCATGAGCAGACCTATCGGAATCGACCTGTTCGCCGGCGCGGGCGGGCTCAGCCTTGGATTCGAACAAGCGGGTTTCGACGTGGTGGCTGCGGTCGAGATAGACCCCGTACACGCGGCCGTCCACAAATTCAATTTCCCGCGTTGCGCAGTGCTTCCGCGCTCGGTGTGTGACCTCTCGGCTGCCGACATCCGCGCAGCGGCGGGAATCGGAGATCGAAAGGTGTCCGTGGTATTTGGCGGCGCCCCGTGCCAAGGTTTTTCGTTGATTGGGAAACGTGCCCTCGACGACCCGCGCAATCTGTTGGTGCGAGACTTCGTTCGGTTGGTCGACGCCCTAGGCGCGGACTATTTCGTTTTCGAAAACGTCAAGGGACTGACCGTCGGCAAGCATCGGCGATTCTTGGCCGAATTGATGGACGAGTTCGCCGCCAATGGATACGCCGTGAGAGAAGAATGGCGCGTGCTCAATGCGTGCGAGTACGGCGTCCCACAGGATCGGGAGCGATTGTTCCTGATGGGTGCGAAAAGAGGTCTTCCTTTGCCCGAGTACCCTCAAGCTACCACGTCGCGACCTGGGACGGCGGCAGCAGACCGTCCGCCGGCCCCGACCTGCCGAGACGCGCTGTCGGACTTGCCTGATGCCGATACTTTCGCGAGCCTACTCACCTGCGACTCGGTAACGACGAAGCGCTGGGGGAAGCCGTCGGATTACGCTAAGCGCCTGCGCTGCATGACGCTCGACGGATGGGGCTACGGCTACCGCCGCGAATGGAGCCCTGATCGTTTGACTAGCAGCATGCGTACCGAGCATTCAGCGATCACACGGCGGCGCTTTTCGGAGACGGCGCCCGGCGACGTCGAACCGATTTCGCGGTTTTTTCGGCTTCCGCCCGGAGGCGTTAGCAATACGCTTCGAGCTGGTACGGACTCCGCTCGCGGGGCGTTCACCAGCCCACGGCCCATTCACTACCGATGGAATCGCTGCGTGACTGTGCGCGAAATGGCACGTCTCCATGGATTTCCAGATTGGTTCCGTTTCAACGAAACAAAATGGCACGGGGCACGGCAGATCGGCAACGCAGTCCCGCCACCGCTCGGAAGAGCCGTTGCAAGCCAGATCATGAAGGCGATCGGCGCTCGGCCGACTCAGCCGCATGAAGTTCTGGCACTAGGGGATCCCGTGCTCCTGAGCATGGGCATGGTCGAAGCCGCCGAGTTTTGGGGCGTCCCCGTGGCTATCGGGAAACGCGACCGAAAGAGCGGCGTAACGAAGCGCAAACAGGAAGTCATTGAGCTGCAACGGAGCGCGGACGCCCTGTTCAGCGCTGCCGCGCTGTAGCGGGCGGTGCCTGTTCAAATCGTGCCGCACATAGCTATGTAGCCGCGGGATAACCGGGCATGAGACCCCGCTCTATCAACTGTGGCGGGCGGCCTCCACCGCGGCTAAGGCCGCGGCTTTTTGTGTGATCTGCGCCTGCACGGCGGGAGTCGCCGCGTCCGGGTGTGTGCGCAGGAACCCCGCCACGGACACGGCGACTGCAACCGCCGCAGTGATCGCGACGGCGGTCACCACACGGGCCACGGGCCGGCGGGCGCGTGCGATTACTGTTTTGAGTGAATGAGTGTTCACGTTTTTTCTCCTTGAGTGGGGGGTCACGCGGGGTGCGCGACCCTGCTCAGAGTTGTCATTGCGTGGACTGGGCTACCGTTCCATGCCCGCGTCGCGCCCCCTTTCTGGCGCCGTCGCGGCTTTCGCCGGCGGCGTTGGCAGCGCAGCAGCGATCTGTGCACGCAACTCCGCCCGCGCCTCCGCGCGGTCGTCGCGGGCCTCGCTCTTCGCGGCCCGCAGTGCGCGGCGGGCCTCGCTGGCGGTCGCAGGGCGAAAGCCCTCGGCGTTGAAGTGGCTGTAAACCTTGTCTTGGGCCTTGGCCCATGCGCGCCCGAGCGCGCCGGTTTCGCGGTCGGCGATGCGCGCGCGCAGCGCGTCGCGGTCGGCGCCAGCGCGGCGCTGGAACGTCGTCTCGCGGCTGATCAGCACCTGTTGTTTTTCGCCGTATTTCAACCCCAAAAAGCGCTTGTCGCGCGTGATGATGGTTGCGGTTTTCTGAGTGAGGCCCAGCGTCTTCAACTGGCGGAGCTTCACTTGCTTCGGCCCACGTCCATGCAGGGCGCGATCGTATGTCCTCCCGTCGCGGTACCGTAGGAACGCGCGGCCCGTTGAGTCGTATTGCCACGCCGCGCGGCCACGGCGCACGTCGCGCTCGATCTGGCGGCTGCGGGGCATCGGGCCTGCGGTGTGCAGCGCCGCGCGGGCCAACCTGGCGTCCCGCTCGCGGGTGGCGACGTCACGCGTGTCCGCTTTCACGTGCGTGATGTCCGCGCGCCGTGCTGCTGCCGCCGCTGGGTCCGCCACGGCGTGCGGACGTGACGGCGTGGCGGCGGGGACAGGCGTGTCGGTGTGCGTCTCCGTGTCGCGGCGACGGGGAGTGGTGTCCGGGGGTTCGTGGCCGGCGTCGGATGGGGCGTCCGGGGTGGCGGGGGTGTAGTCGGCGCTCGTGTCTTTGTCTCGCACGCGCCCCATGTCGTGGGCGATTTCGGGCGCTTGCGCCTGGGTGTAGTGGTAGGTCATCATGTCGCGGTGGCGCGAGGCGGCCACGTAGGACAGCGAGCGGTCGGCCATGGCGGAGTCGTGGGCGACGTGCGCCCTGTCCACGGTCACGCCTTGCGCTTTGTGGACCGTCACGCAATAGGCGTGGTCGAGGGCGCGGTACTGGCGGTCGGTGATGGTTAGCCCTTTGCCGTCCCCGTCCCGGCGAAGGATGAGGCGGTCGTCGCGGGCTTGAGCCACAGTCCACGTCTGCCCGTTTTTGATCTGCAAAGAGCGGTCGTTTTTGAGGGTCACCACGCGGTCGCCCACGGCGAACGCCTTGGTCTTTTCGGCCGCCTCGGGTGTGGCCTGGGTGGTGAAAGCGTGGTCGTCGCCTTTGAGTAGGCCGGCCGAGCGTGCTTCTGTCCGTGCGGCCTGGTTGATGCCCTCGACCTCGGCGCGGCGGGCCGCAAGGCCGATGCTGGTCTTGCCCTCGCGCAGGTCCGCCACCACCGCGCGGGCGATGGCCTCGCGCATGGCGTCGGCGTCAGCGTGCTCACGGAGATAGCCGCGCTTTTCCATGCCCTGCAAGGCCCGCTCCGTGTCGCCATCGCGGAGCGCGGCGACGATCTCGCGGTCGGCGGTCACGGCCTGCCGGCGGATCTCGTCCATGCGGACGGCGCCGCCTGCGGCGCGTTCCATGGCACGCATCGCCCCGCCGGCGTCGATCGGCTGAAGTTGTTTTGTGTCGCCTACTAACACCACTTTTGCGCCTGCCTGGTCGGCACGGGCGACGAGGCCGCTCATAAGGCGCGAACCGCACATGCCGGCCTCGTCAACGACCACGACCGTGTGCGAGTCGAGCGCGATTTCGCCTTTGTCGATGCGGTTCACGGTGTTGTGGATCGTGTCGGACTTGATCCCCGCGCCTTCTTCGAGCCCGGCCGCGGCCTTGCCGGCCAGGGCACACCCGATCACGCGCGAGCCGGCGGACTCCCACGCTTCGCGAGCCGCGCCCAAGGCATACGATTTCCCCGCGCCCGCAGTGCCCTCGATCACGGCGAAAGAGCGGCGCGCGTCGGTGATGTGCCGCACGGCGGCGGCCTGCTCTTGCGAAAGCCCCTTCTTCTCGATCACGGCGTCCACGTGTGACGCTGTGGCGTAGGACTCCGTGCGGGCAGCGCGGGCGGCGTATGCCGCAAGCCCGGACTCGATCCCCATCATCTCCCTGCTCGTGAAGCGGTCCGGGCCGCCCTCGGGGTCGTGCAGGCGCACCAGGACGCCCGATGCCTCCATGGCGCGCAAGTCGGTCAGGGCGTCGCCTATGCCCTGGCCCGTGGTTTGCGCGCGCTCAAAAGCGGCGCGTTCGATCTGCGGCTGTGTGAGCGTGCTGGCCTCGGCGAAGGCGGTGTCAACCAGCGGCGGCACCGGTTCCTGACCCTCCTTTTCGGCCATCCGCGCGCCCGGCGCATGGCGCAGTGCTTCGGCATCGAAGCCCGCGGCTGCGGCGGCGTCGCGGGCCATCTTGAACGCTGTCTCGCGGGGGTGTTCGTCTTTTGCGACCCTAGTCGCTTTTTGGTGCACGTCTTCCGCCCCTTCTCCGCGCATCCCTGTCTCGCGCTCGCGCTGCTCGATCTGGTGCGCGCGCGTGGAAAGCTGTTCTTCGAGCGCTTCTGGAAAACCCGCGACGCGGAAGCTGCGGCCGTCTTTCTCAATCTGGAACCCGAGCTTTTCAAGGCTTCGCGCAAGTTCGACGCGGTACGCGGTGCCAATCGTGTGCGCGTACCTGGTGTCGAAGTCGATTCGCTTGCCATCGGCAGCGACGTTCATCACGACCGCGTGGGTGTGAAGATGCGGCTCACCCGAGCGGGCGCTGCTGTGCTCGAATGTGGCGGCTGCGATTTCGTGATGCGGGACCTTTTCCACGCCGGCGTGACCTTCGCGCTGGACGAAAGGGCCATCCGACGCCTGCGCATATTCGATTGCACGTTCGACTGCGGCCTGCTGGGCCTCACTGATCGCACGCTGTAGCGTTGCATCGCCAGCGGCCCACATAATCGAGACCGATTTTGGGGCGGAGAAAGTGAGGTCGTAGCCCGGTTTATGGTTCGGGTCGCCTGCGTTATTCGATAGTGGTTCGCCCGAGCGCGGGTCGAATCCCCGCAGTGCCGCCGCAATCTCACCACGCTGCACCGGCTCATATTCAAAACCGCGCTCGGCGGCATATTTTCCAACCCA
The DNA here is from genome assembly GCA_004299095.1 of Burkholderiaceae bacterium. GTDB lineage: Bacteria > Pseudomonadota > Gammaproteobacteria > Burkholderiales > Burkholderiaceae_C > Ottowia. Next base: position 7,562 of record SCQQ01000120.1, on the reverse strand, counting down.
CATTCCCCGCGGCTCGTCGTGCTGCCGGGCGTGTGGATTTTCGGCACCGACCTGATAACCTTCGTAATACGCGGCGACGGATTTAACATCGCCGCCCGCTTTGATTGAATGGACTGAAAGCACGATTGAAGCTCCTGGTCAGAATGAATACCGCAGTTGGACGGCTACAAAAGCCGGCATTATCCGGGTGGTGATTGGCTGAATAAGCGCAGCCAGTTTTACCGAGTCTGTCAACCGGAAAACGATCTCGGGCAAAACCACCGGTGTGATTTTCCACCGATACCCCGTCACCGCGCCCACCAGCACGCCGCCTGTAATCGCGGGCACGAATGAATATGCGAACTCCTTGGCAATATAAACACTCGTGCGGCAGAGACTATTCTTATAAACCCCCACGGCGAACCCATTATCAAACTCGATCCCGGCGCCGGGGTTTACATCACACCAACCGTGCCCGGCCAAGTGCATAGTGGCGAAACCCGTTAAATAGGTCGCGGCGCTTGCCGGCGCGGGGCCGCCAAAAGACATAATGCCAAGCATGGATGCAATCAGTAATTTACGCACGATTCCCTCCGATGGTTATTGATTATTGCGGCCGGTCTTTCGGAAAATACACGCCTTCGGGCAAACTCCCGAAGCGGGCGTTATCTTTCGGGTCGGGCCACTGTCCATATAAGCCGCAATAATCACCGGCAATGCGGATTAGATAATCGCCGGTTTTCTCGCCCTGGCGTGGATGCGGTTCGTCGATCAGGCGGCGCGTCCGATATTCACGGAATGAAGGAATCCGCATGATTTCACCGAGTCGGGACAAAAGCGCGTCGAATGCAGCGGCGCTTTTGTCCAGAGCGGATTCGATTTCATCCAGTCGCGGCGCGATATTCTCCGAGTCACCCGATTTCTCAGTATCACGGCGCGGCCCAATAAGGGCGACACTGCGTAAATACTCGCTGCGGGATACTCCTACGGCAGCGCAGATCCGATCGATCTCGCGCGCATCCTCGGCTGAAAGCCGGCATTTGATGAAGTGCTCTTTCGACATTGTGTTTTCTCCGTTGCGTTGGGCCACGGGCGGAAGCCGCGTGGCTGTAGGGCGAGAGCCTATTTTTGATTACTAGCGGGCCACACTTTGGCCACACTTGGGCCACGGGCGGAATCGAGGGCTGGCGCGGGTTTGCAGGGCTTTTCGGCACCCCCGGGGTGGGTAGGGTGCCGCTTTATTATTGAGACCCGTGCCCGGTTATTCCGATTGCGGGGTATCGAGGTCTAAAGGCAGGTCGATATTATCGACCGCCGGTTTTTGAATAGACACGGTTGGAGATTTACGCGTTGTCGCGGTAAATGCCGGGGCGGTAATGCTCCGCTCGCGCGGTTCCAATTCGACCGGTGCCGCCGGGAAGCCACCAGCAAGATTGATAATACCGTGCAGAGTTTCGAGATTTTGGAGCTGCGATGGCATAATGATTCTCTCGTTCACGATTTGCTCAGACTGATTTTCTGAGTTTGTGCCGATCATTTGCATTCCACCGCTTGATTTGCCGCTCGATCCCATGGTACGCAAAACCTGTTCATCACCGAGCATCCGGCTCATAATATCAGCGGTCTCGGGGTCTGGTACTCGCAAAACCAGTTGCGACCCGGTGTTGGATAATAGCGTCGCGGCGTCGGCTTGACCGTATGCACTGCGCAGTTGCGCGACCGTTTGGATACCGATAATCGCGCGGCCTCCGAATTTTCTCGCTTTCGTAAGAAAATCGATAATCGAACTCACCCGGCCAAGTGACGCAAACTCGTCCAAGATCAACCAGAATTTCCTATTCTCATCTGGATTCATGGACAAAAGCGCCTTGGAAATAATATCTGTCACGGCTGAAATAATCGGCGCGAGCATAGTTAATTGGTCGTCCGCAAAATTGAAAAACATCCAACCGGCCTTATTATCTCGAACCGCTTTTTTCAGGCTGAATGAATCAACGCCGGCGGCGGGGTCGAGATATTGGTACGGCGCCAGATATGTTCCAACAATACCCCTGACGGACCCAAACATGCGTTCATTACCCTCGGCCACCAGAGGCGCGGCGGGCGTGCCAGAAAATACAAGACGCAATTCGTCGAGGTCGGCGATAATCGCGAGGCGGAAAATATCGGCGTTGGTCAGATGATTTTCCCATGCCCGTTTCAGGATGACGGCCACGACCGCCTGCGCATACGTATTCCATTCGTGGGCGCTGCCTGTGCCGGTTGGGATAATGCTTTTTGCGAATTGCTCGGCGTCCCAGGGCGACGAAATCTCCGCGAGTGGCGACCACGAAACCGCGCGCGAGTCGAGGGGATTCAAGACAATGTCACCGCGCGGTTCACTGTAATAACGGCTCAAATATCCGCCGGCCGCGTCACTGATAAAAGCACGGTCACCCCGCGCGGAAATACCGTCGAGGACCTCGGAAATCGCGACAGATTTTCCCGTGCCGGTCGCGCCGGCGATCAGAAAATGCAGCGGTTCGAGACGCGTCGGGATTTTTTGCGCCCCGATGGTCAGGGCGCCGGCCTCTTTTTTGAGTCGCCCCGCCAAGGCGCGGCCACTGACGAGGCGGGCGCCTCGCATGTGGCTACCCCGGCCGCTCGCCGCCTCTCCGTGGTCGGCGGACGGCAGAAGACCGCGGATGCGGTGGACGATGAGCATCAGGAGGCTGCCCACGAATAGGAGGACCAGGCCGCTCGCAAGGGCATCGCCGGGCGCCATGGGCGTCGCTTGCAAGGCGCCGCCGGCGGATGCGATGGCGGTCGCCAGGGCGAACCGCCTCGCCACGACCCACACCACCCCGTCGCCACACCGTGCACGCAGGACGGCGTAGAGGACCGCGCCGATGGCGGCAAAAATCAAATCAAGCAATACATAAGTCATCATTTGCTCCTAAATTCAAAAATGCGTTTACTCATTCCTCGGGATGCGGCGCGCGGGTGAAAAGCGCCGCTGCGGCGCCCACGACCGCGCCGCCGGCGGCGACGTGCACGAGGTGGGCCACGGGCACAGGGTCGAACCCGGCGCCCGCGGCGAACCCCGCGGCCACGGCGGCGCCGACGGCGTAGGCGCCGGCTGCGACGACCACGCCGGCGACGGCGAGCACGGCCGCACGGCGCAACAGAATGGAAAAGTCGCTTTCCATAAAAAACTCCTTTGTGTAAAAACTGGAAACCCCAAAAATTCACTTACTCATGCGCGCATTCCCGCGCTTGAGTAGCAGGGGAAGCACGGGCAGCGCGGCGCCGACCAAGCCGCCCAGGGCGGCGGCAAGCGCCGCCTGTTCCCGGTACTCGAAAAACGCTGTGGTCGGCGGGGTGACCAAGGCACGCGCCAGGGCCAGCACCTGCGCGGCCGTGGGCGCTTGGCCGAACCACCACCGCCCCCACGTCGCCACACCGATCGCCGCGCCACAGAGGGCGAGGCCGATGGCGAGGTGGACGACCCAAGCAATCTCCGAAATCTCGTTTTTCATCAGGAACCCCTTTCAGGGGACGCCGAAGGGCGCCCCCATACCTACTTCCGCGCCAGAACGACAAAATTCGCGCGGCCCGTGGTGGGGCGCCGGGTATTCCGGTTTGCAGGCCTGACCCCCTACCCGGCCCAAAGGGGCGCGGTTGCGTCAGGCGTCGGGGGGGTGCCAGTACCCCCGACGACCCGCGCCGGCCCCAAAACGGCGGCTGTGGCGTCGGGCGCGACGGCGCCGGGCGCGGGGTTGAGGGGGTGGGCGAGCGCCTGGGGAGGCCGGTGCCGCAGGCGGCGGCGTCCCCCAAGAGCGATCTGCAAGGGATGGGGGTGACGGAAAAGATGGAGAGGACGGAGAGGACAGAGAGGGGAAGACGGAGCACAGCCCCCCGCCGGGGGCGTCGGGGGAATACCGATTACGCGCAAGGGGTGTCCTATCTGCGGTCTTGCTCGTACTGGTATCCCGGCCCGCCCTCGGGCCGTGTACGCGCGAACGAAGGTGCCCGAAGGTGCCCACGTCAAAAATAGGGCATCTTCGATAAAAAAAGGGCATCTTCGATAAAAAAGGGCATCTTCGAAGATGCCCAAGGTGCCCTGTTTTAAGAAAGGGCACCTTCAGGCGGGTGGGAGTCGCCCGGCGCGCCCGCCAGTTTCCAGTACCACCCCTTTTCGTAGCCGCCTTTTTGAACCAAAACGCCCGCCTTCTTTCTGGCGCTCCGGATTTGCTTTGGTGTGTAGCCCGCTGCCCGGAGCGTGGCGGACACCGCGGCTGCCGGATACCACCCACCATCGGCCAGCTCGTCGCGGATCATGCGTGGTAGTTCGGCTGCGCCGTCGTCTGCATCCGGGTCTTCAAGCAGCTCGCCGGCCGTGCCCTCGAGCGCCTTGCCCCAGTCGATGCGTGTGACGCAGATGTCGGCCGCCACCTGCTGCTGCTCCATCCGATACTCGAATCCGCCGCCATCCCGCCCAATGTTTGATTTCGAGCGAACCAAAACGCGCGTCGCGTCGCCCTCATCGCTTGTGGATTTGGCCGCCAACATGACGAGGCGTGCGAGTGCCGTGAATGCTATGCTTCCGAGCACGCGCAGCGTTGGGTCGCCGCCCTGTCCGCCTTTTGAAAGGTGCGTGATGCCCACCAGGGCGCACTTCGCGCTCGCGGCGAGATCGACGAGCGGTTGTAAGGCGCGGCGGGTCTCGGCGTTCTTGTGGCTGTCGCCCGTCAGTACGCTAACAACCGGGTCGACGATCAGCAAGTCGATGCCGCCTTCGATTTGCGCTGCCACGGCTTGCAGCAGCGGCATGTCGCGCGCCGGCTCGAATGGCTGGGCTTCGCCGCCGGCGGCTCGGGTTCCTGTGACAAAGAACACCCGCGACATGTCGGCGCCAGCGGCGGTTAGTCGGGGTGCGAGCGTGTCGCTCAGGTCATCCTCGTTAGAGTAGATCAGTACGTTTCCCGTCGCGCACCGCGTGCCGTCCGGCCAGCGCCCGCCAGTTGTGACGGCTGCGGCGAAGGCGAGCGTGAGCGTGGTTTTTCCTTGCCCCGGCATGCCGGCGAGTAGATGCAGTTTCCCGCGCGCGAGCCAGCCTTTCCAGAGCCAGTGAATCGGTTCGAGCCTCACGTCTGTTCCGCGTGTGAGTATCACACTGCTCGCGCCCGGCGCTGCCGCGCCGGCGATGGTGTTGCGCGTGTGGAGGGTTGCTACGTTTGATGCGCTCATGATCTTGTCCCCTTTGCTGCACTGCGCATCGCGTCCTGTGCGGCGGCGTTAAAGCCCTCAATCGCGCGGTGCAGCGCCTGGTACGCTGGCACTGGGTCACTCACGACGCGCGCCAGAAGGTCAAAGCCGGCGGCGTCCACCGCCTCGGCCCACGCCGCGGCGCTCACCCATGCCTCGGGCGCGGGCGCCGCACCACCGCTTGTGCCGCCCGTGCGCGTCGGGAAAAGGTCGGCGATTTCGATGCCGAGTGCCCCGGTGATTTCGTCGGGCGTGCACCCTTTCATGCAGTGCAGTAGTACCACGCCCGCGCCGGTTTCAGCGACGCTGAGCGCGTGGCTTGAGTGCTGCCCTGCGCCCTGGCACGCCGGGCAGTAGGCGCGGTGCGCCCGCGCGATGCCGTCGCGACAGTGCGTGCGGCGCGGGTCGCGCAGGGCGGCGAGAAGTGCGTCGTATGTCATGCCGGCACCCCCGTGAACAAATCACCCTGCGCCCCGTGTGCGCGCATGCGTTTGATTCGGCGCTGCGCGGTGCGAAGCGAACAGCGCGCCCGCGCCGCGACCGCCAGGGCGGCTTCGCCGCGCGGGTGGCCGCTCGCGCACTCGATCACGCCTTCGTCCGACTCGCGCGCGTCGAGCGGCTGGGCGTAGTGGGCCACGTCTTGCCCGAAGCGGCGGGTGTTCCGCCGCGCGCGCTTGAAGATCGCCACGGGCGACGTGCCGCGCTTCGCTTTCAGCAGGGCAAGCCACGTCTCGGAGATCAGGTCTTCGGAATCGCGCTCGCGGTCAAACGGGTGGCGCTTGATGGACTCCTGGAGAGTGGGCGGCAGGGCGTGCAGCGTTTGCTGTAGCGTGAGCGGCAGTTGCCGCTCACGGGTGTATGTGCGGCGGCTCATTTCGCACCGCCTTCCGCGTCAGCGGCGGCACGGGCCGCTGCCGCGCGTTCAAGCTGTTCGCGCCTCGTCGGCCGGCCGACGTGGCGTTTTGCGGGCGCCGGGGCGGGCACGGTCGGCTCGCGGTGCGCAGCGAGCCACGCGAGCACGTCGGCGACGATCCACACGGGCGACTTCACACCCGGGATGACGCATGCGGGTGGGAGGCTGCCGGGTTTGCGGCAGCGATCAGCTTGTAGCGCGCGGGCTGAGCGCCCGGCGAGTAGCCGGCTCAGGCCCTCGTAGCCGACTGTGAGTGTGAGATTTGCGGGATTGAGTTCGCCGCCGGCGGCGGTGGGGGCAGAAGTAAATGCGGGCACAGCTATTCCTCGGAATAGCTGAGTGCGTGCCCAACGCCCCCCAGTTACGACGCGCCCGAAAGATTCGGACGCCTAGCCGTTTTGCCCGACCACGTTTTTTAACCGGCTTTAGCGGGTCTCGCCGACGGTTGACCTGGTGCGCCTTGATCCCCGGCGGTCGGCGGGGGGCCAGAGCGCTGTGACTCGCGCTCCTGTGCTGCCGCTGGCGCATTATACACCAGCGGAAACCGATGGGCACCATGAGGCATGTCCGCAACGCCGCGACTGGCGCGGGTTTTGGGGACTATATGGGGACCGTTGGTCCCCAAATCAGGAGAAATCAGGAGAAATCGAAAGAAAGCGTGTGTCGCGTAAATTGCTGTTCATATTGTAATTTTTTGGCCTGCCCGGCGGGAATCGAACCCACAACCTATTGCTTAGAAGGCAATTGCTCTATCCAGTTGAGCTACGGGCAGTTTGCGACGCAACAAAAAACCCGGCGAAGCGGGTTGGGTGTTGGTCGGAGCGAGAGGATTCGAACCTCCGACCCTCTGGTCCCAAACCAGATGCGCTACCAGACTGCGCTACGCTCCGACGTGTCGGGCATTGTACCGAGCGTGCATCGGCGAGGTGGCGTGCAAACGGGCGCTGCGAGAGCCGCCGCCCCAGGATCGCGAGATCGTTTTATCGACGTTGATCCCGCAGGAATCGGATTCGGGCGACGCGTCGTGCACGATCCGTCGGGCGCGGCCCCCGCGCCAGCAAAAAAGGCGCGCACCCGAGCTCGGGTGCGCGCCTTGGAAGCGCATCGGCGCGGTGCCAGCGCCGCGCATGGGGATCGCGATCAGCTCCCGCGCGTAATCGGCATTTCGACCGCTTTGCCGTCGGTCGCGTATTTGCCCAGCTCCAGCTTGGCGATGGCGTTGTTGTGCACCTCGTCCGGACCGTCGGCCAGGCGCAGCGTGCGCTGGTGCGCCCACATGAGCGCGAGCGGGAAGTCGCTGGAGACGCCGCCGCCGCCGTGCGCCTGAATGGCCCAGTCGATCACCTTCAGCGCCACGTTGGGCGCGACCACCTTGATCATGGCGATTTCAGCCCTGGCCACCTTGTTGCCCACGGTGTCCATC
>SCQQ01000119.1 GCA_004299095.1 Burkholderiaceae bacterium | reverse complement strand
CTCGGCGCCGGGGCCGATCAGATGGGCCCCCAGGATCACCCCAGTCTCTTTCTCGACCAAAACCTTGTAGGCGCTGTGTCGTGCGCCTACCCGCAGCGACGAATACCACCGCGCTGTCTTTTCAGTATGCGTGTCAAAGGCCAGCCCCCTGTCACGTGCCGCGGCCTCGGAGAGTCCGACCGAGGCAACTTGCGGCAGAGTAAAGACGACGCTGGGGATCGGGGGATAATGGATCTCGCGCTCGTCTTTCCCGGCGAGCAGGTTCTTGCCGGCGATACGCCCCTCGTTGGCCGAAACCGGCGTCAGATTGGGTCCACTGTCCGCGCAGTCGCCGGCCGCAAAGATGGCAGGATTGGTCGTGCGCATGTAGGGACTGACCTTGATGCCCTTGCGACCGTATTCCACGCCCGCGGCCTCCAGGTTGAGCGACTCGATGTTGGGCACGCGCCCGGTCGCGTGCACCACCGAATCGCAGCGAACGGTCTGCTTTCCTTCCGGCGCCTCATAGGTGACGACAAGATCGGCGCCGTCCTTCTCGATCTTCAGCACTTTCGCTTCGGTCCGCAGGTCGATCCCCAGCTCGGTGGTCGCCTCGGAAAGGAGGTCAACCATGTCGGGGTCGAAATTGCCCAGCGGGCGCCTCATCATCTCCAGCACCGTGACTTCTGCCGAGCCGGCACGCTTGCAGATATGGGCGAATTCCATCGCGATGAACCCGCCGCCGACGAACACGACCCGGTCCGGTCGTTCCGGCAGTTTGAGGAAGTCGGTGCTGGTGATCAGCAACTCCTCGCCCGGGATGTTCAAGGTCATCGGCCGGGCGCCGGTGGCGATGTGAAAGTGGCGCGCCGTCAGGGAGTCGCCATTCACCTCGATCGTGTTTTGCCCGGTGAAGCGTGCCTGGCCATGCAGCGCGACGACGCCTGCTTTCTCCAGCCCGGTTTCGATGCGACCAGGCATGGCGTCCGTAAAGGTGCGTTTGAAGGCGATCATGGCAGGCCAATCGATGGACGCTTGCGCCTCGAGCCCCTTGCCCTTCAGGTTGCGGGCCCAGTCCACACCCTCGGTCACCGCAATCAGCATCTTCTTGGGATCGCATCCGCGCAACGCGCAGGTTCCGCCGTAGGGCAGGTGGTCGACCACGGCTACCTTCCAGCGCGCCGCTGAGGTCATGCGCGCGACGCCCGTACCGCCCGTGCCGGCGCCGATCACGATCAGATCGAAGTCCTTACGTTCGTTCATATCCTTCTCCTTGATGCCCAACCTCGTTGAGCAGGGTTTCCAGGTGGGTGGCGATCGTAGACGCGAGGCGCTTGGCGCGGGTGGCGGTGTTACCGCTGAATCGTTCGTCCACGGTTTCCAGGAACAACGCCAGCCACCGCTGGAAGTGACGGTGCTGCAAGGGGTGTCGAGCGTGCAGCGTCTTGTGCTGGGCAATCATGTTGCGTCGATACCCATCGCGCTCGCCAAGCAGCATCTTGCGCCAATAGGCGCGAACCTTGAGTTTATGCTGTCGCAGGTCAATGTCCTTGAAAACCGGTCCAAGCACTGCGTCAGCAACGACTTTCGCGTAAAAGACATCCACGAGGTCGGCGACGGCCTCCGGCGAGTTCAGTTCACGCGTAGCTCGCGTGTCCACGCACATCATTTTGTCAGTTGCCCAGCCTGCGGTGAACGCCCGCCACTCGCGATTTTCGGCTGAAACCCGGCCCTGCCGACAAACACTTCGGATACGACGGCGAATCAGTTGGCGGGGTAGGTAACGCCGAGCGCCTTGACCGTCGCGAGGTCCACCATACCCGTGACCTTCAGGCCGTGGGCCTTCTGAAAGGCGCGGAGCGCGTCGGTGGTCTTCATACCGCATGTACCATCGACCGAAATCTTGGCGCCGTCGCGAACCAGCGCCCGTTGGAACGACTCGACGAACGGCTTGTTGGCCATCAATTTCGCCATGTTGGGCATGCCGCTTTTCATCTGGCCCATATCTTTCATCTGGCTCCCCGCAGCGACTGCGTTTTGTTGCGGCGTCGTGGCGAGCACAGGTGCGGCCATCGTCGCGCCCGCGACCAACAGCGTCAGGGACAAAGCAGAACCTGTGGTCAAACTTGCAAATCGATTTTTCATGAGTGTCTCCAGAGGTCAACTACGGGTTTTCACGAACGGCATTCACACCGCTGGCGGGTGATGCGGATACGTCGTGCGAGCACGCGCAGGTGGGCGCATGCTCTCGTCCTGCGGGAATGGCGCAGCACGCGCCTTTCGCAACTTCGCTGGCATTCTTGAGGAGCGCCGCCAGCAGAATGATTGTCGCAATGCTGAAAAACAGCCATTCATGGGTTGCCAGAAACCCTTGCACCCGGCCACCGGCTCCGCCGGCCAAAGCCGGAATGAAGCCCGCGATCACGCTGAACGCGATCGGCAGGACCGGGGAACAGCACAGCAGCGGCGTAACGAGGGCGATGACGGCGCCGATGCCGCCTGCGGCCGCGCCCTTTGCAGCATGCGCCCTGTACCCGCGCCGCAGCAAGTACACCGTCATCGGCATCAACAGCCCCAGAATCGCTGCCATCAGCAGGGACCAAGCCAGCAGTTCGGGCGTCAAGAATCTCAAGGCGCCGAAACCAATAGAGCCGCCGGTGAACGTTGCGGGCAGCGTCACCAGATAAATGATCAGAAACACCAAGAAGCTGACCGCTCCCACCGCCCACGAGGCAGGCGATGTAAAGACGGTGCGAAATGCCAGCAGAATGTTCTTCATTGTTGTCATTGTTCAGGGTGGCCGGCCCGGTTCGGGTCAGAAACCATCGTCATTTTTGTGCAAACGTGAGGACTTTCTGCATGCTGGCGGACGGCGCACTGCCGATGTCCGTGATCTTCCCGTCGGCACCGATCAGGTAGTAAATATCGGGGTAGTTCTTCGGGTTGTAGACCGATGCCAGCTGCTGCGTCGCTGCTCCTACGGTCCAGTTGCGCGCGCTTTTCACTGCGCCGGCGCGTTGCGTAATCAACTGCGCCATGCTGGGCCCTGTGTAACCCCCGTTCTGGTAGTTTTCCAGCACCACCACCTGCACACCGCCCGCCTCGAGCGCCGCCTGCTCCTTGGCCAGCGCCGCAAGACCCGCACTACAACTGGGGCACCATGTCGAGAACAGCCACACCATCGTC
>SCQQ01000118.1 GCA_004299095.1 Burkholderiaceae bacterium | reverse complement strand
GCTGTTCGTCACGCACGACATCGAAGAGGCGGTGTACCTGGCCGATCGCGTGGTGGTCCTCTCGGGTCAGCCGGCCGGCGTGAAGCTGGATCGCGCCATTGCACTGCCGCGCCCGCGCGAACGCGACAGCGCCGCGTTGCAGCATGAAGCGCGGCTGATTGCCGCGACGCTGTAGCTGCGTGGCCGGCTCGGCGCAGGCAGCGCCTGCCCGATGCCATCAACCGGATTGACCGGCCACCGGTGCGATCGGCTGGTTTCCCTCAGCCTTGCCTAAGTCTCGCCGGCCAGTCTGTCGCACCGATTCGCCGCCGGCGGCACGCTCGCGCGTGTCGATGCCGGCGTGAATCCGCAATTGATCGGCGTCCCGGCGTGATGGGTGCGTCCGACCCGGATCGCCGGTCGTAACCGGCCACGAGTTGCGCGCGTCAAACGAGAGCCACATGACAGTCATCGAATCAACCGAACGGTGGAGCCGGCCGCTGCAATGGATTCACGGGTTGCTCGCGGTCGCCGTCACCGTCCAGTTGCCGGTGGGCAGCTTCATGCAGAGTCCGCAGCCCGGCCGCCCGGACGGCTTCGGCTTCAGGTCGCACGAGGTGATGGGCGCACTCATTCTGGTTTTGATCGTGATCCACTGGGCGTGGTCCATCGGGCATCCTGAAGAGGGCATCCGGCATTTGTTTCCATGGTCGCAGGACGGCCTGCGACGGGCTGGCGCCGATTTGCGCGGCATCGCGCGCCATTTCGCGCTGCCGCATGGCGGCCCGCGGGACCGAAGCCTGATCGGCATGGTTCACGGCCTCGGCCTGCTCGCGATCACCGCGATGGTCCTGCTCGGCGGCGTTTTTTTCGTCGCGCGTGCCGCCGGCGCGGGCCAGCCGTTGCTCGAGTTGATCGAAGGAACGCACGACGTGTTTGCCGTCATCACCTGGATTTATTGGGGCGGGCACTTGGCGGCCGTCGTGCTCCACGGGCTGCTTGGCCAGCCCGTGTGGGGCCGCATGTTCGGTTCAAGGCATTGATGCGACGGCTTGTGTTCGAATCCTGCGGTGGACCGACGATGTCATTCGACTTCTTTGAGACAAAAATCCTTCATGCAAAAGCGCATCCTGATCGTTGAAGACGAAGCGCCCATTCGCGACATGGTGGCGTTCGCGCTGCGCAAGGCCGACATGCAGGCCCGCCATGCCGCCGACGCGCGCGAGGCGCTGCGGGCGATTGCGGAGGCGCCGCCCGACTTGATCCTGCTCGACTGGATGCTGCCCGGCCTGAGCGGCCTCGACCTGGCGCGCCGGCTGCACGCCGACACCGGTACCGCCGCCATCCCGATCATCATGCTGACCGCGCGCGGCGAGGAAATCGACCGCGTGAACGGGCTGGAAGCGGGCGTGGACGACTACGTGGTCAAGCCTTTTTCCACGCGCGAGCTGGTCGCCCGCATCCGCGCCGTGCTGCGCCGCGCCCAGGGCGATGACGGCACCGGCCCGGTCGAGCTCGGCGGCCTGCGTCTCGACGCGCCGGCGCAGCGCGTGTCCGCGGGCGGCCAGCCGGTGGCGCTCGGACCCAAGGAGTACCGGCTGCTGCACTTCTTCATGACGCACCCCGAGCGCGTCTATTCGCGCGCGCAGTTGCTGGACCACGTCTGGGGCGGCGGCGTTTACGTGGAAGAGCGCACCGTCGACGTCCACATCCGCCGCCTGCGCGGCGCGCTGGAGCCGTTTGCGCTGCACGCACTGATCCAGACCGTGCGCGGCGCCGGCTACCGCTTCTCGACCGCGCCATGAGTGCCGACCGCGAGCGTGCCCAGCGCCTGGCGGGGCAACTGCACCACCTGCGCACGGTGGCGCGCGCCTTGCCTGACGCGCTGGTGCTGATGGATGGCGCAGGCCGCTTGGCCTGGTGCAATCCGGCCGCGGGCCCGCTGCTGGGGCTGACCTGGCCTGCCGATCGCGGCGCGCGCGTGGGACAGGGCGAGGGCGCAGCGGCGCTGGCCGCGTGGCTCGCGGCGGGTGCGCCGGAATCCGACGAAATCGCGTCGCCCGTGGACACCGAAGTGCGCTTGCAACTGCTGCTGCTGCCGTACGGCGACGCGTGCCGCCTGCTGTTGGCGCGCGACGTGAGCCGCGTGACGCGGCTGGAGCAGGTGCGGCGCGATTTCGTCGCCAACGTGTCGCATGAGCTGCGCACGCCGCTCACCGTGATCCACGGCTACCTCGAGCTGCTGGACCCAAAGGACGTACCCGCGCTGGCGCCGGTGCTGGGCGAAATGCGCACGCAGTCCGAGCGCATGCGCCAGATCGTCGAAGACCTGCTCACGCTGTCACATCTTGAGATGCAGCACAGCCTGCCGCAGGAGCGCATCGCCATGACGGCGCAGCTCGATTCGCTGCGGCGCGAGGCCGAAGCCCTGAGCCAGGGTCACCACCGTGTGACGCTGGAAGATGGCGCGGCGTTCGATTTGCTCGGTTCACCCAAGGAGTTGCACAGCGCGTTCTCCAACCTGGTGAGCAACGCGGTGCGCTACACGCCCGCAGGCGGCACTATCGCCATCCGCTGGAAACGCACCGCCGCGGGCGCCGAGTATTCGGTGGTCGACAGCGGCTATGGCATCCCGGCCGAGCACCTGCCGCGCCTGACCGAGCGCTTCTACCGCGTGTCGTCCAGCCGCTCGCGCGCCAAGGGCGGCACGGGCCTCGGGCTGTCGATCGTCAAGCACGTGCTCAGCCTGCACGGCGCCGAGCTCCGGATCGAAAGCACGCTGGGCAAGGGCTCGACCTTCACCTGCGTGTTTCAGCCCGAACGCCTGCTGCCGCGCAGCGTGAAGAATGACGGAATGACTTCGCTGCGCGCAGGTGACGGCCGCCGGCGGCGGCCATGACATGAGTCATGGCGGCAACGCCGCCGTCATGGCGCCGCGCAGCGGCGACGTCATTCGGTCACGACGTCGAATGCCGGGCTGCGCGGTTCAGAGCGGGTCAGTGGTATGCATCTTGGCGCGCGGCTCGCTGAGCGGTTCGCCGCGCACTACGAACCAGACGTTCTCGGCCACGTTGGTGGCGTGGTCGCCGATGCGTTCGATGTCCTTGGCGATGAACAGCAGGTGCGCACCCGCCGTGATGCTGCGCGCGTCTTCCATCATGTAGGTGAGGAGCTCGCGGAACAGCGTGACGTAGAGGATGTCGAGGTCGGCGTCGCGCCCCCAGACGGCGCGCGCCAGTTCGGCGTCCTGCGTGCTGTAGGCCTTGAGCGCGTCGCGCACCAGGCGTGCCGCCATGCGCGCGAGCGGCGCGAGGCCGCCCACCAGCGGGATCGGCGCCACGCGGTTCAGCGTGATCGAGCGCTTGGCGATGTTGGCCGCATAGTCGCCGATGCGCTCGATGTCCGAGGCGATGCGCAGCGCCGCCAGCACGGCGCGCAAATCGCGCGCGAACGGCTGGCGCAAGGCGAGCAGGCGCAGCACGTCGTGGCTGATGCGGCGCTCGCGCTCGTCGATGCTGTCGTCGTCGGCCGCGATGCGCTCGGCCGCGGCGCTGTCGCGCTGTTCCAGCGCCTGCAGCGCAGCTTCGAGCTGGCGCGTGGCGGATTCGCCCATGGCCACGATTTCGCCGGTGAGGCGCTGCAGCTCGGTGTCGAAGCTTTTGACGATGTGCTCTTGTGTGGTGTCGGTCATCCGAATTTCCCCGAGATGTAGTCTTCGGTCTGGCGTTTGTCCGGCTGCGTGAACATTTTTTCCGTGGTGCCCACTTCGACCAGCTCACCCAGGTACATGAAGGCGGTGACGTCCGAAATGCGCGCCGCCTGCTGCATGTTGTGCGTGACGATGACGATGGTGTAGTTGCGCTTCAGTTCCTCGATCAACTGTTCGATGCGCCCCGTGGCGATCGGGTCCAGCGCCGAGGTGGGTTCGTCCAGCAGCAGCACTTCGGGCTCGAGCGCGATGCCGCGCGCGATGCATAGGCGCTGCTGCTGGCCGCCCGAGAGGCTGAGGGCGCTGCGCTTCAGCTTGTCTTTCACTTCGTCCCAGAGCGCGGCGCGGCGCAGCGCCTGTTCCACGCGCTCCTGCATGGCGGCGCGCCCGAGGCGTTCGTGGTGGCGCACGGCCCAGGCGACGTTCTCGAAAATCGTCATCGGGAACGGCACCGGTTTCTGGAACACCATGCCCACCTGCGTGCGCAAGCGGTTTTGCGGGTAACCGGGGTCCAGGATATTCTGACCGTCGAGCAGCACCTGGCCGGTGGCGCGCTGCCCGGCGTACATGGCATAGATGCGATTGAAGACGCGCAGCAGGGTGGATTTGCCGCAGCCCGAGGGGCCGATCAGGGCGGTCACCTGGCGCTCGGCCATGTCCAGATCGACGTGGCGCAGCGCCTGGACGTCGCCGTAGTGGAAATCGAGCGCGCGCACGGCAAGCTTGGGCGCCGCCGGTGCTGCGCGCGCGCCGGCACGCCGCCGCGCGGTTGCGGCGGTGACGGTCAGAGTGGCATCAGTCATGGGTAACCTTTCCGCGCGCCAGCACGAAGCGTGTGGCCAGGCTCAGCGCCAGCACGAACAGCGTGATCAGCAGCGCACCGGCCCAGGCGATCGCGTGCAGCGCCGGATTCGGATCGTTGGTGTATTGGTAAATCGCCACCGGCACACTGGCCATCTTGGCGAGCGGGTTCACGCTCATGAAGTTGTTGCCGAAAGCGGTGAACAGCAGCGGCGCGGTTTCTCCCGCCAGGCGCGCCAGCGCCAGCAGCACGCCGGTGGTGATGCCCGAGCCGGCGGCGCGCATGAGGATTTGCAGCGTCAGCTTCCACTGCGGCACGCCCAGCGAGAGCGCCGCCTCGCGCAGCGTGGCCGGCACCAGTTGCAGCATTTCGTCGGTGGTGCGCACGATCACCGGCAGGCCGATCAGCGCCAGCGCGATCGCGCCCGCCAGACCCGAGAACGACACCGCGCCGTCGGTCAGGTTGGACATCGGCACCACCACCACCACGTAGACGAACAGCCCGAGCACGATGGAAGGCGCCGACAGCAGGATGTCGTTGAGAAAGCGGATCAGCGTACCGAGCCGGGTGTGGCTGGCGTATTCGGCCAGGAAGGTGCCGGCGGCCACGCCGATGGGCGCGGCCAGCGCCAGCGCCAGCACGTCCATGAGCAGACTGCCGATGATGGCGTTGGCCAGGCCGCCCTGATCGGCATAGGCCGTGATCTGGGTGAAAAGCCGCGGGCCGAGCGCGCTCAATCCCTGTTGCAGCGTGACCCACAGGATCCAGCCGAGGAAAAACAGGCCGATCAGCGTGGCGCCGGCGCTGAACGCGAGCGCCAGCGCATTGGCGACCCGGCGGCGCAGGTAGAGCGTGTGCTGGCTCATTGCCCCTCCCGCCGCTGCAGCCTTCGCAGCATCAGGCGCGCGATCAGCAGCACCACGAACGTCACCACGAACAGCAGGAAACCGAGCGCGATCAGCGCCGAGCGGTGCAGGCCGACGGCTTCGCTGAATTCGTTGGCGATCGAGGACGAAATCGACGTTCCCGGCACCAGCAGCGACGCCGTGATGTCGTAGGAGTTGCCGAGCACGAACGTCACCGCCATGGTTTCGCCCAACGCACGGCCGAGCCCGAGAAAAATCCCGCCGATCACTGCCGAACGCGTGTACGGCAGCACGATGTCCCAGACCACTTCCCAGGTGGTGGCGCCGAGCGCGTAGGCCGATTCCTTCAGGCGCGTGGGCACCGTCTGGAACACTTCACGCATGATCGACGCGATGAACGGCAGGATCATCACCGCCAGCACGATGCCCGAGGTCAGCAGCCCGAGGCCGAGCGGCGGGCCGTCGAACAGCGCGCCCACCAGCGGCAGGCGGCCGAGCGTGTCGGACAGCGCCGGCTCGATGCGCGCCATGAACGGCACGAAAACGAACAGCCCCCACATGCCGTAGATGATCGACGGGATGCTGGCGAGCAGCTCGATGGCCGTCGCCACCGGCCCGCGCAGCCAGGTCGGCGCGATTTCGGTGAGGAAGAGCGCCACGCCGAAGCTCACCGGCAGCGCCAGCAGCAAGGCGATGGCGGATGTGACCAGGGTGCCGAAAATCGGCGCGAGCGCGCCGTAGTCGTTGGTGACCGGATCCCAGGCGCTGCTGGTGAGGAAATGCCAGCCTTGCCCGAACAGCACGTCGCGCCCGCCCCAGAGCGTGGACAGCGCCGCGCCCAGCAGCGCGGCCAGCACCAGCAGGGCAGCGGTTTGCAGCAGTGCGCGGAACCACGCGTCGCGGCGCGCGTCGCGGCGCGCATGCAGCACCGGACCGCTTGGCGGCAAGGCGGTGGCGGCCGGCGTGCCGATGGGAAGAAGAGCGCTTGTCATGCTGGGAGACGCCCGGCTATTGCTTCAGTTCGGTCTTCCAGTAGGCCGCGATCTGCTGCACCAGCGCGTCCGGCAGCGGCACGTAATCGAGCGCGCGGGCCTGCTGCTGGCCATTCGTATAGGCCCACTGGAAAAAGTCCAGCACCACCTTGGAACGCTCGGCGTTCTTCGGCTCGCGATACATGATGACCCACGAGGTCGCCGTGATCGGCCACGCGTCGGCGCCGGGCGCGTTGGTCATCAGCAGGTCGAAGTGCTGCGCGTGCGCCCAGTCGGCGGTGGCGGCCGCGGCCTGGAAGCTCGCGCCATCGGGCTTGACCACGTGGCCGGCGGCGTTTTTCATGAGCGCGTAGCCGATGTGGTTCTTCAGCGCGTAGGCGTACTCGACGTAGCCGATGGCGTTCTTCAGTTGCTTCACGTAGGCGGCGACGCCTTCATTGCCCTTGCCGCCGATGCCCATGGGCCACTTCACCGCCGTGCCCGCGCCCACCTGGGCTTTCCAGTCGGCGCTCGCCTTGGACAGATAGTCGGTGAAGTTGTAGGTGGTGCCCGAGCCGTCGGCGCGGTGCACCACGTTGATCTTGGCATCGGGCAGCGTCAGCCCGGCGTTGAGCTGGGCGATGGCCGGGTCGTTCCAGCGCGTGATCTGCCCGAGAAAAATGCGCGCGAGCGTGGGCCCGTCGAGCACCAGCTTGCCGGCTCCGATCCCCGGCACGTTGAAGATCGGCACGATGCCGCCGATCACGTCCGGGAATTGCATGAGTCCCGCGGCGTCCAGTTCGGCGGCGTCCAGCGGCTTGTCGGAGGCGCCGAAATCGACCGTGCCCGCCTTGATCTGCGCGATCCCCGCGCCTGAACCCACCGATTGGTAATTCACGTGATTGCCGGTTTTTTCGGCGTAGTTGGCAGCCCATTTGGAAATCACCGGGTACACGAAACTGGAGCCCGCGCCGGTCACGTCCGTCGCCTGCGCCGCCGCGCCGAAACCGAACATGGCCGTCAGAGCAGCGATCAGCGCCCCGCGTTTGATGAGTTTCAACTGCACTCCACTTCTCCCTTAGCGACGAACATTCGTCAACCGCGTTTGTAGAGCGCGCATGTTGCAAAACGATGATGGATTTGTTGCAGGACTGTGACGGTCTCGGGGCGCTTGTTGTTCCTTTTTTTTCGCCGATCCGAATCCTTTCACCCGATGGGTGCCTCTATGGAGTGCCGGTGTTTTCCGGCTGTCCATTCGGAGAATCGCTCATGAACCGTATCCAACTTTTTGAATCAGCCCTGGCCTGCGCCGTCGCGCTGGGCGCCGCGTCCGTCACGCCGCTCGCGCTCGCGGCATCCGGGCAAATGCAAATGACGCCCGAGATGATCAAGGCGCAGCAGGAAAAAACGATGAAGATGATGAAGGCGGACCATTACGCGGCCTGCTACGGCGTCAATGCCGCCTACAAGAACGACTGCAAGTCGCCTGGCCATTCGTGCGCGGGGCAGGACAGCATGGCGCGTGATCCGAACGCCTTCGTCGCCATGCCCGCGGGGCTTTGCACCAAGATCGACGGTGGGACGCTGAAGAAGATGTGAGCATTGCCGGCCATGACTGCAACGCTGCAATCCACCCGTTCGATGCCGGCCGCGGCCGGCATCGGGCTGCGCGCGCCGCACGTCGAGCGCGTGCTGCGCGATCGCCCGGCGATCGCCTGGCTGGAAACGCACAGTGAAAACCTGTTCGCCGCGGGCGGCTTTTTTGCCGCGGCGATGGACTTGATCCGTCGCGACTACCCGCTCAGCCTGCACGGGGTCGGGCTGTCGCTGGGTTCGGCCGACGCGCTGGACGGCGCGCATCTTGCCCGTTTGCAGGCGCTGGTCGCGCACTACCAGCCCGCGCTGGTGTCCGAGCACCTGTGCTGGGGCGCGGTCGGCGGTGTGCACAGCAACGAGCTGCTGCCGCTGCCGTTCACCGACGAAGCGCTGAGCCTGGTCGTTGACCGCATCACGCAGGTGCAGGAGGTCTTGAAGCGCGAAATCCTGGTCGAGAACGTTTCGACGTACTTGCGCTTTCGCGCCGGCGACTACAGCGAATGGGATTTCGTCGCGGAAGCGGTGCGGCGCAGCGGCTGCGGCCTGTTGTGCGACGTGAACAACATTTACGTCAACAGCGTCAACCACAGCTTTGATCCGCACGTCTACCTGCGCGCCTTGCCACGTGCGGCGGTCCGTGAAATCCACCTGGCCGGATTCACGCGCAAGGCGGGTTTGGCCGTGCCGCTGCTGATCGATTCGCACAGCCGACGCGTGAGCGCCGCCGTGTGGGCGCTGTACGCCGAAGCATTGACCCTGTTCGGGCGCGTGCCCACGCTGATCGAATGGGACCGGGACATTCCCGCATTGGACGTGCTGCTGGACGAAGCCGCGCACGCCCAGGGGCTGCTCGATGGCTGCCACGCTCTCGCTGCTTGAGTGCCAGCGGCAATTCCTGGCCGCGCTCTACGACGAGCGCGTGGCCGATGCCGCGCAAGCCATCGCGGGCAACGGCCTCGCGCCCGAGGCGCGGTTGCGCATTTACCGGCACAGCAGCGAGCAAACCCACGTGGCGGCGCTGCGCACCACCTACCCGGCCGTGCTGGCGCTGGTGGGCGCCGCGTTTTTCGAGCAGACCGCGCTCGGCTACCGGCGCGCCAATCGATCGCCATCCGGGAATCTGCAGGCGTTTGGCGCGGGTTTTGCCGCCTATCTGGAAACGCTCGCGGCGCTGCAGGCGTGGCCGTATCTGCCGGACGTGGCGCGGCTCGAATGGCTGCGCCAGGAAGCCGCGCTGGCGGGCGACGCCGAACGACTTTCGGTTGACGCGCTTGACCGCGCGCTGGCAGCGGCGGGCGAAACCGCACGCATCCCGCTGCGTCCCGGCGTGCGCCTGCTCGCCAGCCGGCACGCCGTGCTGACGATCTGGCGCTACGCGATCCAGCCGACCGAGGCGCGCCTCGCGTTGCCGCCGCAGGGCGAGCGCGTCGTGCTGTGGCGCGCGGGCGGTGAGGTCGCCATGGCCGAGCTCGACCGCGCGAGCTTCGCTTGCGTCGCGGCGCTGGCAACCGGAGAGACGCTGGCCGCCGCCTGTGCCCGCGCCCGCGCGCTGGATGTCGGTTTTGATTCCACGGCCTGCCTCGACAGCCTGGCCAAGAACGGTTTGCTCTCGGCGGTGATCGCGGCCCATTCGACGGAGGCGCCATGTTCCAAAGCTTGAAGGCCTGCTATTTCCGCGGCGGCGATTGGCTCGCCACGTGGATCGGACCGATCGTGCTGCTGGGCTTTCGCATCTGGGTCGCGCTCGCGTTCTGGCACGCGGGCGTGGTGAAGATCGAGGACCCGGCGGGCACGCAGTTTCTGTTCGAAAACATGTACCACGTGCCGCTGCTGCCGGCCGACGTGGCCGCGGTGCTCGGCACATGGATCGAACTGATCGCGCCCTGGTTCCTCGGCCTCGGCCTGATCGGCCGGCTGTCCGCGCTCTTCCTGTTCGTCTACAACATCGTCGCCTTCACGTCCTACCCGGCGCTGTGGCCCAACGGGTTCTGGATCGATCTCGTCAACACGACGAGTTTTGCCGATCACAAGATCTGGGCGTTGATGCTGCTCGCCGTGGTCGCCTGGGGGCCGGGCGCCTTGTCGCTCGATCGCGCGCTGGCGTCCATGGCCGGGCGCTGGCGTCGCGCGTGACTGGGGAACGGCGTAAGCTTGACCCCATCCGCGTACATTGAGGGTTATCTGCCATGACGCATGCCCCAGCCTTGATCGAGGCCGCTCGCGGCGGCGACGAACGCGCATTGCTGCAGCTGCTCGAAGTCAGCCGACCCCATCTGAAGCACATTGCGGCGACACAATGCGCCTCCGCTGCCGACGCCGATGACGCGGTCCAGGAAAGTCTGTGGCACGTTTACCGGCGCATTGGCGCGCTGCGCACCATAGGCTCGTACGCCGCCTGGCTCTTTTCCATCGTGCGCCGCGAGTGCCAACGTCTCATGCGCCAGATGCGGGGCCGGGTCGACCTCCCCGCGGACGACGATCCGCTCTTCGCCTGTGTGACGACACCCGACCTGCGCGTCGACCTCGCGGCCGCGCTCCAGTCGTTGCCTGAGCGCTACCGCGAGGCCATCGTCCTGCGTGATTTCGAGGAGTGTTCGATTGCCGAAATGGCCGCTGCGCTGCGCCTTACGCGCGCGGCCGTGAAAAGCCGGATTCACCGTGGCCGGGAGATGATGCGGGAGTATCTGGAGGCGTGATCGCCGCGCGGCCGCCGGAGGCAGCGGGATTCAGGTGGTGCCGGAGCCGCCGGTGCGGTGCACCCCGTTGATCCTGGCGTCGGACAGCGTCAGCCCGGCGTTGAGCTGGGCGATGGCCAGGTCGTTCCAGCGCGTGATCTGCCCGAGAAAAATGCGCGCGCAGATCCGTCGAGTACCGGCTTCGATCCCCGGCACGTTGAAGACCGGCCCGATGCCGCCGATCACGGCCGGGAATTGCGTCGGCCCCGCTGTCAGGGGATGGGCTCAAGTTTCAGCGCCACGCTGTCGTTTCGCACGAATGTTCGTCCGATCGTGCTTCGGCTCCATGGCGTGGCAGACGAATCTTCGTCTGGCCTCGTCGACGGTAAACGGCGAATCGGCGACCGGTGAATTGCTTTCCATGTACCATACCTGGATAGGGTATATATCTGGAATCAACGCATGAGCCACACCATCAAGCACAAAACCAAGCTCCTCAACCGCGTGCGCCGCATTCGCGGTCAGGTGGAAGCATTGGAACGGGCGATCGAAGCCGAGCGCAGCGGCGACGAGGTGCTGCACCAGATTGCCGCGGCGCGCGGCGCCATGAACGGACTCATGGTCGAGGTGCTGGAAGGCCATATCCGCGAGCACGTGGCCAATCCCGAGATCGCCGACGAAGGCGCACGTGAGGTTGCGGTCGACGAGCTGATCGACGTGATTCGCGCTTACTTGAAGTAACGGGGCATGCGATGGAACAGGAACCTCGTATGGGTGCACCGGGCGCCGCGCCGCTGTCGCCCGCGCCGCAAGAGGTGCGAACAACACCCTCCGGCCACGTCATCGACCGGCTGGAACTGGCGCGCATCGCCTTCGTGGCGCTTGCGGCCATCGCTGTCTGGTTCCGCCTCTGGGAGTTGCCCTTCGCCCGCGTGAGCGTGATCGGCGTCGCGGGCCTTGCGATCGGCGGCTGGCCGGTGGCGAAAGAAGCGTTCGAGGGTTTGCGCGAGCGGCGCATGACGATGGAGCTTTCGATGGCGATTGCGATCGTCGCCGCGGCTGCCATCGGCGAGCTTTTCACGGCACTCGTCATCACGCTGTTCGTGCTGGTGTCCGAGGTGCTGGAGGACTTGACCGTCTCGCGCGGGCGGCGGGCCATTCGCGATCTGCTCGACTTCCTGCCGCGCGCCGTCGCGGTGCGCCGCGCGGATGGCGTCGCGCAAGTCGATGCCGATCAACTCACGGCGGGCGACGCGGTGCTGGTCAATCCGGGCGGGCGCATTCCGGTCGACGGCACGGTGATCGCCGGTCAATCGTTTGCCGACCAGTCGCGCATCACCGGTGAATCGATGCCGGTGGAAATCACCGCGGGCAGCCGCGTTTTTGCCGGTTCCATCAACCAATCGGGCGCCCTGGAAATCCGCGCGGAGCGCATCGGCCGCGACACCAGCTTCGGCAAGATCATCGAGGCCGTGGAGCAGGCCGAGCGCTCGCGCGCGCCGGTGCAGCGCCTGGCCGATCGCCTGGCGGGCTACCTCGTCTATTTCGCCATTGCCGCGGCCGTGCTCACCTGGCTCATCACGCACGACATTCGCTCGACGATTTCCGTCGTCATCGTCGCGGGCGCCTGCGGCATTGCTGCGGGCACGCCACTCGCCATCCTGGGCGCCATTGGCCGCGCGGCGCGCGCGGGCGCCATCGTCAAGGGCGGGCTCTACCTGGAGCAGCTCGGCCGCGTCGATACCGTGGTGCTGGACAAGACGGGGACGCTCACCCACGGCCTGCCCGAAGTGCAAAAACTGCTGCCCGCGGTCGGCATCGACGCGCTGGCATTGCTGGACGCGGCGGCCGCGGCCGAGTCGCGCTCGGAGCATCCGCTGGGCAAGACCATCGTTGCCTACGCCCGGGCGCAAGGCCGCCCCGTTGCCGAGCCTGAGCGCTTCGACTACACGCCGGGGCGCGGCATCAAAGCCAGCGTTGCCGGGCATGAGGTGCTCGCGGGCAGCCTGAGCCTGATGCGGGATCACCGTGTTGCGGTGCCTGGCGGGCTCGCGGCCGCCCGGGCTTCCATGGTGTACGTCGCGTGCGCGGGGCGCTTTCTCGGCGCGATTGCGATCGCCGACCGCGTACGGCCGGAAGCAGCGGCCGCCATGCGTGCGATTCGCGCCATGGGCATCCGGATCCTGCTGCTCACGGGTGATACCGAGACGGTGGCAACTGCTGTCGCCAAGACGCTCGGCATCGCCGAGGTCGAGGCCGAACTGTTGCCCGACGACAAGCGCGAGCACGTCGCGCGCCTGGTGCGGGCCGGACGCACGGTGGCCATGGTGGGCGACGGCATCAACGACGCGCCCGCGCTGATGGCGGCGCACGTGGGCGTGGCCATGGGTTCGGGCACCGACGTGGCGCGCGAAAGCGCGGATGTGGTGCTGCTCGGCAACGACCTCTTGAAGTTTGCCGAAACGCTGGGCACGGCGCGTCGCACGCGGCGCATCATCTTCGCCAATTTCGCCGGCACGATCGCGGTTGATTTGTGCGGCATGGCGCTTGCGGCAGCAGGGCTGCTCGATCCCATCCTTGCCGCGCTCATTCACGTCACGTCGGAGACGGTGTTCATCCTGAATTCGGCGCGGCTCATTCCGGCGCGTGCGACAAAAAGAGCCGTGGCGCAAGACGGCCGAGGTGATCCCGGCGACGGCATGGACCACGCGGCGACCGCATAGCGCGTCCCGGCGCGGTGGTTCGCGTCCCTTCGGGACGTACTGCCTTCCGACTGTCAATTGCGGAAGGGGCCGCGTCAGCACACTTCATGAACCCCTGCTTGGCTCTGGACCTCAGGGTCCAATCGGCGTCCATTGCGGCGCGGCCCGCACGCTTTTCCGCTCACGCCGCGCAGCAGGACAACTGGGTCACGTCGCGGCTGAAGGTCTGCGCGGCGAGCTTCAGGCCCTCGACCATCGTCAGGTACGGGAACAACTGGTCGGCCAGTTCCGACACCGTCATCCGCTGGCGTATCGCAAGCGCCGCGGTCTGGATCAACTCACCCGCTTGCCGCGCAACCATTTGCACCCCGACCAATCGCCCGGAAGCGGCGTCGGCGACCAGCTTGATGAAGCCGCGCGTGTCGAAATTGGCGAGCGCCCGCGGCACGTTGTCGAGCGTCAGCACACGGCTCTCGGCGTCGATGCCGCTTTGGCGCGCTGCGGTTTCGCTGTAGCCCACGGTCGCCACTTGCGGCTCGGTGAACACCACCGCAGGCACCACGGTCAAATCAAGCGCCCCGCTGCCGCCCGTCATGTTGATCGCGGCGCGGCTGCCGGCGGCCGCTGCCACGTAGACCAACTGCGGTTGGTCGGTGCAATCGCCAGCGGCAAAAATGTGCGGCGCGCCGGTGCGCATCGCGCGATCGGCGACGATGGCCGCTTGTGCGTTGACGCCAACCCCGGCCGCGGCGAGGTTCAGGCCGTGCGTGTTCGGGGTGCGTCCGGCCGCGACCAGCAGCTTGTCGGCACGCACTGGTTCGCGCCCCGCAGTCAACACGAACTCGTGGTTCGCATAGGCCACATGGCTGGCTTGCGTGTGCACGAGGACCCGGATGCCTTCTTCGCGGAATGCCGCTGCCACTGTCTCTCCGATGAGCGGGTCATGGCGCGAGAACAGCGTATGGCGTGCCAGGATCGTGACACGGCTGCCGAGGCGCGCGAACGCCTGCGCCAGCTCGGCCGCCACCGCCGACGAGCCGATCACGGCCAGGCGCTTCGGAATGGCGTTGCTTGCAAGGGCGTCTGTGGAGGTCCAGTACGGCGATTCCTTCAAGCCCGGAATCGGCGGCATGGCCGGACTCGCGCCGGTGGCGATCAGGCAGCGGTCGAACGCGACCATGCGTTCGCCGCCCGCGTTCAAGCGCACGATGAGGCTGTGCTCATCCTTGAATTGTGCCTCGCCGTGCAGCACGTTGATGGCCGGGTTGCCGGCGAGAATGCGCTCGTACTTGGCGTGCCGCAGGTCGGCGACGCGCGCTTGCTGCTGCGCAAGGAGCCGGTCGCGGTCAATCGCGGGCGGGGCCGCCGAAATGCCGCCGTCGAACGGACTCCCGCGGCGCAGGTGCGCGACATGGGCCGCGCGGATCATGATCTTGGAGGGTACGCAGCCGGTATTGACGCATGTGCCGCCGATGGTGCCGCGCTCGACCAGCGTCACGCGCACGCCGCGTTCGGTCGCTTTCAAGGCCGCCGCCATGGCGGCGCCACCGCTGCCGATGATGGCGATATGCGGAACGCCAACACTTGGCGCGCAATGGTCGCCGCAAGCCGGCTCGTTGAGAATGGATTGAGTCATGTGAATTACTCCCCGCGCCGGACGGCGCAATGGCGGCTGGGCCGCACGAGATCCCACGCCGCAGTGGCGAGCATCAGCGCCAGCCCGGCATAGAAGGCGCCGCGTGCGATACCGGCCGGAAGAAAGCCATGCACCAGGCCGAACACGCCCATCAGCCCGAACGCGCCGATCAGCGCCAGGATCGGGCCGACGGACCCGGCCAGGCTCCGCCGCCACCGATGGTGCGAGAACCAGCCGAGCCAGTTCGCCGCGAGCGCCAGGAGTACGAACACCGGGATCAGCACGCGCACGAGCAGGCCTTCCCACTGGCCGAGAAATCCCAGGCCGACGGCGGCGCCGATGCTCGCCAGCGCCGGAAAGCAGGCGGCACAGCCAAAGCTGCCGAGGAGAGTGCCCGCGACACCGGCCTTGTCGGCGCATCCAGCCAAGTTGACATTCATGAATTGAAACCTCCGATTCGTCGCAGCGCAGCGCCACACAGGCGGGTTTGCGCCGGACGAGGTAAAGTTACTTCCGTAGTCAAGTACGGAGTCAAGCGCGATGAAAACGATCCAGGAAAACTTGACCATCGGGGCTTTTGCCAAGGCGGCCAAGGTCAACGTGGAGACCATTCGCTTCTATCAGCGCAAGGGCCTGCTGCGGCAGCCCGACAAGCCCTACGGCAGCATTCGCCGCTACGGGCGCCCGGAGGTCGAGCGGCTGCGCTTCGTGAAGTCGGCGCAGCGGCTGGGCTTCAGCCTGGACGAAATCGCCGAGCTGCTGCGGCTCGACGACGGAACGCATTGCGCCGAGGCGAGCCGGCTGGCCGAGCGCAAGCTCGAGGACGTGCGCGCGAAGCTGGTCGATCTGACGGGCATGGAGGGCGTGCTCTCGGCGCTGGTGCAGGCGTGCCATGCGCGCCGGGGCAAGGTCTCGTGTCCACTCGTGGCGGCGTTGCAGGCTGACCGTGGCGCCGCCGCCACCTTGACGGCACTCGCCAGGTAGCCGCGCTCCAGACTCAGGTCGGCGTGCGGTGTTTGGGCGGAATCGGGCGCGCCCGACGTCGATCCGGTGCTGACGAATCGCCTGTGCTGCGGCGCACCAACGGGTCGCGCTTCGGCTCGTCCAGGTTTTCGATGATGGGGCACGCTGCCCCTGAAGCCCCTCGACAGCGGTGTACCAGCACCTCGAGCTCGGCATGCAACTGCTGCAAGTCAGCAAGCGTCTGTTCGATGGTGCCGAGTTTTTGCTCCGCCAGTTTCAGCGCTTGGTGGCGGACTGCGCCATCGCTTTGGCGCAACTGCAGCAGCGCCTTGATCTCGTCGAGCGAGAAATGCATGTGTTCTGCCCGCCGAATGAACGCAAGACGGGACAGATCGTCGCGGTCGTAGGTGCGTCGGCCAGCCGGGTTGCGCGCGGCGCGCGGCAACAGCCGCATTTTTTCGTAATAGCGCAGCGTGTCCGCGCTGAAGCCGGTTGCCGCGGCGACTTCACCGATCAGCATGACGGCGCCCCATCCTCATCAGTCTGTCCATCTTTCATCGCAGTCATCGTCCGACGATCGTCCCCGAATACATGTTGGACCCGCAGTGAAACGAGTATGCGCCCGCGCGCGGGGTGCGCAACGCAACGACGCGGGTGGCCCCGACCGGCACGGTGACCGTGACGTCTTCGCCCGACGGCCCCAGTCCGTCGAATACCGTTTGCAGCAGACACCCGCCGATATGGTCGCTTATCGCCAGCCGGACCGTCTGACCGACCGGGATGGTGAAAGTGCGTGGCACGTAGGGATAAGCGCCGGTGCCTTCGACCAACTGCCGTTCAACGGGCTCCGTCAGCGAGGCGTGGGCGGAGGCGGGCGCTGGCCGTGCAAAAACGCCGTAGCTCTGCGCGAAATACAAGAACAGGAAGCCCCCCGTTGCCACGAACAGCAGAGCCGTGAGCCGCATCAGCCGATTGCCCTGCTGGCGCAACGTCGCGAACACGCGCTGGCCCAGCAGCATCATCGCGATCACCAGCAACGCAATGGCGACACCGTACGACAGCACCGACGCTGCCGCCAGGGCGTAATCGCCTGCCACCAGCGGCACCACCAGAATGCCGAGAAAAATGGGCAGCGAGCAGGTGTGCGACGTCGCGCCATAGGCGAAGCCGAACCCCAGCATCGACAGCGCGCTTCGATCCCGGGTGACGGTTTCGTAGCGTTCGTACAGGCGATTCATCGGGTTATGGCGCGCCAGTGGCTCGAGCAGTCCCGCCCGCCCGGTAAGCATGAGCGCACCCAGCAGGATGAACGCGGCACCCACCAGCGGGAGCAGATAAATGAGGGCGTTGTAGACGACGTTGCCGATCAGCCCCAGGACCGCCGCGGCGATCGCGTAGAAGGCGACGATGCCGATGGCGACCTCAATCGCGGCCACGCTCAATCTCACCCGCGGTTGCGGGACATCGTCGCCGGGCAATGCGCCACTCACCAGGTAGGTGAGAAACGCCGGCGTGATGGCAATGCTGCAGGGCGAGAAAAACGATGCCGCTCCGCCAACCAACGCGAGCGCCAGCAACAGCGCCGGTGGCAAGGTACGGGTCGAGGCCAACAGCGCGCCGGCATGAAGATAGGCAAAGTAGCCGCCCGCTCCTAACAGCAACAGGGCAAGCCCGCTCAGAACGGCGGCGCGCGTACCGTGCTGCGGGCCTGGTTCAGCCGCGTTCATGGCCGTCGGTGGGTGGCGAGACGGGTGCGTCGGGCTGCGCGCGATAACCGAGCAGACTCAAATGCTCCACGACGTCTTTTACGCCCAGTCGGGCTGCATCGATCATGATTTCGACGCGCTGCGAGGCGGCGCTCGCGCGCACGTCGCGCACGCCGTCCAGGCGGCGCAGGGTGCGCACCACCCGTTCCTCGCAACTCGCGCAATGCAGCCGCGGCTCACCTGTGATAGTGAATCCCAGCGATTTCAACATGGTTTGTTTTCCTCGGTTTGAGACGGGCGTGATCAGACGGGCGCACCGGCCGCCGTGCGGCCGCTACCCGGTGCGCGGCCGACGCTCTCGACCGCACCAAAAAACAATTGAGGTTGTCCCCACAGGGAATTGACGAAGATGGCGGTCACGCTGGCGGCCATGGCGATCATGGCCCACACCGGATTGATGATGCCGGTGGCAGCGATCGGCAGGCCGATCCCGTTGAATAGAAACGCCAACGTGATGTTTTGCACCATCTTGCGGTAGGCGCGGCGGCTTACGCCATAGGCATCAAGCACGCCGGTGAGGCGCGTATTAAGCAGAATCACGTCGGCCGAGTCGATGGCGATATCCGTGCCGCTTCCCATGGCGATCCCCACGTCGGCCTGCATCAGCGCCGGTGCGTCGTTGATGCCGTCGCCGACCATGGCAACGCGCGCGTGCTTCTGCAGTTGCCGAATCGTTTCCGCCTTGTGCTCGGGCAGCACGCCCGCCCACACCTCGTCGATCGCCACCTGTGCCGCCACGCGCCGTGCCGCGCGTTCGTTGTCGCCGGTGAGGAGCGCGACCCTCACGCCGGCGCGCTTGAGGTCTCGCACGGTTGCCGCCGCATCTGCGCGCAACGCGTCGCCCAAGGCGAGGATGCCGAGCAAGCTGCCGGCACGACCGACACCGATCACGGTGCGGCCGGCGCGTTCCAGCTCGGCTACGCGCGGCGCAACGGGGGCCAGATCGATGCCACGCTCCGCCAGAAATGCCGGGCTGCCGGCGACTGCAGGTTGACCGCGCAGGCGTGCCACCACGCCCCGGCCGGCAACGGCCTCGAAATCGTCGACCGCCGTGATGTCGAGCCCAGCCTCGAACGCCGCCTGGACGACTGCCGTCGCGATCGGATGCTCCGACGCTGCTTCCACTGCCGCAGCCAGTCCGAGCAACGTGTCCCGATCCACGCCGCGCGGCTCGATTTCGTGCAGTCTGGGTTTGCCTTCGGTCAAGGTTCCGGTCTTGTCGAACACCACGGTCGTGACGCGGCGCAAGCTCTCGAACGCCTCGCCGGTGCGCATCAGGATGCCGCGCTCGGCCGCTTCGGCTCCGCCCCGGACGATGGACAGCGGCGCCGAAACGCCGACCGCGCACGGATAACCCATGACCAGTACCGAAAGGGCCGCGAAGATCGCGCGCTGAATGTCGACGGGGTGACCCAGCAGGATCGGCCCGGCCAGCCAGCCGATGAAGGCCGCGGCAGCCAGCGCCAGCACGGTGGGTGTATAGGCGCGCAGCACCCGATCCACGACGTGCAGCAGACCGGGCTTGAGCGCGCGGGCGTCTTCGACGCTGCGGATCACTCGCTGCAGGAAGCTCTCGTCGCCGACCGCCGTCACGCGCAGGAGCAGCGTACCCGTGCCGTTGATGGCACCGCCCGCGACAGCGTCGCCGATGCGCCGGTCTACCGGCAGGGGCTCTCCAGTGATGAGCGATTCATCCAGCGTCGAATGCCCTTCCACCACCTCGCCATCAACGGGGACGCGCTCACCGGGGCGAATGCGGACCCGGTCCCCGAGCCGCACGTCTTCGATGCGCAGGTCCTGCTCCTGGCCGCCACGCAGCACGTGTGCCGTGTCGGGCTGCAAGTCGAGCAGCTTCCGCACCGCTTGAGATCCCCGCGTCTTCACGATCAGCGCGAGCCACTCGGAAAAAATGTGATAGGTCAACACCAGCACGGTGACCGCAAAAAACGGCGCGGTGGGGTAGCTCGGCAGGCGCCGCGCGAGACCGATCAGCCCGCCGATCAAACCCGCGAACGCACCCATTTCAACCAGAACGTTCTGATTCAGGATTCGGCGGCGCAGTGCCTGGTAGGCCATGCGCAGGATATGCGCGCCGAGGCCGAAAATCAGCGCCAGGGCAAGCGCACCGGTCAACCACGGCGCGACGTATCCGGGCATTCCGTTAAAGCGCAGGGCGAACAGCACCAAACCGGGTGCGGTCAGCGCGAGCGCACCGGCCGCTGCCGACAGCGGGCCGCGATGCTTGAGTACTGCAAACGCGAAAGCGATCAGGCTCGCGACGACGACGGCGGACAGCGCGAGCCCCCAGCCAAGTGCCGGATGGGCAATCAAACCGATCGCGGTCAGGCTCGCCGCAAGTGCGGCCAGAAAGCGACTGCGTTCGCGCGCCAGCGCGCGCTCCTGCTGCTCGAAAGGTTCCACCTTGCGCGGGTCGGAAAGGGTGTAGCCGATATCGGTCAGGATGCCCATCAATTGCGCTGCGCCGACGGCGGCTGGATCGAACTCGACCAGCGTCTGCTCGTGCGTCAGACTGACCGACACCTTGCGCACGCCGGCCTGGCGGCTGAGCGCTTTTTCAATCGTGCCGGTGCACAGCGAGCAGTGAAGGCCTCCGATGTGCGCACGCACGCGGCGCAGGCCGTGCTCGGGCGCCGGCTCCTCGCTCCACAAGGCGGCAGCGGCAGTACCCATGGTTTCACCCCTTTGAAAACTGACGGATGCAACCTTAGGACCTGAAGTCGACTCCATGTCAAGCGACCGCGTGGAAGTGGCCGTGCTTCGATCATGGTTTTTTCGGTCATGCCAGGGCGAGCACGGTCGAAAGGGCGGCGGCCACGCTGGCCATCCGCGCGAGGTTGTGCAGACGCCTATGCAAGACCATCTCTAAGCTGCCGTTATGACGTGGGAAACCATCAGAATTTGGATCGGGATCGTGTGCGCGCCGGCGCATTTGCGGCGCACCCTGATGATCGCGCTGGTCGTAGGCAGTTGGCTGAACCTGTTCAACCACGGCGACGAACTGCTGCGCGGCGTTTTCAGCTTGCCACTTGCCGGCAAGCTGGCGCTCAACTACCTGACTCCTTTCGTCGTCTCCAATGCCGGACTCCTGGCGCGGCGCCAGCGCGAATGACTCGACGACGGCCCGAATATTCGACGCGCAGCCGCCGCGCGGGCGCTTGACCGCCGGGCCGCATGATGCCGGTGCAAGGTTTCGCGAAAGAACCGCGCGCGCATCACGCGGAAAAAGCCCTGCCTCGGAATGCGCACGGTGTAGCGTTGTCCGGGAGGCGACGGCTTGCGCTGCGGGGCAGGTGATTTTTGGCGCGACGGGCAACGCTTTTTGTTCCCTCAGCGTGCGCTAAGTGTGTGTCTTCACGATCCTTGTCGCGCGGATTTTCACGCGGACACTTCGGTCGGGAATCATGACCCAATCCAATGCACTCATCGCGGCCGCGGCCAGAGCCGCACTGTTATCGGGGTACGTGTTTGCCGCCACACCGCACGGCGGCCGATGACCCAGCGCTGTGACGCGTTCCGAAGCGGTGCCGGCCGTGGGCATGGCGCCCCGATCCCGGGTGCCGGGCCGGCGCTTCTCATGGGCCTTGGCGCGGATGCCGCGTACGCCGGCTTCCTCCTGGAAGCGACACGCGCATGGGCGGTTGGAGCGAACTCGTGCCGGAGTTGGCGCACGTTCGCGTCGGCCTCGACGCAGCACCATGAGGCCACGCCCGTTGAAGGACGCAGGAGCGCATGGAGATGAAACTTTCAAGCGGTATCCCGGGATGGAAGACTGACGGCAACGTGTCGTCGAGTCGGCACCGAGTCCCGCTGCGAGCGCGCATCTGGCCGCGCACCGGCGCTGCTTTTTTGTTTTTGGTCATGACGTCGATGGGGGTCGCCGCGCCGGTCACGCTGCCCGCGCGCGCCGTGACCTACCAGCCGGAAGTGCACGCGCCGGCGCAGGTGGAAGCGGTGGCGCCTCTGGTCTTGCGCACCCTCGTCGCCGCACGCGTGCAATCGGTGCGCGTCGCGCCGGGGCAGGCCGTGGCGGCCGGTCAGGCGCTTGTGACGCTCGGCGGCCCGACGTTGGAAAGCGCGTTGTCGGCCGCGCGGGCGCGCTCGAAAGCGGCGCAGGCCGAGCTCACGGCGGCGCAGCGCTCGCTGGCGTCGACGCGGCAGACGTATGGGTTGACGAGCGATCGCAAGACGCTGGCCGCAGCCGAGGCGGCGCTGGCCGCTGCGGAAGGCAGCGCCGCGACCGCGCGTTTCGCGTTGGCCGGTCTGCAGGCGCAGCGAACCGTGAGCAGCCCTTCGGCTGCCCACGTGAGCGCGGTGCAGGCGGCGCCGGGGGCCGAGCTTCCCGCAGGTGCCGCGCTGCTGACGCTGGCGCCGCGCGGGGCGCTCTGGCTGCGGGCCGAGTGGTTCGATTCCGTCGTGCCGGCGCCGAATACCCGCGCGCGTTTCGTGCCGGCCGGAGGCGGGCCTGAAACCCAGGTGCGCTTGGCGGCGTTCCTCCCCGAGCGCGCTCCCGATGGCGCCCGGGTGCTCAACTTCGTACCGGTCGGCGGCAGCACGTGGCAGGCGGGCGAGACCGGCGAGCTGGTCTGGCAAGGCCAGACGCAAAACGCTGTCGCAGTGCCGGCGGAGGCGCTGGTGCTGGACGCGGGGCGCTGGTACGTTCTCACCGACGCGGCGGGCGAGCTCGCGGCCCAGCCGGTAACGCCGGGGCCCACGCGCGGCGCGGACGTGCTGATCACGCGCGGTTTGCGGCCCGGCCAGTCCGTGGTGGTACGCGCGGCCGGCCTGCTGTTCCATCGCGATTTCGCGGCGCGGTACGCGCCGCCGGATTGATGCGCGTCCCCGATTCCCTGCGCCGCCCGTTCTTCTGGGCCCTGGTGTACGCAGTGCTGCTGGCCTTCAGCGCCTGGGCGCTCTCGCGCATTCCGGCCGAAGTGCTGCCGCGCTTCAACTTTCCGCAAATCCGCGTCATCGTGCACGCGCCGGGGTACGCGGTGCTCGAACTGGAGTCGCTGGTGGCGCGGCCGCTGGAGGCCCAGTTGATGGGGCTGCAGGGTTTGGCGGGCTTGCGCACCACCATGGCGCAAGGCAGCGCCACGCTGGACGCGCGCTTCACCGAGGGCACCGATCCGCGGCTCGCGCTGCAAGCGGTCTATGGTGCGATGGACAGGGCGCGTTCCAGCTTGCCGCGTGGCGCGACGATGCAAGCCGAAATCATGGGCAACGCGATCAACGAGGTGGCCGATTACGCCGTATCCGTTCCCGCCGACGTGCCGCTGTGGCAGGCCGAAGAGGCGATTCGCACGCGCGTGCTGCCGGCGCTGCGGGCGCTGCCGGGGGTGCAGCGCGTCGAGCTGTTCGGCGCGGGTGCGCCGACCCTGTGGATCCAGCCCGATCCCGCCGCCTTGATCCAGCATCACGTGGGCGTGGCGGCGCTCGCTCAGGCAGTCGGCCACGCGGTGGTGCTGGCGCCTGCCGGGCGCCTCGTGCTCGGCCACCAGGACGTGCTGCTGGAGGTGCGTGATTTGCCGCGCACCGCGCAGCAGGTGCTTGCCATTCCCGTGCCGACCGCCGCGGGCAGCGTGCCGCTGGCCGCGCTCGCGCGCGTGGTGAACGCGCCGCCCGCGGTGCATTACGCGGTGCAAATCGACGGGCAGCCAGGGCTTGGGCTGGTGGTTTTCAAGCAGCCGGGGGCTTCCACGCTGCCGGTCGACGCGGCGGTCGCCAAGACACTCGCTGAATTGCGCGGCCAACTGCCGCCCGGCAGCGCCTGGGTCACGGTTTATCGGCAGGCGCACCTGGTGTCGCTCATCGGCCGCGATCTGACGCGCGACATGCTGCTCGGCGGCGCGCTCGCGGTCCTGCTGCTGGTGTGGCTGCTCGGGCGCCAGCATGGCGTATGGGTGCTGGCGCTCAGCATTCCGAGCGCCATCCTGTTTGCGATCGGCGGCTTGTACGCGCTGGGGCATACGCTCAACTTGCTTACGCTGGGCGCGCTTGCGCTGGCAGTGGGGCTGCTGGTCGACGACGGCATCATCGTGCTGGAGGCCATCCAGCACCGCTGGGAGCGCGGCTTTGCCGGTTGGGACGGCGTGCGCACCGGGCTCGCGGACATCGCCGTGGCCGACGTGACCGGCACGCTCACCACCGTGGCCGCGTATCTGCCGCTGATCGTGGTGGGTGGCGTGGCGGGCCTGTTCATGCGCCCGTTCGGCCTGGCGATGAGCTTGGCGTTGCTGGCTTCGCTGGCGGTATCGCTCACACTGATCCCGCTCATGCTCGGCCGCCGTCCCCACCCGGGTCGCACGCCGGCCAGCGGCCAGCGCTTCCTGGGCTGGGCGACGCGCGGCAACGCGCGGCTGCTCGACCTCACGCTGCGCCACCCGGGGATCAGCGCGCTCGCCGCCGCCGCGGCGTTCCTGATTTCCGTCGGTGTGCTGGCGCTGGTTCCGGTGAATTTCCTGCCGTTGCCGAATGAGGGCGTGCTGCTCGATGCCTTCACGCTCGCGCCCGGCAGCTCGCTCGGCGACGCGACTGCCGTCGCGGAGCGCATGAGCGCCGCGCTGCGCGCCGATCCCGCCGTGGCGCGAGTGTATGCGCGCATCGGCTCGGCGGAAAACACCGCCTACACCGAGCGCAGCAGTGCC
This sequence comes from Burkholderiaceae bacterium, assembly GCA_004299095.1. Lineage (GTDB taxonomy): Bacteria > Pseudomonadota > Gammaproteobacteria > Burkholderiales > Burkholderiaceae_C > Ottowia. The sequence goes on along the minus strand of SCQQ01000118.1, from coordinate 34,199 downwards.
GGTGAGATCCAGATCGTGCTGAAGCCGAACGTGGCAACCGACAGTCTGGATCGGCTGGCCGCCCATCTGGTGCAAGTGGCGCGCGAGCCGGGCGTGCTGCAAAGCATGGACACGCCCACCATCGAGCGCGTCGGCGAAAGCCTGTCGGGCCTGCCGCAGCCGTTCGAGGTCGTGCTGTTCGGCAATGAGGTCGACACGCTGCGCGCGCTCTCGCAGCACGTCGCGGCGCGGCTCAAGACGGTTCCGGGTTTGGGTGACGTGTTCAACAACGACGCGTATCCCGTCACCGGCCTGCGCATCGAACCGAATCCCGCTGCCCTGCGCAGCGTCGGCCTGGCACCCGACGCGCTGGCCGCGCAGCTCGGCCTGCTGCTGCGCGGGCGCGTGCTGGCCACGCTGCCCAACGGCGCGAGCACGCTGGAACTGTATTTGCGGCGGGCGGACGCATCCCACCTCGATCTGGCGCAACTCGGGCGCGAGACTATCGACACGCCCAAGGGCTGGGTGCCGCTCTCGCGCTTGGCGCGCCTCGAACTGGAGGCGCAACCCAACCAACTGGAGCACTTCGGCGGCGAGCGCGCGCTCACCATCCTCGCCACGCCGCTGCGGCCGCTGGGCAGCGTGATCGAAGAGGCCCGAACGGCGCTGCAGGGGCTGCATCTGCCGCCCGGCTATCGCGTGGCGTTTGGCGGCCTGTATCCGGAACTGGTCCACACGGCCGAAGCGCTCGGGCTCGCGGTGCTGGCCGCGCTGGTGCTGATGTTCGGCATCCTCACGCTGCAGTTTGGCGGCTGGCGCCTGCCGCTCATCCTGCTGTTGCAGGCGCCGCTTGCGTTTACCGGGGCGGCGCTCGCGCTTGCGGTTTCCGGCGTGGGTCTGAACGCCACGGGACTCGTCGGGCTGCTCACCGTCGTGGGCGTGAACCTGAACCACGGCATCGTGCTGCTCACCTACGTTCGCGCGCACGAAAAAGAGGGCCTGACACCCATCGACGCGGTGCGCCGGGCGGCGCGCGAACGCCTGCGCCCGATCCTGCTCACGGCCCTGGCCGCGGCGCTCGGGATGCTGCCCACGGCGCTCGGCCTGGGCACCGGCGCTGCGCCGGAACAAGGGCTCGCCATCGTCGTGCTGGGCGGCGTGTTGTGGAGCTCGGTGTTGTCGACCAACCTGCTGCCGGCGCTGTATCTGCGCTGGGGGCAAGGACCGAGGTGACGGCGGCGGGCCGCCGGGGTCGGCACCACGTCGCATGGGTCGAGCGGACGCCAGCCCGGCACGCGGCGCGATTCGTCCGGCGGCCGTTCGCACGTTGCCCGCGGAAAGCGGCGGAGCAAGGGTCGCGGCATCACTCGATCACACCTATGCGTTTCCTAAGTCAACCCCGGTATACCTTGCGGCGCTTCGTTTGCGGGCCGTGCAACCCGTCGACTTCATGAATGGCTTTTGACGGGGTGCGCCGCTGGCGCCAGTGCAAGGGAACGGGTCTTTTTGGGAGTGGATTCAATGAAACGCATGTTCATCGTCGCCGCGCTCGCCACCGCTGCCGTCCCGGCACTGGCGCAGGTGGGCGTGTCGATCGGAATCGGCGATCCGGGTTTTTACGGCCAGATCGTCATCGGCAATGCACCCCCGCCGCGCCTCGTTTACGCGCAGCCGGTGGTGGTGGCGCCGGTGCCGGCCTACGTGGGCGCCGCGCCGATTTATCTGCGCGTGCCGCCGGACGAAATCGACGACTGGCGTGATCACTGCGAGGAATACCGCGCTTGCGGCCGGCCGGTTTATTTCGTGCGCGACGACTGGTATCGCAACGCCTACGCGCCGTACCGGCGCGAGCATCGCGGCGCTCGCGAGCAGTGGGGCCGCCATCGTGGCGACGGCGATCACGACCAGGCCGACCACCGGCGTGACCGCGGTCACTTCGGCCACGGCGGCGACCGGGGCGGCGACGGCGACCAAGGTGATTGATTACCTCGCCCGGTCTGTTTTCGGAGGTTGGTACACGCGCGGCCCGAAGGGGTACCGTCCCCGGAGTGACCCGGGTCGCGCGCGCCTTGTCTGCGCGCGGAGGGGCCTCGCCAGGCATCAAAGGCAGGGATTGCACCATCCGCACCGGCTGGACGGGGCGTCCATGCACGTAAACTTGGCGCCTTTGAGGCTGATTGAAAACATCCATGTTCAAGAATGCAGACATTGCCGCGTGGCTGACTCTGGGGGGGATGCGCGCGGTGCGGACGCGTTGCGCGATCGGCTGGCGCCGCACGGTGCGCGCGCTCGAAGGCCGGCCGGCGGCGCTGTTCCTGCGCCAATACGTGGCGCATCCGAACGTCGTCGGCTCCGTCTGGCCCAGCTCTCCATGGCTGGTGCGCTCCATGGCGCGACCGGTTCCCGCGCAGGGCGACGGACTGGTGATCGAGTTGGGCGCCGGCACCGGCGTGGTGACGCAGGCGCTGCTGGATCGCGGCATTGCGCCCGAGCGCTTGCGCGTGATCGAGCGCGAGCCCACGTTCGTGCGCCTGCTGCGCCGGCGCTTTCCGGGTCTCCATGTGATTCAGGGCGACGCGCGCAAGCTCGGCGCGCTGCTGGATGACGGCGCGCCGGTCGATGCCATCGTCTCCAGCTTGCCGCTGCGCGCTTTCGAGTCGCAGGACGTGGATGCCGTGCTGGGCCAGTGGCGCACGCTGCTGCGCCCGGGCGGCCAAGTGGTGCAATTCACTTACGTGCTGGTGGGCGGCGAGCTGGAAGGCTTGCGCGACGGCTTTGCCGAGTGCGAGCGCCGCATCGTCTGGGCCAACGTGCCACCAGCCAAGCTCACGGTGTTCACGCGCGTTGTCTGAGATCGCCCTGAGCGCGCTCAGGCCCTGACGCGCCGGCGCCATCCGTGGTGCGCGGCCAGCGCACCGAGCGCCGCGACGCAGAGACCCGCGGCCGCATAAAAGGTGACGGGCGCGCCCAGCCGGTCCCACAGCAGGCCGGCCATGACGCTGGCCAACAGCATGGCGATGCCGCTCACCAGATTGAAAAATCCGAACGCCGTGCCGCGCAGATCAGCGGGTGCCGCCTGGGCCACCATGGCGGCCAGCAACCCCTGGGTGATGCCCAGGTGCACGCCCCAGACGAAGATGCCGAGCACGATCACGGTCCAGTGGCTCCCCGTGGCGAGTAGCACGTCGGCCGCGATCAGCACCCCCAGGCCGAGGGCCAGCAGCGCGCCGTGGCTGAGGTGGTCGGAGAGCCGGCCGAAGGGATAGGCCGAGAGCGAAAAAGCCAGGTTCATTGCCACCAGGGCCAGCGGCACCAGCGCGATCGCCATTCCGCTTTGCTGCGCGCGCAGCACCAGGAAGGCTTCGCTGAAGCGCGCCAGGGTGAACAGGGCGCCAATGCCCACCACCCACCAATAAGCGGCGTCCAGGCGGCGCAGATTGGCGCGCCGGATGGGGTTGGTGCGCCTGGCGTGGTGCGCGGAAGGCGGCTCGCGCAGGCCGAAGTAGAGCAGCGCAGCGCTGGCCACGCCGGGAATGACGGCCACCCAGAACACCGCGCGGAAGTGATCGGCCCAGAGCAGCATGAACACCACGGCCAGCAGCGGCCCGAGCATGGCGCCTGCGGCATCGAGCGCCTGCCGCAAGCCGAACGCCGCGCCGCGGATTTCGGCCGGCGTGAGATCGGCAATCAGCGCATCGCGCGGCGCCCCGCGCACGCCCTTGCCGATACGGTCCAGCACCCGCGCCGTGAACACCACGCCGAGCGTGGGCGCGAGCGCGAACAGCGGCTTGGTGAGCGCGGCCAGCGCGTAGCCGAACACCGCCAGACCCTTGCGCCGCCCGAGGTAGTCACTGAGCGCACCGGAAAACACCTTGACGATGAGCGCGGTGGCTTCGGCGATGCCCTCGATCCAGCCCACTTCGAGCGCGCTGGCGCCCAGCGTGACCACCATGAACATCGGCAGCAGGCTGTGGATCAGCTCGGAGGACACGTCCATCAGCAGGCTGACGAACCCGAGGACCCAGATGCCGCGGGGCATGGCTTTCAGCGACGCGGACCGGGCGCTTTTCATGGCTGCGCTGGGCTGTTCAGTCGTGCCGCGCTGGCGTGGGCGACGGGAAAGTCACCGTAACGCTGAGGCCGGCGTGGCGGGCCGGGTCGGTGTACTCGAGCTCGACGCGTGCGCCGAGGCGATCGGTAATGGTCTTGACGATGGAAAGCCCCAGGCCCGAGCCGAATTGCTCGCTGCCCAGGATGCGGTAGAACGGATCGAAAACCCGCTCGCGCTCGCTCACCGGAATGCCGGGCCCGGTGTCGGCCACGCGCAGCGCCGCACCGTCCGTGGTCGCCATGGCGGACAAGTCGACCCGGCCGCCCGCGGGCGTGTAGCGGATGGCGTTGTCGACCAGGTTCTTCACGAGGGTGGCGAGATCGAGTTCGCCCACGCCCACATTCACGTCGCTGGCGTCCGTCACGCCGAGGTCGATGCGTTTGGCCTTGGCCAGCGGCAACAGGTCTTCCAGCACGCGCCGGAACACCCGCTGTACCGGCACGGGGCCGCCCGCGGGGTCGGCCCCGTGCTCGGCCCTGGACAGGCTGAGCAGCTGGCTCAGCAAGGCGCGGTTGCGCTCGATGCCGCCGCGCAGGTCGTGCAGGCGGGCGCGTGCTGGCGCGGACATGTCGCTGTGCTCCAGCCGTTCGGCCTGCAGCGACAGCGCGGTGAGCGGCGAGCGCAATTCGTGCGCCGCATCGGCAATGAAGCGGCGCTGCGTGCGAATGGCCTCCGCCACGCGCGCCAGCAGGCCGTTGATGGCGCCGACGAACGGGCGCACCTCCACGGGCACGCCATCCTCGGGGAGCGCGGTCAGGTCGTTTTGCGAACGCCGGTCGACGTCTTCCGACAAGTCGGTGATCGGTCGCAACATCTGGCGCACCAGATGCGCCACGACGATCAGCAGGATCGGCACCAGCACGAAAAACGGCAACAGCGTGCGCAGCGCGTTGTTCAGGGCGACTTCATCGCGCGCGCGCGTGGTCTGGGCGACCGCCGCTTTGTCGCCGTTGCCGAGCGGGGTGACCAGGACGCGCAGCGCGCCGTCCTTGCTCTCTACCGTATGCAGGCCGAGCGCCAGCGCGGCTGGCAGCGGATCCGCCGTCGCGGTGCCGGCTGCGGTGACGGTAGAAGCATTCGGACCCAGCAACTCGACGAAAACGGTCGAATCGTGATCGCGGTCTTCCAGCCGGTAGAGGCGCGAATCGCCGGTGAACGCCACGTCGCGCTGCTTGACCAGCGAAGCGATCTGGTAGAGCAGGTCGTCCTGCAGTTCCTGCGCGTCGTCGAATGCCGAAACGAATGAAAAAGCGCCCGCTGCCACGGCCACCCCCACGATGGCGAGTGCCAGCGCCCAGGAAAGCCGGAGCTGGATGGACGCCTTCAGGCGCTTTTTGAAACCATCCATCCAACCCCTCGCACGTTCTCGATCACGTCGCTGCCGAGTTTCTTGCGCAACGCGTGGATCAGGTATTCGACGGCATTGCTCTCCACTTCCTCGCCCCAGCCGTATATGCGGTCTTCCAGGTCGCTGCGCGACAGGATCGCGCCGGGGCGGGCGAGCAGCGCGCGCAGCAGTGCGAATTCGCGGTGCGTGAGGCGCACCGGCGCGCCGCCGCCAACCGCGGCTTCGCGCGTGCGCGGGTCGAGTTCGACCACGCCATTGGCGAGCAGCGGCGCGCCGCCGCCGCCCTGGCGCCGCAGCACGGCACGCATGCGCGCCAGCAGCTCGGCCATGTCGAAGGGCTTCATCAGGTAGTCGTCGGCGCCGCCATCCAGTCCGCGCAGGCGCTCGTCCAGGCCGTCACGCGCGGTGATGATGAGCAGCGGCACGGGGTTCTTGCGCGCGCGCAGCGTGTGCAGCACCTCCTGCCCGTCCTTGCCCGGCAGCCCCAAGTCCAGCAGGACGGCGTCGTAATGCTGCAGTTCGAGCGTGTTGAGCGCACTGGCGCCGTTCTTGATCCAGTCGACCGCGTAGGACGCATCGCGCAGCGAATCGGCAATCACGTCGCCGATCATCGGGTCGTCTTCGACCAGCAGGACCCTCATCGCGCTTCCCCCGCGTGGTCGCCATCGCGGGTGTGTCGCGCTTGCAACAGGTGGCGCAGCCAGACCGTGATGCGCCACAGGATCGCCGCGAGCACGGCGGCGCCGATCAGCCAGAATTCATCGGCGTCGATGCCGTGGATCAGCGACACCAGGCGGCTCACGCCGTGCCCGAGGCCGTAGCCCGCGCCGCCGATGATGCAGGCCCAGATCACGGCGCCGAGGAAATTGAGCGTGAGGAAGCGCCACCAGTGCACGCCGCTCATGCCGATGGCGATCGGGCCGGCCACGCGCAGGCCGTACATGAAGCGCACGCCCAGGATCAGGGGCACGTGGTGGCGCTCGAGCAGCGCGGCGACCCGCGCCTCGCGCGGCTGCAGCGACGGAAAGCGCGTCATGAGCTGCCGCCCCCAGCGCCGGCCCACGTAGAAGAACACCTGGTCGCCGAGAAACCCGCACACCGCGGCGATGGCGATCACCGCCGGCATCCACAGGTAGCTGCGTGACGCCGCCGCGCCGGCGGCCAGCAGCACGGTTTCGCCTTCGATCAGCGTGCCGCCCGCCACCGCCCAGTAGCCATAGGTTTGAATCAGACTGCCGATATCCATGTGCGTCCCTTGGCGCTTATTGTGCGACCCCGCGCGGCGGGCTGGGTGCCGGGTCGCAGGCGCGTGAATTGGCTGGCGCCAGCCGCTTGTGCGCGCTGCTGCCGTTGCGCCGGTTCGATGGCGCCCCGGTGGCGGCGGCCCATGCCGGCGATGGCAAGGGCGCCCGCAACGCGCCCTGGTGCCGAAGAAGTGTGACGAGCACGCCTGATTTCTCGAATGCGACGGCAGTCACGGGAGCGCCCGCATCGGCTTGCGCTTTTCCAGCTCGGCGTGTTCCAGCGCCACCAGCGTGGCGATCACGCACAGGAACAGGGCGCTGGTCCAGACTGCACCCATGCCCAGGCCGCCGTCCGCGCGGGCTTGTGTGATCAGGTCGCCCAGCGAGGCGCCGAGCGGCCGCGTGAGGATGTAGGCGATCCAGAACGTCAGCACGGCGCTGCCGCCCAGGCGGTAAGCCGCGTACGCGATGGCGATCAGTGTGCCGAAACCGATCACGCCCCAGACGAACCCGAGCGCCAGCGCTTCGGTGGCCAGGTCGCCGGCCGCGGTGCCGAGAGAGAACGTGCACAGGATGGCGGCCCAGTAGAACAACTCGCGCCGGCGCGAGACGATGTCGTGGATCGAGAGCGTGTGCTCCACGCGCCACCAGGCGTAAAAAATCCCCGCCAGCACGGCTGCAAACACTGCGGTGCTGAGGTACAGGCTTACGCCCAGGCCGTCGGTGAGCAGATCCGTGATTTGCGTGCCGACCACGCTCACCAGCACCACGGTGAGCCAGTACGCCCAGGGCGTGTAATGGCGCCTGCGCAACTGCAGGGTGAGCGCCGCGATCAGCAGGGCGGCCATGACGATGCGCGTGATGCCGCGCCCGAGGCCGGCGCTCACGGCCAGATAGTCGGCCGCCGTTTCCCCCACGGTGGTGGCCATGATCTTGATGATCCAGAACGACAGCGTGGCCGCCGGCACTTTGACCCGCCAGTCGCGCGGGTCCTGGGTTGTTGCAGGGCTTGGGGTCATGGTTTCTCGTCCGGAACAGAGTGGCCGTGAATGTCGCGCGGAAAACTTAGGGTGCGCTGAGGCCGGCAGCCGCGGCATGGGCGCGTGTGCGGCGCGGCCGCTGCGGGTTTTGATGGTTTGCGCCGACGAGCCGTGGGGGCCGGAACCTTGTGGGGGTTGCGCCGGACGTCGCACCTTCCCGCGCACACAGGGCGGGTCGCGTGCCATGATTCGGCCCCGAATCGGCCGGACCTATCCGGCCTGGGAGCCAGGTCATGGATACGGCACGAATGGAAGCCTTCAGCGATGGCGTGATCGCGGTCGCGCTCACCATCATGGTGTTGGGACAGAGGGTGCCGGAAGGCACCGATTTCGCCGCTCTGCTGGCGCTTGCGCCGCAGTTGCTGACCTACATCCTGAGCTTCGTTTACGTCGGCATTTACTGGACCAACCACCACCACTTGCTGCAGGTGGCCGATCGCGTCAACGGGGTCGTGCTCTGGGCCAACTTGCACCTGCTGTTCTGGCTCACGCTGATTCCGCTCACCACCGCGTGGATGAAAGAGAACGTGACCGCGCCGTTGCCGACGGCGATTTACGGCATCGTGCTGCTGCTGTGCGGATTGGCCTATTACCTGTTCGAGCGCACCTTGATCCGCTTGCACGGGCGCACATCCTCGATTGCGCGGGCGCTTGGTGCCGACAACAAAACCCGGCTTTCGGTGTTGCTCTATGCGCTCGCGATTCCGCTCGCGTTTGTCCACGCGTACATCGCCGACACGCTCTACGTCGCCGTGGCCGCCCTGTGGCTGGTGCCGGATCGCCGCATCGAAGCGAGCCTCACGCGCGGCTCGCCGCGCGGGCCGACCGATCACGACTGATCTTTGGCACGCGGCCGCGCCGCGGCGCGGCTCCGGTTTGATTGGCGTCCGGCGGCGCCAGACAGCGCCCTTGCGCGATCAGCCGGGTGAAACCACCGACCAGATCATCCAGCAGGCGCCGCACCACCGGCCGCAGGCCTTCGCGGCTGGCATAAGCGGCCTGTATCAGCCCGGGCGCGGGCGCCCAGCCAGGCAAGACCTCTTGCAGCGCGCCGCTTTGCAATGCGTCGTGCACCAGCAGCCGCGGCAATGCGGCGCAGCCCACGCCGGCGAGTGCGGCATCGCGCAGCGCGGTGGCGTCGTTGACGATCAGGCGCGGGGGGCGGTGCTGTTCCGCGTGCCCGCCGCCGGGACCGTAGAGCGTCAGGCGCAGTGCGGAGGACGAGTGGCCGAGCGCCAACGTGGGCAGCCGCGCCAGGTCGGCCGGCGTGGTGATGGGCGGGCGCGCGGTGAGCAGCGACGGCGCCGCGACCAGCAGATGCGGGCTGAGCGCCAGCGGCCGCACGATTTCTTCCTGCGGCAAGACGGCGTCGCGGGCGCGCACCCGCAGCGTCAGGTCGATGCCGTCCTGCCAGACGTCGATGCTGCGGTTGCTGGCCAGCACCTGCATCTGCACGTCGGGCCAGGCGTTGAGGAAGCGCTCCAGCATCGGGCTCACCGCCGCCTGCAGCAGCGCCGGCGGACAGGCCAGACGCAGGCTGCCGCGCGGCGCGCTGCTTTGCTCGTCGACCAGGGCCTGGGCCGCCTCCGCTTCGGACAGCATGGCGCGCGCGTGCTGCAGCACCTGCTCGCCCACCGGCGTGATCGCAAAGCGGCGCGTGCTGCGTTGCACCAGGCGCGTGCCCAGGCGCCGTTCCAGCTCGGCCAGACGGCGGCTGAGCCGCGACTTCGGGATCCGGGTGACGCGCTCGGCCGCCGCAAAGCCACCGTGCTGCGCCACCAGCGCGAAATAGGCCAGATCGTCCAGGTTTTCCATGGCTGGGTCCGTTTGCGTTTATTGTCCTGATATTAGAACGGTGACAGTATTTTCTATCTATTTATATTTCACCGGAAAGACAATACCATAGGTCCATGCGCCGGCAATCCAGCCGGCGCTCACGGCCCGGCGGGTGATTCGCATCGGTCGGGCCCATACCCTGGAGATTGACATGTCCGAGATGCTCACCACCACGCGCAAGACCGTGCTGTCCACCCGCGGCGCGCCGGGCCATCACTGGGTCGGCAACGGCTTTCGGGTGCACGGCATGTTCGGCTACAGCGGCGCAGGCGTGGCCGAGCGCAGCCCGTTCCTGTTGCTGGACTACGCAGCGCCGGTCGAATTCGCGCCGGCCAAGTTCCGCCGCGGCGTGGGCAGCCATCCGCACCGCGGCTTCGAGACCGTGACCATCGTCTACGACGGCGAAGTCGAGCACCGTGATTCCACCGGCGCTGGCGGCGTGATCCGCCCGGGTGACGTGCAGTGGATGACCGCAGGCGGCGGCATCGTGCACGAGGAATTCCACACGCCCGAATACGCAGCGCGCGGCGGTCCGTTCGAGATGGTGCAGTTGTGGGTCAACCTGCCCGCCAAGGACAAGATGACGCCGGCGCACTACCAGGGCATCACGGCCGCGCAGATTCCATCGGTCGCGCTGCCGGACGGTGCGGGCCGCGTGCGGGTGATCGCCGGCGCGTTCGATGGTGTGAAAGGGCCGGCGCGCACCTACACACCGATGAACGTGTTGGACGTGCGCCTGACGCGCGACGCCCGGGTCGAGCTGCCGCAGCCCGAAGGCTGGAACACGATCGTCATGGTGTTGCAAGGAACCGTGGAGATCAACGGCGAGACGCTGCTGCGCGAATCGGAGATGGCCACGCTGTCGAGCGCGGGCGAGGGTTTGGCCATCGAAGCCAACAACGACGCCAAGCTGCTGCTGCTCTCGGGTGAGCCGATCGCTGAACCGGTGGTGGGCTACGGCCCGTTCGTCATGAACAGTTCGGCGGAGATCGAACAGGCGATCGATGATTTCAACAGCGGCCATTTCGGCCAGATCGAGAAGTGATTCACCCTGCGGCGCCGGATGCCCCGGCGCCGCTTTTTTCCGAGGAGACAGCACCATGACGACACTTGCCAACGTCACCGGCAAGATCCCGGCCATCGGCGTGAAAGACACGGCGATGCTGCTGATCGACCACCAGAGCGGCCTGCTCCAGGCCATCGCCGACCTGCCATTCACCACGGTGCGTAAAGCGCTGGCCAAGACCTGCAGGATTCGACGCTTCGCCGTGATCGCGCTAAAACTGCGGATCATTCCATGAGGACCTATTTGTCATGTCTACAGCAATGAGCAACAGCGTGGATTGCGGGACGGAACAGGCGGGCGCGTATCCGGTGGTGGTGCGCACCCGGGCGCACACGTTTCGCGCCGACGTGGACGCGGAATCCGGCAGCACCGATTCGGCGCCGAGTCCGCACGATTACTTCGACGCGGCGCTGGCGTCGTGCAAGGCGCTCACCACGATGTGGTACGCCAAGCGCCACGGCATTCCGCTGGAGCGGATCGAGTCGCACGTCGAGCGCGACGACAGCGAAGAGCGCAGCGGCCACTACCGACTGCGCGTGCGCCTCGTGTTTTACGGGCCGCTGACCGACGCGCAGCGCAAAACGCTGGGGCAAGTGGCGGACAAGTGCCCGCTGCACAAGCTGATGACCAGCACGCAGGTCGAGATTGCGACCGAGGCGTGACATCGCCATCGCATCGAAGAAGGAAATACGTCATGAGCAATTTGTTGCCGCAACCCGAAGCGGAGCGCTGCCAGTCGCAGCCGGACGCCAAGCCGGAAATCGTGAGCTACCCGTCGCGCAGCGCGGATCTGGGCGCCGGCCTGACCGTCACGCGCGCGTTGCCGCTGCGCCAGCACCGCATGGTCGGTCCGTGGTGCTTTTTCGATTACTACGGACCGCTCTCGTTTACCGACCGCAAGGCGATGGATGTCGCGCCGCACCCGCACATCGGTCTGCAAACCGTGTCCTGGCTGTTTGCGGGCGAAGCGCTGCACAACGACAGCCTGGGCACGCAGGGGCTGGTACGGCCGGGCGAGCTGAACCTGATGACCGCGGGCTGCGGCATCGCCCATTCGGAAGAAACGCCGCCCAAGAATTCAGGGCATCTGCACGGGCTGCAACTTTGGGTCGCGTTGCCGGAAGCGGAGCGCCAGCGCGCGCCGTCCTTCGACCATTACCGGGATCTGCCGGTGCTTGAGCCGGGCGGCGGCTTGGCGCAGGTCTTCATGGGCGAGCTGGGTGATGCGCAAGCCCACACGCGGGCGTTTTCACCGATGGTGGGCGCCGACCTCAAGCTGAGCGCGAACAGCCGCATGCGCCTGCCGTTGCGCGCCGCGTGGGAGCACGCGCTGGTCGTGATTGAGGGGCAGGTGAGCCTGGACGGCACGGTGCTTGCGCCCTTGCAATTGCACTACCTGGGCACGCACAGAAGCGGCCTGGAGCTCGTGGGCGAAACCGCCGTGCGCGCCGTGCTGATCGGCGGCGCGCCGTTTGGCGAGTCGATTGTCATGTGGTGGAACTTCGTGGCGCGCAGCGCTGACGAGATTCGCGCGGCGCGCGAGGACTGGGAAGGCCATCGCCGCTTCGGCGATGTGAAGGCATATCAGGGCGAGCGTCTCAAGGCGCCGGCGTTCGTGGCGCGGCCGGTTGCGGGCCGGTAACCGGGGGTCTTGCGAAGTTGCCGTGAGTCAGGTCTCACCTCTGTTGCCGGGGATGAACCGCTTTTTGGGATGCGCGTCCGGGTCGAGTGGTTGGACCGCGCGGTGATTGACGTTGACGCCGGCGGCCATTTCGGCGCGACTGGGCGTGGCGTGTTTCCCTGGGATTGCGGTATCGACCGATCAATCCGGCAGCGCATTTGCCGACCACGTCAACCCCGCCTTGCCCATGATCGCCCGGAAAACCCCTTCGTCCAACGCGGTGCTCGCGCCCAGGCCCGCGTCGGCGCGGAACGCCTGGATGGCGCGACGCGTGTTTTGCCCGACGATGCCATCCGGATCACCCGGCTGGTAGCCGAGGAAAAGCAGCGCGCCCTGGGCCGCGCGGGCGCGCAGGTCGCGGCTCACGCCGGACGAGAACTTGTCGAACGCCGCCTTGAGCTTCACGTCGTAGGCGTTTTTCCAGTAGGCCGGGCCGTTGTAGCGGCGCGCGAAGCCGGTCCAGTCGCGCGTTTTGAGCCGGCCGTCCAGCCCCTCGCTTTTCATGAAGCCCGTCATGGCGGTGAGTTGTGCGCCTTCGCTGGCCGACATGGCCGTCACCATCGCGCTCGCGTCGGAAAAGCCGGCGGACCGGGCGTTGAAGCCCATGATCTGCCCCAGGCCCCAACTGGCGCTGTTGAGGACCGGCTCGTCGCCCAAACCGGACCGCCGGCACAAGGCCAGGGCGCGGCCGATGCGGTCGTATTCCGCGGCGCCGCCGGCGTAGCCACCGCCGGTTTTTGCGCACAGATCGGGCGCGGTCGCGGCAAAGCGCCCGCCGGTTTCGCGGAAAAAGATGTGGCGCTCGAATAGCACCTTGGGACGCCGGTCGGCGAGGAAACCGAAACCGCGGCTTTCCACCGTGAGCACCGCCCACAGCAGCGGCAGGTTGGCGATGCCGTCGAGCTCCAGGGTCCGGAGCGCCGCGTCGAGGTCGGCCGGCATCAGCGGCTGCGCGGTTCCGGAGAAATCGAGGACGGGCTGGACGGGCATGGTTCAACTTCCTGGGCTCGGGTTTCGGGTCGGCGACCAACGCCGCACCGGGATCGGTGCGCCGCGACCCGCATCATCCGCGATCCCGCGCGGTTCTCACAGTGGCGGCGGCGGTCAACGCGACATGAAGCGGTTGATGTCGGTCGTGTCGAGCAGGGATCGCGTCACGCCGCCGAAGGCCCATTCGCGCAAACGGCTGTGGCCGTAGGCGCCGGATACGACCAGATCCGCTCCGCTCGACGCAATGAATCCGAGCAACTTCGCGCTCTCGTCGGAACCCTCGACCGTTTCGGCGCGTGCCTGGATTCCGTGACGGGCGAGGAAGGCCGTCACGTCGGCGAGGTCCGCGTGGATCCACGGCTCAATCACCGCCGCGACAGTGACCACGGTCACCTCTTCGAACGCCGCCAGCAGCGGCACGGCATCCATCAGTGCGCGCCGCGCTTCGCGCGAGTCCTTCCAGGCGATCACCGCTTTTTTGAGCGGCACGTGGTTCCTGCCGTGGGCCAGCACCAGCACCGGCCGTCCGGCTTGCAGCACGACGCTGCTCGGCGCTGCGGCGCGGGCCGAGTCGCGGGTGGCCGCGCCCTTGGCGGCGCGCATCACGATCAGGTCCGCCACCCGGGACAAGCCGGCGAGCGCGCGCGTGGGCGAGCCGATCACTTGGCGCCATTCGGCGTTACCGGTACTTTTGGTCAACCGGTCGAAATCCGCATGGAGCGTGTCGAAACTGGCGTTGATGTCATCGCGCCCCTTTTCCCACAGTTCGACCGCGATGGTGCCGCCGTCGTCTCCAACGAACGGCCACTCGGCTTCAGCGGCGCTCAGGCCGATCAGCGTGGCTTGCAAGCGCTGCGCCAGATCGCGCGCTGCTTCGATGAGGGGCTCGGCCGGCCCGTCGATATCGAGATTGACGAGGATGGTTTTGCAACTCATGGGATCACCTCGCACCGTCATCCGCGCGGTTGGTGGTCGCCCGAATCGATGCCGCGCAAGTGCTTGGATTGGACGCAGGTCGGGGAAGTTCACGAATCGAGCAGCTGATCGTGAGCCCTTTGCGCGCGCCTGATGCAACCCAACCCCGATCCGGCGGACGGCGGCGCCGCATGCCACTGACGGTCGGGCGCCGGCCGTGTGCGCGCTGTGCGGGGTATCGAGCGCGTCAGCGCGCGCTTCCCGACGCGTCCGGCGGCCCGAATTGCCCCAGGATGTGGATGACTTCCTCGTCGGTGAGCTGCGGGAAATCGCGGTAGAGGAACCCGAGCGCCAGGAATCGCGCCGGCCGGTCGAGGCAGACCAGCCGGTCCGCCTGGGCCGCCAACTCGGCCGCGGTGCGGGGCGGCGCAACGGGAACCGCGACGACGATCTCTCGCGGCGAGCGCCGCCTGAGGGCCCGTATCGCCGCCTTGACGGTTGCCCCCGTCGCCACGCCGTCGTCGACGATGATGGCCGTCTTGCCCGCGACCGGCCAGGGGCGCGCGGGGCCATACACCTGTCTGCGCCGCTCCGTTTCGGCACGTTCGCGCGCGACCAGCCGGGACAACTCGGCCTCGCTCAGGCCCCAAGCCTGTACGACGTCCGCGTTGAACACCACATCGGGCGGATCGCCGTCGACCAGGGCACCCAAGGCCAGTTCGGGTTCGCCGGGCGCGCCCACCTTGCGCACGATGATGAGGTCGAGCGGCGCCCCCAGCGCCCGCGCGATCTCGGCCGCGACCGGCACGCCGCCGCGCGGCAAGGCGAGCACGACCGGATCGGCAAGACCCAGCGTGGTCAGCCTCGACGCGAGCTTTTTCCCCGCGTCGGTTCGGTCACGAAACATCATCCTGGATTGCCCCCGGGTTCGCATCCGCCCGTGCGTGCAATCACGTGGCGGCACGATGACCGCCTTTCAAGTCGCCGCGGCGTGGCGCTCCGGTGGCGTTCGGCCCGGGCTCGGCCCTGCAGGGGTTTACTGGTCGACGAACGCGCGCTCCACCACGAAATCGCCCGGCTTGGTGGTGTTGCCCTCGTTGAAGCCGCGCTTCACCAGCACGTCCTTGACGGATTTCAGCATGTCCCAACTGCCGCAAATCATGGCGCGGTCGGTTTTGGGGCTGAGCGCCGACAACGCGAGGTCACGCGCCATCTGGCCGCTTTCAATCAGCGTGGTGATGCGGCCTTGCGTGCGGAACGGCTCGCGCGTCACGGTGGGGTAATACTTGAGCTGGTGCGTGACCGGCTCGCCCAGGAATTCGTCCTCGGGCAAGCCCTCCGTCAGATAGGTGCGGTAGGCCAACTCCGCCACCAGGCGGCAGCCGTGCACCAGCACCACCTGCTCGAAGCGCTCGTACGTGGCCGGATCGCGCACGATGGCCATGAAGGGCGCGATGCCGGTGCCGGTGGCAAACAGGTACAGGCGCCTGCCCGGCAGCAGATAGTCGATCACCAGCGTGCCGGTGGGTTTGTGGCCGGCGAGGATGGTGTCGCCGGGCTGGATGTGCTGCAGGCGGCTGGTGAGCGGACCGTCCGGCACCTTGATGCTGAGGAATTCCAGCGTCTCGTGCGTGTTCGGGCTGGCGATGGAATAGGCGCGCACCAGCGGCTTGCCGCCCACTTCCATGCCGATCATGGTGAAGTTGCCGTTGGCAAAGCGCAGGCTCGCGTCACGCGTGGTGGTGAAGCTGAACAGGCGCGGGGTCCAGTGGTGGACCGACAGGACGGTGACCGAATCGAAAGCGGACATGGGTTGCGAAAAGAGGGCGCCAGCGCGCCGCAAAATCAGGTGCCGCAAACAGGTGGACGCGCGTGGCGGATGCGGCTGGGCTTTCCGGCCACGCGCGGCGCCGCTTACGCAGCCGGGGCGGCTTCCTGGTGATAGCGCGTCACGCGCTCCACCTCGTTCTTGCTGCCCAGGATGACACTCACGCGCTCGTGCAGCGCGTGTGGCTGGACGTCCAGGATGCGGCCGTGGCCGGTGCTGGCCGCACCGCCGGCCTGCTCGATCAGCCAGCTCATGGGGCTGGCCTCGTACAGCAGGCGCAGCTTGCCGGGGCGCTTGGGTTCGCGCTGGTCCCAGGGGTACATGAAGATGCCGCCGCGCGTCAGGATGCGGTGCACGTCGGCCACCATGCTGGCGATCCAGCGCATGTTGAAGTCCTTGCCGCGCGGGCCGTCGGCGCCCGCCAGGCATTCGTCGATGTAGCGCTTCACCGGCGCGTCCCAGTGGCGCATGTTGCTCATGTTGATGGCGAATTCCTGCGTGTCTTCGGGAATGTGCACGCCGTCCTGCGTGAGCACGAACGAGCCGCGCTCGCGGTCCAGCGTGAACATCGCCACGCCGTCGCCCACGGTCAGCACCAGCGTGGTCTGCGGGCCGTAGACGCAATAGCCCGCCGCGACCTGGTTGCGGCCGGGCTGCAGGAAGTCTTTTTCGGCCACGTCGGTCGCGCCCTCCGGCAGTTGCAGCACGCTGAAGATGGTGCCGATGCTGACGTTCACGTCGATGTTGCTGGAGCCGTCGAGCGGATCGAACATTAGCAGGTACTCACCCTTGGGGTAGCGGTTGGGAATCGGGTGGATGTGCGTCATTTCCTCGCTGGCCATCGCCGCCAGGTGGCCGCCCCATTCGTTGGCTTCCACCAGCACTTCGTTGGCGATGATGTCCAGCTTCTTCTGGATTTCGCCCTGCACGTTCTCGGTGCCGGCCACGCCCAGCACGCCGCCGAGCGCGCCCTTGTTGACCGACAGGCTGATGCTCTTGCAGGCGCGCGCCACCACTTCCAAAAGCAGGCGCAGATGCGCCGAAATGTGGCCATCGACGCGCTGTTTTTCGACCAGATAACGGGTGAGGGATACCGGTGCAATCATGCTTTTTCTCCATTGTTGGCTGGCGCTGCGGGCGGAACCGGCCCGGTGACCGAATCATTGACTTCGGCGGCCAGCGCGCGCGTGACCACCTCGCGCACGTCGGTCGAGAGCGTCGGCTTGGCTGCCACGCGTTCGATGGCCGCACGCGCCGCCGTTCGGTACGGTTCGGCCAGCCGCGCCCACGCGTCCATGGCACGCGCCAGGCGCGCCGCCACTTGCGGATTGATGCCGTCGAGCTTGAGCACGCAATCGGCCCAGAACGCGTAGCCCGCCGTGTCGCTGCGGTGGAAACCGCCCGGGTTGCCCTGGCAGTAGCCAAAAATCAGGCTGCGCGCGCGGTTCGGGTTGGTGAGCGTGAAGTCGGGGTGCTGCATCAGCTTGTGCACCGCGGCGAGCGTGCTGCCGTCGTGGTCGGGCGCGCTGGCTTGCAGCGCGAACCATTTGTCGAGCGCCAGCGCTTCGTCTTTGTAGACGTGGTGAAAGTGCGCCAGTGCGCGTGGCGCGAGCGTGCTGCCGCTCGCGATCAGGGCGCTCAGGGCGTTAAGGCGCTCGGTCATGTTGCTCGCGTCCTTCACGCGCTGGTAGGCCTTGCCCGGCCACACCGCGTCGCCCTGGGTTTGCGCCGCCAGGCACAGCATGTAAAGCGCCTGTCCGGCCAGCGCGCGCCGGCCGCACGACACCGGGTCGGGGGTGTAGGCGCCCTGGTGGCCGCATTGCGCCCAGGCCCATTGCCAGTCGGCGTTCAGGTCGACGGCCAGTTGCCGCCGCATCGCCTGGCGCACGGCGTGAATGCGCTGCGGATCGACCGTATCGAGCTGATCGGCGATGTAGCTTTCGCTCGGCAGCGCCAGCGCCAGTTGCTTGAACGCGGCGTCCAGCTCGGGATGCCGCAGCACGCTGCGCAGCGCGGCGATGTGGGTGCCATCGAGCGGTTGCGCCGGGATGTCGTCCGCCGATTGCACCAGCGCCAGCGCGGCGCGCAGCGCCAGTTGCTGGCCCGCTTCCCAGCGGTTGAACGGGTCGCTGTCGTGCGCCAGCAGGTGCAGCAGTTGCGCGCTGCTGAAGTCGAAGCGCAGCTTGACCGGCGCCGAGAAGCCGCGCAGCAGCGAGGGCACCGGCTCGGCTTCGACACCGACGAACGTGAACGTGGCCTCCGGCTCGCTCAGCACCAGCACGCGGCTGCCCGGCGTGGCGCTGGGCTCGCCCTCAAGCTGCAGCGGCAGGTCGCGGCCGTCCGGCCCGACCAAGCCCATGCGCACCGGGATCACGAACGGCTTCTTGTGCGGCTGCCCCGGCGTGGGCGGGCAGGTTTGCGCGAGCGCGAGCGTGTAGGTCTTGGCGGCGGCGTCGTAAGCGCCACGCGCGGTGACCACCGGCGTGCCCGACTGGCTGTACCAGAGTTTGAATTGCGCCAGCCGCCGCGGCAGCTCCGTTTCCGGATTGGCGTCCGCCATGGCCCGCGCGAAATCGTCGCATGTCACGGCCTGGCCGTCGTGGCGCTCGAAGTACAGATCGAGCCCCTTGCGGAAGCCGTCGCGCCCGAGCAGCGTGGCATACATGCGCACCACCTCGGCGCCTTTTTCGTAGATGGTGGTGGTGTAGAAATTCGTGACTTCGAGGTATTCGTCGGGGCGCACCGGATGCGCCATGGGGCCGGCGTCTTCGGCGAACTGCGCGGTGCGCAGCACGTTTACGTTGCCGATGCGGCGCACCGCGCGCGCGCTCGGCGTGGCCGCCATGTCGGCGCTGAATTCCTGCTCGCGATAAACGGTCAGGCCCTCCTTCAGCGACAACTGGAACCAGTCGCGGCAGGTGACGCGGTCGCCAGTCCAGTTGTGGAAGTATTCGTGGCCGATCACGCGCTCGATGTTGATGTAGTCGGTGTCGGTGCCGGTGGACGGCTTGGCCAGCACGTACTTGGTGTTGAAGATGTTCAGGCCCTTGTTTTCCATGGCGCCGAAGTTGAAGTCGCTGGTGGCCACCACGGCAAACCGATCCAGGTCCAGATGCCGGCCGAAGCGCGCCTCATCCCAGGCGATCGCGTTTTCCAGCGAATTCATGGCGTGCCCGGTCTGGTCCAGATCGCCCGGCCGCACCCACATCTGCAGCAGGTGCGCCTTGCCGTCGCGCGCGGTGATGCGGCGCTCGCGCGCCACCAGTTTGCCGCCCACCACCGCGAACAGGTAGCAGGGCTTCTTGAACGGATCGTGCCACTTGGCGTAGTGGCGGCCGCCCTCCAGGTCGCCTTGCGCCAGCAGGTTGCCGTTGGACAGCAGCACCGGCCAGCGCGTCTTGTCGGCGCGCAGCGTGACGTCGTAAGTGGACATCACGTCGGGGCGGTCGATGAAGTAGGTGATGCGCCGGAACCCTTCCGATTCGCACTGCGTGAAAAAGTCGCCGCCGCTCATGAACAGGCCCATGAGTTTGGAGTTCTTGGCCGGTGCGCAGGTGGTAAAGAGCTCCAGCTCGAACGGCGCGTTGCCCTCGGGCGTGCCCTCGATCACCAGCGTGTCGCCTTCGGTGCGGAATGCGCAGCCCTTGCCGTTCAGGTTGACGCGCGACAGGTTCAGCTCGTCGCCGTCGAGGCGCAGCGCCTGCGGCGGCACGTCGGGGTTGCGGCGCACACGCATCTTGTTGAGCACGCGCGTTTTCGCCGGATCCAGGTCGATGGTCAGGTCGACCGTGTCGATCCAGTACGCCGGCGGCGTGTAATCCAGACGCCGGGTGACTGTGGTTCTTCCTTCACGCATTGCAAATCCTGTATTTCTCTCACGAAACAGCGCATTTTCGCATGTGAGCTGCCTTGCTTCCGGGGTGTGGCAAACCGCGTGGGCTCGGGCGTGTTGTCCCGCGATCGGAGCGGCGTCAACGGATAAACGTTGGCATCGTTACTGTCATTCCGGGTTCAGATGGAAACCTGCCAAATGGAAGACACAATTCGTTTCTTGACCAGCCGTGAATTCGCCCGCAACCTGAGTTCGGCCAAACGCACGGCGGCGGCGTGCGGCACGGTGATCGTGACCGACCGGGGCGAGCCCACGTTCGCGCTGCTCAATATCGCCGAGTACCGGCGTTTGACCACCGGTGGGAAAAACATGGCCGAACTGCTGGCGATGCCGGAGAGCGATGCCATCAATTTCGATCCTGAACCGATCAAAATCGAGCCGCGTGATCTGGGTTCGCGATGATCGTGCTCGACACCAACGTGGTTTCCGAGGCGCGCAAGAGCACGTGCGACCCGCGGGTCAAGCACTGGCTTGCGGCGCAAGCGGTGGATGGGCTCTACCTCTCGGCCATCTCGGTACTGGAAATTCAACGCGGCATCGAGAAGGCTGCGCACCAGGGTGATTCACGCCAAGCGGCTGTCATCACCACATGGCTCGAAACCATCGTCCTGCCGGCATTTTCCGGGCGGATCATTGCGGTCGATCATCTGATCGTGCGGCAGGCCGCGCGCCTGCCGTGGCCGGAACCCGAGGACTATCGGGATGCGCTGATCGCCGCCAGCGCGATGGTGCACGGCGCCACGGTCGCCACACGCAACGTGCGGCACTTCCTGCAGTCGGGCGTTGCGCTCATCAACCCCTGGGAGCGGCCGGTGACGCAAGCGGCGGCAAGAGTCCGAAGCCGTGGGTTGGGCTTGGACCTCAAACCCCCTGTTTCAAGCTCGCCTCGATGAACGGGTCCAGGTCGCCGTCCAGCACCTTCTGCGTGTTGCTGATTTCCACGCCGGTGCGCAAGTCCTTGATGCGGCTGTTGTCGAGCACGTAGCTGCGGATCTGGTGGCCCCAGCTCACGTCGGTCTTGCTGTCTTCCAGCTTCTGCTGCTCGGCCATTTTTTTCTTCATTTCGAAGTCGTAGAGGCGCGAGCGCAAGTGGCGCCAGGCGACGTCGCGGTTGCTGTGCTGGCTGCGGCTGTCCTGGCACTGCACCACGATGCCGGTGGGGATGTGCGTCAGGCGCACGGCCGAATCGGTCTTGTTGATGTGCTGGCCGCCTGCGCCGCTGGCGCGAAACGTATCGACACGCACGTCGCTCGGGTCGATCTCGATCTGGATCGAATCGTCGATCTCCGGGTAAACGAACACGCTGGCAAAGCTGGTGTGGCGCCCGCCGGTGGAATCGAACGGCGACTTGCGCACCAGGCGGTGCACGCCGGTTTCGGTGCGCAGCAGGCCGTAGGCGTAATCGCCCTCGATGTGCACCGTGGCGCTCTTGATGCCGGCGCTTTCGCCCGGCTGTTCGTCCTGCACATCGGCCTTGAAGTTTTTGCGCTCGGCGTATTTCAGGTACTGGCGCAGCAGCATCTGCGCCCAGTCGCAGGCCTCGGTGCCGCCCGCGCCCGCCTGAATGTCCAGAAAGCAGTTGAGCGGATCGGCCTCGCGGTTGAACATGCGGTGGAACTCGAGCCGCTCGATTTTTTCCTGCGCCCGATCGGCGTCGCCCTTGATCGAGAGCAGCGCCGCGTCATCGTCCTCGTCGCGGCTCAGCTCGAACAGCTCGGCGCTGTCGGCGAGATCTTGCGTGAGCTCGTCCAGCAGCAGCACCACGCCATCGAGCTGCTTTTTTTCCTTGTTGAGCTGCTGCGCCTTCTTCGGGTCGCTCCAGACCGCCGGGTCCAGCAGCGCCGCGTTGACGGTTCTCAGGCGCTCCGCTTTGGCAGCGTAGTCAAAGATACCCCCTGAGCGCCTCGGCGCGCTCTTTCAGGTCGTCGATTTCAGACCCGATTGCGTTGGTTTGTTCTGCGTCCATGATGGTTTGATTTGACTGGGCTGCCGCGCATTACCGATGGGCGGCAGCACGCGGTGGAAAACCCGTAATTTTCGCACGTGTGCTCCGGCGCCTGGCTTGCGCGTGCAGGCGGCATGCGCCGTCGATCGCCAACTTCACGATAGTCGGAAACGAAGGCGATGCCCCACCTTCTCTCGTCATCCCCGCCTTCGCGGGGACGACGGCTTTTCGGCCACGCGTGTCCCTTTATTCCTGATTACGGAGTAAGTGTGCGCGCCCGGCGCGACCTATGCCGCGCGGCCGCGCCCTGGTTCAACCGCGGAAGCGGCCCCGCTGTCCGCGCTCCGTCGCGCTCTTCTTGAACGGCGCGCGACCGCGCGGATGGGCGGCGCCGGCAAAGGCCGGCTTGCCGCCGCGCGGGTTGCGCCGATGCCCGAAGTCGGGCGCTCCGCGCCGTGACGGCCCGGCCGGGCGCCGCGGCGCGCTGATCGGCGGGAAGTCGCGTGTCGGCTCCAGGCCATCGATCACCAGCACGGTGAAGCGCTTCTGCGTGAACGCCTCGATCGCCGACAGCCGGCGCCGGTCGCGGATTTCGGCCAGCGTGATCGCCAAGCCGTCGCGCCCGGCGCGGCCCGTGCGGCCGATGCGGTGCGTGTAGTCCTCGGCCTTCATCGGCAGGCCGTAATTGATCACGTGCGTGATCGTGGGCACGTCGATGCCGCGCGATGCCACGTCGGTGGCCACCAGGATTTGCAGCTTGCCGTCGCGCAAGGCCTTCAGCCGGCGGTTGCGCAGCGCCTGGCTCAGGCCGCCGTGCAGCGACGCGGCGGCAAAGCCCGCGTCGTACAGGTCTTGCGCCAGTTGCTCGCATTCGATTTGCGTGCAGGCAAAAACGATGGCTTGGTCGATGCTTGGATCGCGCAGCCAGTAGTCGAGCAGCTTGCGCTTGTGACCGGTGCTGTCGGCCCAGTAGAGCTCCTGGCGGATGTTTTCCTGGCTTTGCTGCGGCGTGTCGATCTGCAACCGGCACACGTGCGCGCCGCCTTCGGGCATCACGCGCAGCGCCAGTTTCTGGATCGGCGCCTCGAACGTGGCGCTGAACATCAGCGTCTGCCAGCGCTCGGCCGTGAGTTTGTGGATTTCCGCCAGCGCGTCGGCAAAACCCAGGTCGAGCATGCGGTCGGCTTCGTCCACTACCAGAAAGCGCACCGCTTTCAGCTTGATTTGCCCGCTGCGCTGCAAGTCCAGCAGGCGGCCAGGCGTGGCCACCACCAAGTTGGCGTTCTGCAACTGTTCGATCTGCTTGCGGTAGGGCATGCCACCCACGATGGTGGCAACGCGCACGCCGCGGCAGTGCGTGACCAGCGCGATGGCGTCGTGCGCCACTTGCTGCGCCAGTTCGCGCGTCGGCGCGAGCACCAGCGCGGCAGGCGTCGCCGGCTTGAAATGGCGCGCGTTCTTGGGGTTGTGCCGCTTGGCCTTTTTCGGCGCCGGTTCGCCCTTGGCCAGGGTCAATGCGACGTGGGCGTCCCATTCCGCTTGCCTCGCGAGCGCCTCGTCGCGCTGCAATCCGAGCAGCGCGTGCAGTACCGGCAGCAGGTAGGCGGCGGTCTTGCCGCTGCCGGTTTCGCTGCTGACCATCAGGTCGTTGGCGTCTTGATCCGGCAGCATGAGCGCCAGCGGAATCGCGCGCTGCTGCACAGCGGTCGGTTGGATGTAGCCCAGGTCGGCCACGGCAGCCAGCAATTCCGGCGCCAGGCCGAATGCGGCAAAGGGCGAGGTTGTCTCGATTGGGCCGATGGCGTCTTGCGCCTCGACATCGGCAACAGGCGCGAACGCGCCACCCTCTTCGAACGAAGTCATGGAAATCAATCACTTTCACGCAAGCCGGCGCGTGCGCCGGGAGGCGTCGCGACAAACCTGCTGGATGGCGCGCCAACGGCGCTCCGGGTTTACGAACAAAGACCCACCATCCAACAGTACGCAGCCGCGAAAGCGGCGTGCGCTCGACCTTGATATTCAGCGACCGATTGCGTGACCTCGGAATGCCTGAGCCGCCGCAGCAGAGTGCGGGGTAGCGAACGAAACCGGGAAACGCAGGGAGAGGATGTGGCTTTTCGATTTGCGCCGCACGATTCCTGCAGCGCAAGGTACGTATTGTCGTTGGGAACGCGGCGGAATGCAAACAGGGCGGCGCGGCGTGCGCGCTGGGTGATACGTGCGCACGCCCCAAATCCGCAATCCGCCCGTCACGAATCCGCCATGCCCCTGTCCTGGAACGAAATCAAATCCCGCGCCATGGCGTTTGCGCGCGAGTGGCAAGACGCCGCGCAGGAGCGCCAGAAATCGATTCCGTTCTAGATAGCTTTCTTTGAAGTTTTTGGCCTGAGCAACCGGCGCGTGCTGAGCTTCGAGCGCGCTGTGAAGAAGCACGGCGGTGGCCAGGGCCACATCGACCTGTTCTGGCCCGCGCAGCATCCGGAAAAGCCGGGGCGCGCGCTGCACCTCGTCCAAGATCACCAGCTTGTCTTCGTGCTGCGCCAAGCACGGCTCTGGGTCGGCCAGCTTGGCACGATCCGCCTGTGATTCGAGGTCGAGGTGGATGGACGAACGGATTTCAGCGATCTCCTGCGCCAGTGTTGCCTTGCTGACCTGACGCGGCCCGACCAGCGCCACGGCCGGGCTTTCAGCCAGCGCGGCCACGAAGGTCGAAAAGATGCGGCGTTGCAACATATGTGCAACCATGGAGTTGAATTCCATGATCGCGCGATCCGTCGCTGGTTCCTCGGCAGGGAATGCCAACTTCCCTGATGCGCCGTGGATCGCGGCTTGGAGGTGCCTCGCGTATCTGGTCAAGCGCCGGCCGCCCAAGAGACAGGCCGCTGCTTCGAGATTTACCATGAACCCCTCGCGCCACGCCGGATTGAATTGCCGCGCGAGGGCTACGCATTCGCAGGCTTTGATGATGACCACGCCTCCCTTCGCTTTGTCCGGTCTCGACCACGTCGTGCTGCGCGTGCGCGACGTGCGGACCATGCTGGATTTCTATTGCCGCGTGCTCGGCTGCGTGCTGGAAAAAGAGCAGGAACCCATCGGTCTGTGGCAACTGCGTGCCGGCAGCGCGTTGATTGATTTGCTCGACTGCGGCGCGGCGACGGCCGGGACGATTCGAGAACCGGTGGATGATGCGGGGCGCAACATGGACCACTTTTGTTTGCGCGTTGCCGGTTACGACGAGGCGGCAATGCGTGCGTGGTTGCAGGCGCAGGGCGCCAACGTCGGTACCAGCGGCACGCGCTACGGGGCGGAAGGCAGCGGGCCGTCGCTGTACCTGTTCGATCCCGAAGGCAACCAGCTGGAATTGAAGGCGTCGCAAGGCGTCTCGGGCTACCCGGCGGACGGCTGAGATCGCGGCCCCGCGCGCTATCCCCACCGCACCGCGCACTTGTGATTCACCGCCCGCGAAAGATCGCGCCCGAGTCGGCGTCCATGCGGACCCGCAGCGCCCGCTTGCCTCACGATGCGGGCGGCCGCTCGATCTCGCTGCGCAAAATCGTTTTCTGCACTTTGCCCGTGCCGCTCAGCGGAAACGAATCACGCAGGATCAGTTCTTTCGGCATCTTGTAGTGCGCGAGTTTGCCTTCGCAGAACGCGCGGATTTCGGCAAGCGTTGGTGCCTCGGCCGGGTTTTTCGGAATGACCAGCGCCACCGGTATTTCGCCCCACCGCGGGTCGGCGCGGCCGACCACGGCCACGGCGGCGACTTTGGGGTGCCAGGCGATCACATTTTCCAGCTCGGCGCTGTAGATGTTCTCGCCACCTGAGATGATCATGTCCTTCAGGCGATCGACGACATAAATGAAGCCTTCGTCGTCCAGTCGCACCAGGTCGCCCGAATGGAACCAGCCGCCGCGAAAGGCTTCGACCGTGGCCGCGTCGTTGTGCCAGTAGCGGCTCATGACGCCGGGGCCGCGGTAGACGATTTCGCCCACTTCGCCGGTGGCGACGTCGTTCATTTCGGGATCGACTACGCGGATCGAGAAATTGTTGTCGGCCAGGCCGACCGCACCCAGCTTGCGCAGCGAATCCGCGTGCGCGAGCGAAACGCCGATAGCGCTGGTTTCGGTTTGCCCGAATGCGGCTTGTGATTCGGCGCCCGGAAAAATCTCGCGCAGACTGGTGAGCAGCGACTGCGTGCCGGGCGCGGCGCCCCAGGCGTAGAACTGCAGGTTGAGCTGGCGCGGCTGGCGGCGCTGCTCGTTCACCACCGCTTGCCACTGCGCCGGTACCAGGAACGTCTTGCTCACCCGGTGCCGCGCCATGGTGTCGAGCAGCGCCGCGACGTCGAAGCCGCCCGAGGGCATGACGACCGACGTGGCGGCGTACGCCAGGTTGGTGAGCATGAAATCGAAAGCGGCGATGTGGAACATCGGCGTGGCGATCAGCACCACTTCCTGGCCGCTGGCGTAGCGCCAGCTCAGCGCCACGCGCGTCACGACCGAGTGGAAATTCGAGTGCGTGAGCACCGTTCCCTTGGGCCGCCCGGTGGTGCCCGAGGTGTACATGATGGCTGCGTCGTCCTCCAGCGTGACGAGCACCGGGTCGGGCGCTTTTTCGGCTGATGGGTTGGCGCTGCCAGGCGCGGTGAATTCTTCCAATCCCACGTGACGGACGTCGAGCGTGGCCAGCGCGGCCGTGACCGTGGCTCGGTGCTCGGCGTCCGAAATCACGAGGCACGGCGCCGAATCGCCGAGGATGAAAGCCATTTCGGCGGCGGCCAGCCGGAAGTTCACGGGAACGATGGTCGCGCCCAACCACCAGGTCGCGTAAACCGGAATCGGAAAATGGACGCTGTTGCCGGCGATGTAGGCGACGCGGTCGCCGCGCCTGACGCCCAGCGCCGCAAGCCGCGCCGCCACTTGCTTCACCCGCGCGAGCAACTGTCCGTAAGTCAGGCGGCCGCCCGGTCCGGTGAGCGCCACGTGGTCCGGCAGTTCGCGGCCGTGGCGGATCAGGCCGGCCACGGCCAGGTGCGTGCGGGTGATTTCGAATTCGGCGTCCATCGGGGTCTCCTTGTTCGGTTTGCGGCAAGCTTATGCCGATGAGCGCACAGGTGCAGCAGACGGGCGAACCATCCCGAGGGAGGTGGTCACGCGCTGGGCGGAAATCCGTTGCGGCCTGCGCTGGATCCTTCCAGACCCTGCCCATCATCGAATCTGGCTCGCGTTGACCGCAGTGGCGTCGGGCTGGGGTCCTCGGCGCGTCTGTCTCTTTGCCGCCGCGTTCCGCCGACCGAAAGGGCGCTGGTTCTCAAGCGCGGCATCGCATTGCCGGCGGAAATCCCCCGCACCGTCGGACGTCGGCCCGCAGCTTGTGCAGCTCGGACCGACGTCCACTCACTTCCCGGGCTTGGAGGAAATCTTTTCCAACGCGCTCTTCATAGAGGCCCACGCAGCGTCCACGCCGGCTTGCAAGCGCTGCCACGCCGATTCGCTGGCGCCATGCAGTTCCTGCAATTTATTGAACATCACGTCACGAGTGGCACGCAGCGTCTTGAGCTGTTCCGCGTATTTCGCGCGGGCTTTCGCGCCAAATTGCTCGCTTCTGGATTTCAACCTGTCCACTTCGGCGTCCCATTTCTTGATTTGGGAGCTCATCTTTGCGAAGTAATCGTCTTTTTTGCTCATGACCTCACTCCGTTTGTCCGACGCCATTGAGACATGCAAACCTGCGCCTGTGCAGTGGCGAACGCGCCGGCGTCGAGAGGCGCGCCTCGTGTCTGGAACAGCCTCAGGCGCTCAAATGACAATCCGCACGCCGATGGCGGCCCGGCCGGTTGCGTTCAGGAACCGGCCGGGCCCGCGGCGTCATGTGGCGCGCACTTCGATCTTGCGCGGGCGGAACTCGGCCCGCTTCGGAATGCGTACCGTCAGCAGTCCATCCCTGAGATTCGCCTCGATTCGCTCGGCTTCGAGTTCGGCGCTGAGCGTGAAGCTGCGCCGGTACTTCGTGGCCTGCATGTCGGCATAGAGCGCTTCTATTCCGGCCGGCATGTCGATGGCCACGTCGCCTTCGATCAGAAGGTTGTTGCGGTCGGCCTGGATATTCAGGCGGTCCTTTGATACGCCGGGCATTTCCGCCTGCACCGTGATTCCGTCCGCGTTTTCAAAAATGTCCACCGCAGGGACGAGCACCAACTCGTTCTCGCGGGTTCGCGCTTCCACTTCGGCGGATTCGCGCTTCGTCACTTCTTGTGTTGTCGTCATGATCGGCTCCATCGTTTCAATTCACGGTGATCTGCCGCGGCCGCGCAACCTCGCGCCGCTGCACCGTGATCCGAACCACTCCGTCACGGTAGAGCGCGTTGACGCGGTCCGGGTCCACATCTTCAGGCAGCGGGATCGCACGCCGAAAATCGCCATCAAAGCGCTCTCGGCGGTAATAGTCGGCTTCATCGTCGACCGTTATCCCGCGGTTCCCAGCGACAACGAGCAGGTTCTGCTCGATGGAAAGATCGAGGCTCTTCGGATCCACACCTGCGGCGAACAGGTACACGTCCACCTGCTCGGGGGTGACCCCGACGTTGACTGGCGGGAATGTGCCGCGTTGCACCGCTCGGATGCCGGCCGACGATGCCGCGCGCGCGAAGTGCCGATCGAACTGCCTCTCGAGCCGTCTGAAGTCGTCGAGAAGGCTGGTGTCGAAACTGCTCCATAGACTCAACATGCGGATACCTCCTTTTGACTACCCAAGTAGCCAGGGAATAGGGTCGATCAAAGGGATTTCAAGAGGATGAAAATGGCCGCGCAACGCGGCTCGCGATCCGCGTTGCGCGGATATGCCGGAACGGAGTCCAAACAATCTGCAACGAACGCCCGCCCGGTTGTCGATGAACGCCGGTCTTCCTCACGCATCTGCGCGCGTCACGATCGTTGTTTGTGGATTCCGCGCCGCTGGCCGACGCGGCACCAGCACCGTCAATGCGCCGTCCCCAAGCTCGACGATGATGCGGAAGTCACCGACCGGGGCAGCGCCCGGGTTCGCCGGGCTTTCCGGCCAGCGCCTCCACTGCTTTAGGCGGCGCAGGGGCCGCCCGCGCCGGCGGAGCGCTGGTCAGGCTGCCAGTGAGCCGGCGTTCGGGCGCGTTTCGCTTCATGACCACGCCGCGCCAGAGGCCCTGTGTTCAGGCGCGCCTCGCCGCAGTCAGATCGGCCGATCGGGCAGTGGAATGAACTCTTTGTCGTCGTCGGCCGGCAGCGCCATGCGGCCGGCTTTCCAGTCGGCGGCCGCTTCGCGGATGCGGTCCTTGCTGGACGAGACGAAGTTCCACCACATGAAGCGCGGGCCCAGCGGTTCGCCGCCGAACAGCATGACCGTGGTGGGCTCGAGCGCGTGCAGCACGACCGCGTCGCCGGCCGGAAACACCAGCAGCTTGCGTGCCGGGTAGTCGGTTCCACGAACTTGGTCGCGCAGGCGGCCGCGCACGATGTAGGCGCCGCGTTCGGCGTGGCGGGACGGCACTTCGATGCGCGCGTCGATCGTGAGTTCGGCGTGCGCGTAGAACGTGGGCGAGTGCGTGTGTACAGGGCTTGTCAGGCCGAAGGAATCGCCCGCAATCAGGCGCAACCGCACTTGGCTGTTTTCGGTGTGCGGCAGGTCACCGGCGGCATAGTGGGTGAAGGTGGGCGCGATTTCCTGGTCTTCTTCGGGCAGCGCCACCCAGAACTGGATCAGCTCCAGGCCCGCGCCGGCAAAGGCGCCGGGCGTGTCGAAGCGCTCGGAATGGACGATGCCGCGCCCCGACGTCATCCAGTTCACGTCGCCCGGCTGGATCACTTGGTCGGAGCCCAGGTTGTCGCGATGGCGCACGGCGCCGCTCAGCAAGTAGCTCACGGTCGAGAGGCCGATGTGCGGGTGCGGGCGCACGTCGGCGGCGCGTGCGGCCTTGGCGTCCATCACGACCGGGCCGGCGTGGTCGAGAAAAACGAACGGTCCGACCGAGCGGCACTCGTGCGTGGGCAGGCTGCGCAGCACGGTCAAGCCGTGGCCCAGGTCGTGCGGGCGGCCTTCGATGACGGTGGTGGTCATGGTGATCTCCTCGAAAGGGTTGTTGGCTTTGGCGTCAGGAATTGGCGGAATACGCTTTGTCTGAAATGTCGGAATGTTCCTCGAAAAAGGACCGTCGTCCCCGCGCAGGCAGGGTCCCAGGCGTTCCTGTGACGGCCGATGGGGGCTCCCCCGCTTTCGCGGGGAGGGCGAGGAAGGGGCGGCGAACTCAGGCGGCCACCAGTTTGCCGGCCTGGTAATCGAGCATGGCCTGCTCGATTTCGGCGCGCGTGTTCATCACGAACGGGCCGTATTGCACCATGGGCTCGCGAATCGGCTTGCCGGCCAGCAGCAGCAGGCGTGCGCCGTCCTTGCCGGCGGTGAAGCTCACGCGCTCGCCTTCGGTGCCGAACAGCGCGGCCGACGAAGTCGGCAGCGCCGTGGCGGCATCGCCCGTCGTGGCCGAGCCTTCGTACACGTAGGCCAGCGCGTTGTAGCCCGCAGTGATCGGCTGCTCGAAACGTTTGCCGGCGGCCAGTTGTACGTCGAGGTAGAGCGGGTCGGTCGACAGGCGCGAGGCGCCCGAATTGATCGCGCCCGCGGTCGCCTTGCCGTCGATCTGCGCCGTGCCTGCGATCACCTTGACGCTGCCGCCCTGGGCCAGCGCGACGACCGGGATTTCGGCCGCCGGAATGTCGCGGTAGTGCGCCGGTTTCATCTTCTCAGCCGCGGGCAGGTTGATCCAGAGCTGGAAGCCGCGCATGCGCCCCTTGTCCTGCTTGGGCATTTCGGAATGGATCACGCCGCGCCCGGCGGTCATCCACTGCACGCCGCCGGGGCCGAGGTTTCCGACGTGGCCCAGGTGGTCGCGGTGCTCCATGTGGCCGTCCAGCATGTAGGTCACGGTTTCGAAGCCGCGGTGCGGGTGGCTGGGAAAACCGGCGATGTAGTCGTCGGGGTTCTCGGTGCCGAATTCGTCCAGCATCAGGAACGGGTCGAGGCGCGCGTCCTGCCGGCTGCCCAGGCTGCGCAGCAGCTTGACGCCGGCGCCATCGGAGGTGGCGAGCGCGCGGATCACGTGGTCAACGGTACGGGGGGTCATGGTCATTGCCCCTTTTTGTGAGCCGGTTGGTAGCCGCCCACGTCGGAGCGGAAGGGAATCGCCAGGCGGTTCCAGCCGTTGATGGCGATGATGCAGAGCGTGAGATCGACGATTTCCTTGTCGCTGAAGTGCCGGCGCGCTTCGGCGTACAGCGCGTCGCTCACGTGGTCTTCGGCCGTGCTCACTTGCGTGACCGCTTCGGTCCAGGCCAGCGCCGCGCGCTCACGGTCGCTGAAGAACGGCGTTTCGCGCCAGGCGTTCAGGGCGTACAGGCGCTGCTCGGTCTCACCGGCGGCGCGCGCGTCCTTGCTGTGCATGTCGAGGCAGTAGCCGCAACCGTTGATTTGCGAGGCGCGCATCTTCACCAGTTCCATCAGCGGATGCTCCAGGCCGCAGTCGTTCACGTACTGCTGCAGGCCCAGCATGGCTTTCATGGCCGCCGGGGCGGCTCTGCGGTAATCGAGTCGTTGTGTCATTGCAAACTCCTTGTGTCAGTCAAACCCGCTTTGAAAACGGCGCGAAGCGGTTGAAATGTCGGGGTGCGGCCGCGCGCTTTGCGGCGTGCACCGTCGTGCTTCAGGCAATGAAGCGCTTCACCCAATCCAGATACTTGTCGACGAAGCTGCCGAGGAATTTGGCCACGCCTTCGTCGGTGATGCTGTAGTCGTCGGCTATCAGGCCTTCGTGATAGCGCAGGAACGATTCCGGTTGCGCCATCATGAAGATATCGAGGAACACGCACGCGTTGCGCAGGTGCTGCTGCATCAGCGCGGTGCTGATCGCGCCGCTGGACGTGCCGATCACGGCGCCCGGCTTGCCGGCAAACGAGTTCGTGCCCCACGGGCGCGAAGCGACGTCGATGGCGTTTTTCAGCACGCCCGGCATCGAGCGGTTGTATTCGGGCGAGACGAACAAAATCGCATCGGCCGCCTTGATTTCATCCTTCATGCGCGTCGCCACTGCGGGATACGCCTGGTCGAAATCCTGGTTGTAGAGCGGCAGGTCGTCGATGCGGATGTAGTGGAACTTGGCGCGGTGGCCCGCCAGGCGCTCCAGCGCGTGCGCCAGCTTCTTGTTGATCGAATCCTTGCGCAGGCTGCCGACGATGACGGCGATGTTGGGGTGTGCTTTGCTCATGGGTGCTCCTTTGAAAAAAATTGAAAGTGAAATGGAATCGGATTCAAGCCACTGCGTCCGCGATGGCGCGCGCTTTGGCGGGCGATGCCATCAACCGCATCGCCACTTCAGCCACGTAAGCCCCTTGGACGCGCGCAATCGTCAGTTCGTTCGCGCTCGGCTGGCGCGTGCCGCCGTTGCCGGCAATGGTGCTGGCGCCGTAGGGCGAGCCGCCGCTGACTTCATCGATCACGTGCAGTTCAGGCGTGCTGGGCGGCACGCCAAGCACGATGAAACCGTGGTGCAGCAGCGTGCTGTGAAATGACGTGATCGTGGTTTCCTGCCCCCAGTGCTGCGCACCCGAACTGGTGAACACCGCGCCCACCTTGCCCGCCAACTGGCCCTTGGCGAACAGCGGTCCGGTCTGGTCGAGGAAGTTGCGCATTTGCGCCGCCATGTTGCCGAAGCGCGTGGGCGTGCCGAAGATGATGGCGTCGTACGTGGGCAGTTCTGCAACCGTGGCGATCGGTGCGTCCTGGTGGATCTTGTAGTGCGCGGCCTGGGCCACGGCGTCCGGCACCAGTTCGGGCACGCGCTTCAGCACCACCTCGGCGCCGGCGCTGCGTGCGCCGTCCACTTCGGCTTTGGCCAACTGCTCGATGTGGCCCCAGCTGCTGTAGTAGAGAACCAGTATCTTTGCCATGCTTTTGTCTTTCCTGTCCGGATTGATTGAAACCAATGCGTCGAAGTGTATGGTTTGCCCAGTGAATAGAAAAGACGAAAATATTGCCCTAACCAATCTGATAAATCGATAAGTGGAAGAACCCAAACCACACCAGGCGGCGCGCGTTGCGCTGGAGCAGTGGCGCGTTTTCCGCGCCGTGGTCGATGCCGGCGGCTACGCGCAAGCGGCCGAGGCACTGCACAAAAGCCAGTCGGCCGTGACCTACGCGGTGCAAAAGCTCGAGCGCCTGCTGGACGTGAAGGCGTTCGAGCTGCAGGGGCGCAAGGCGGTGCTCACCACCGCCGGCCGGGTGCTGTACCGGCGCGCGGGCAACCTGCTGGAAGAAGCGGCCGCGCTGGAGCGCGCAGCCGCGCAACTGGCGCACGGTTGGGAGGCCGAAATCCGGCTGGCCGTCGACATCGTTTTCCCTACCTGGCTGCTGCTTGACTGCCTGGCGCACTTTGCCACGGAGCAGCCCGCGATCCGCATCGAATTGTTTGAAACGGTGCTGGGCGGCACCGAGCAGGCGCTCTTGGAGCGCAACGCCGACCTGGTCATCAGCGCGCTGGTGCCGCAAGGTTTTCTGGGCGATCCGCTGATGCAACTGCGCTTCGTTGCCGTGGCGGCGCCCAGCCATCCGCTGCACGCGCTCGGGCGGCCGCTCACCAACCAGGACTTGCACCGCCACCGGCAACTCGTGATCCGTGATTCCAGCGCCGGCCGCAAGCGCGACGCCGGCTGGCTAGCCGCCGAGCAGCGCTGGACCGTGAGCAGCAAAGCCACCTCGATTCGCGCCGCCTGCATGGGCCTGGGCTTTGCCTGGTACCCGGAAAGCATGGTGCGCGACGAGCTCGCTTCGGGCGCGCTCAAGCCCCTGCCGCTGCGCGAAGGCGGCGAGCGCCTCGTGACGCTGTACCTGATCTACAGCGACCGGGATTACGCGGGACCGGGGGTGCAGAAGATGGTGGCGTTAATTCGAGAAGCCAGCGCGAGGTTGAGTTCCATGGGTGGATCCTCGGCCAGTGAACCACGGAAACCTGACGAAAATATGAAGTAGCACCGGACGATGTTGCGTTTGTGATCACGCCTTCCTGCCCGCCTACGCCCTGAGCTCAATCCCGATGAGCTGGTAGGATCCACGCCAAGCGCACAGAGGTGGCGCGCGGCCCGTTGCGTGCTGACGAGCAACTGGTAGACCGCGTGAACGAGCTGCTCTTGCCCAGCGTCAACTATCTTGACCGGTGAGCGTCAATTATTCTGAGCGGTGCGGTCGGGGATTGATCATTTGCGTTGCTGTTTCTCTTCGTTGCTGTGCCGGCTAGCCGGCACAGCAGCG
>SCQQ01000117.1 GCA_004299095.1 Burkholderiaceae bacterium | reverse complement strand
TCGGCGATCAGCAGCGCCGGCTGGTTGGCGATGCCCATCGCGATCATGGCGCGCTGGCGCATGCCGCCCGAGTATTCGTGCGGGAACTGGTCGCAGCGCTTTTCCGGTTCCGGAATGCCGACGATGCGCAGCAGCTCGATGCCGCGCTCGCGCGCCGCACCGCGCGACAGCGGGCTGTGTGCGCGCAGGGCTTCGACCAGTTGCGCGCCGACCCGCACTACCGGGTCGAGGCACGTCATGGGGTCTTGCGGCACCAGCGCCAGGCCGTTGCCGCGCACCTCGCGCAGCTCACGTGGCGTGGCCTTCAGCAAATCCTTGCCGCGGAACAGCACCTGGCCCGACGTGACCACGCGCGCCCCCACGGGCAGCAGGCCCATTGCCGCCAGCATGGTCACGCTCTTGCCGGAACCCGATTCGCCGACGATGCCGACGGTTTCGCCCGGATAAACGTCCAGGCTCACGCCGCCCACGGCATGCACCACCGACGTGCGCCGGTGGAATTCCACTTTCAGGTCGCGGATCGACAGCAAGGGTTGGGGCATGGCGGCGCTATCTCAGATTGGGATCGAGCGCGTCGCGCAGGCCGTCGCCGATCAGGTTGAAGCTGAGCACGGCCAGAAAGATCGCGAGCCCCGGGAACGTCATTTGCAGTGGCGCGTGAAAAATGTAGCCGCGCGCTTCGCCCAGCATGGAACCCCATTCGGGCGTGGGCGGCTGCACGCCCAGACCCAGGAAACCCAGCCCTGCGGCCACCAGGATCGTGGTGCCGATGTTGAGCGTGGCGTAGACGATGATCGGCGTGAGCGCGTTGGGCAGCACGTGGCGCCACAGGATGCGCAAGGCGCCGGTGCCGAAATTGATGGCGGCGCTGACGTAATCGGTTTCGCGGATCGAGAGGGCCTCGGCGCGCGCCACGCGAATGAACAGCGGCACCACGCCGATGCCGGCCGCGATCGTCACGCTTTCCATGCCGACGCCGAGCACGGCCACCAGGATCAGGGCGAGCAAGAAGGCATTGAACGACAGCAGGACGTCGGTGAAGCGCTGGATCACCATGTCGGTGGCGGCGCCGTAGTAGCCGGAAATCAGCCCGATCGGGACGCCGATGACCGTCGAAATGGCCACCGCGACGACGCCGATCAGCAGCGTGTAGCGGCCACCGTACATGATGCGCGTCAGGATGTCGCGCCCCAGGTTGTCGGTGCCGAACCAGTGCGCCCACGACGGCCCGAGGAACGCCGAAGACAGATCCTGGTCGGCCGGGTTGTACGGGGTCAGGAGCGGCGCGGCGATCGCCAGCACGATCAGCACCGCGAGAATGATGGCGCCGATCAGCGCCGCCTTGTTGCTCGCGTAGCGCCGCAGGAAGCCGTCTCGTTGCGGCAGGTCGGCCACCGCTTCCACGGTGGGATTGAAGGCGGTCGTCATGCTCAGTACAGCCGCACGCGCGGATCGATGACGGTGTAGAGGATGTCGGTCACCAGGTTCACGACGATGAACATCGCCGCGAACACCAGCACGATGCCTTCCACCATGGGGAAGTCGCGCGCCTGGATCGAATCGATCAACAGGCGGCCGATGCCGGGCCAGGAAAAAATGGTTTCCGTCAGCACCGCGCCGCCCAGCACGGTGCCGAACTGCAGGCTGATGACGGTCAAGATCGGAATGAAGGCGTTGTGCAGCGCATGGCGCGTGGCGGTGAATTCGCGCACGCCCTTGCCGCGCACGGTGCGGATGTAGTCCTGGTTCAGCGTTTCAATCATGGTCGAGCGCGTCATGCGCGACACGATCGCCATCGAGAAGATGCCGAGCGTCACCGAAGGCAGGATGTAGTTGAGCGGCCCGTCGGCGCCACCGGCCGGGAGCATGCGCAGGACGACGGCAAACAGCACGATCAGCAGGATGCCGGTCCAGAAGACCGGCAGCGATATCCCCATCACGCCGACGATGGAGCCGAAAGTGTCCTGCCATCGGTCCTTGCGTGTCGCGGACAGAATGCCGAGCGGGATGCCGAAAATCACGCCCAGCAGCGTGCCGAAAACGGCGAGGGCAATCGTGTAAGGCAGCCGATGGCCGATTTCGGTCAGCACCGGCTCATGGGTGTTGGCCGAGGTGCCCAGATCGCCGCGGGCCAGATTCTTCACGTAGTTCAGGTACTGCTCGACCACGGGCTGGTCGAGTCCCATTTGGTGCCGTATCTGGGCCACCGTTTCGGCGTCGGCCAACGGCCCGGCGATCACGCGCGCCGGGTCGCCGGGAAGAACCTGGAAAGTAAAAATCAGGACCGCGATCGCGCCCAGCAGCGTGATGATCGCGGCCACCAGCCGCCGGAAGCAGTAGTTGACGAAACTGCCCACCTCAGCGCCCCTCCGCTATTTCTTCGGGTGCGCGTAAATGGTCACGAACTTCTCGTTCGGCTGGTAGCTGATGCCCTCGATTTTGCTGTTGTAGGCCAGCACCAGGTTTTGCGTCCAGAGGTAGATCCAGGGCGCGTCGTCCCAGAGTTTTTTCTGGATTTCGCAGTAATCCGCGTTGCGCTTGGTCTCATCCAGCTCCAGTTTGGCCTTGGCGTAAAGCGCTTCCACGGCCGGGTCGTCGAAGAACGTGCCGTTGACGCCATTGGGCGGGAAGCCTTCCTTCGAGAGGAACGTCATTTGCGTGATGGCGTCCATGGCCGTCGGCGCCCAGCCCAGGAGCCACGCGTTGTACGGATTGCTGTCGACGCTGTTGACCGCCGTGATGAAACTCGCCCAGTCACTGGTTCCGACATCCACCTTGATGCCGACCTTGCGCAGGTAGCTGGCGATCGCCTGCGTCGCTTCGAAGTCCTGCACGTAGCGGCCGCGCGGCGTGCCGATCTTGAGGCTGATGTTCTCGGCGCCCGCTTCTTTCAGCAGTTGCTTGGCTTTTTCCGGGTTGTAGCTGTAGTCGCCCGCCTTGCAGTAGCCGCTGATGGTGGACGCGAACGGCGAATCGGTCGGGTTGACCACGTCGAACATCACGTTCTTGATGATGGCTTTCTTGTCGACCGCGTAATTCAGCGCTTGGCGAACGCGCTTGTCCTCCAGCGGCGGCTGGTTGGTCTTGAGCGAGATGTAGATGGAGCGGTCGCTCGGCACCTTGAGGATCGTGATGTTGGGTTCGGACGCCAGCGATTTCAGGTCGGACGCCGGCGGGTTCATGATCATGTCGATCTGCCCGGCGCGCAGCCCGGCTTCCAGCGAGGTCGCTTCCGGCACGATCTTGAAAATCACGTTTTCGTAGTACGGTTTCTTGCCCCAGTAGCCGTCGAAGCGCTTGAAGTCGATTTCGCTGCCGCGCACGCGCTTCACCAGCGTGTAGGGGCCGGTGCCGACGGGCTTCTGGATGTTCTCGTAGGTGTTGCCGTCCTTGCCGACGGAATCGGGCGCGATCATCGCGGCCACCGTGTCACCCAGCACCAGCGGGAAATCGGGCACCACGTTTTTCAGGTGGATGGCGATGGTGTGCGGATCGACCACTTCGACCGAATCCATGACCTTGTAGCGCTGGCCGTTGGGCGTGCTCACCTTGGGGCTGATCAGGCGGTCGAGGCTGAACTTGGCAGCCTTGGCATCGAACGGCGTGCCGTCGTGGAACTTGACGCCATCACGCAAGTGCACCGTGAGCGTCTTGCCGTCCTTGGACCAGTCCCAGGAGGTGGCAAGCACCGGTTCGAGCTGGCCCTTTTCGTTGAACGTGGCGAGCGTCTCGAGGTGGTAGTCGAGCACGTTGCGCACCGTGGTCGTGTTCTGCTGCGCCGGGTCCATCGAGTTCATGGTGATGCCGATACCGATGGTCATGGTGGCATTCGGACCGGTGGTTGCGGCGAACGATCCCGAAGCCGCGAACGCCAGGCTCGCGGCAAACACGCAGGTTTTGAGCAAACGGAATTTTTTCACTGTCGTCCTCGTTGTCGTTGATGGTGGATGCGGCGGCGCTTTCCGTTGCCGTATCCGAACCGGGCCGGTGCGGCCCGAAGTCACGCCTGGGTTTTTCCGACGCGTGGCACCGCATCATACGGAAGCGCAAACCCCGGCACCCGCGCACCATTCCCTATTGCATTGCTGCGAACTCTGGATTAGCAGCGATACGGTTTGGAAGGCCACGGTGCGCGCGCGTCCGCATCGCCATGCGGTTTTACGCTTTCAATGGCAAGCGGCCGCGCGCCAGGCTCATCCAGTAGGACGCGCCCCAGGCGATGGCTTCGTCGTTGAAGTCGTAATCCGGATGATGAATGCCCGCGCTGTCGCCATTGCCGATGTTGATGTAGGCGCCCGGCACCGCCTTCAGCATGAACGCGAAATCTTCGCTGCCCATGGTCGGCGGCAGGTTGCGGTCGACCTGGCCTGCGCCCACCACCGCCTCGGCGGCGCGTGCGGCAAATTCGGTGTTCTCGGCGTGATTCACCAGCACCGGGTAGCTGCGGTGGTACGCCACTCTCGCCTTGGCGCCGAAAGCCGAGGCGATGCCGCCGGCCAGCGTGTGCAGGCGTGCTTCGACCAGGTCGCGCACCGACTCGTCCAGCGTCCGCACCGTGCCGCACAGTTTCACGACTGGCGGAATCACGTTGAAGGCGTCGCCGCCGTGCACCATGGTGACGGAAACGACCGCCGACTGGATCGGATCGACGTTGCGCGCGACGATGGTCTGTAGCGCCTGGATCAGGGCCGCCATGACGGGCATGGTGTCGGTGGTGGTGTGCGGTTGCGCGGCGTGGCCGCCCACGCCGTCGAGTTCTATCGTGAAGGTATCCGCCGAGGCCATCATCGATCCCGGGCGGAGCGCGAACTGCCCCAGCGGCAAGCCGGGCCGGTTGTGCATGCCGTAGACCTCGTTCACCGGGAAGCGCTTGAACAGGCCGTCCTGGATCATCGCATCGGCGCCCGCGCCGCCTTCCTCGGCGGGTTGGAAAATCAGGTTCACGGTGCCGTCGAAATCGCGCGTGTCGGCCAGCCCCATGGCGGCGCCGAGCAGCATGGTGGTGTGGCCGTCGTGGCCGCAGGCGTGCATCCGACCTTCGTTTTTGGAAGCGTAGGGTTTGCCGGTGATTTCCCTGACCGGCAGCGCATCCATGTCGGCGCGCAGGCCGATGCTGCGGCCGGCCCCGTTCTTCTTGCCGCGGATCACCGCCACCACGCCGGTCTTGCCCAGGCCCTCATGCACCTCGTCCGCGCCGGCGGCGCGCAGCGCCGCGGCCACGCGCTTCGACGTTTCCGGCAAGTCGTACATGAGTTCCGGGTGCTGGTGCATTTCGTGGCGGAAGCGAACGAGTTCCGGCAGATGGGGGGTCACGGCGCTGTCGATGGGCATGGATATCCTTGGCAAGAGTGATGCAGAGGATTCCCATCGTATTCAGTTTGCAATGGTGCATCCGTGGCCGCGCCG
This sequence comes from Burkholderiaceae bacterium, assembly GCA_004299095.1. Classification (GTDB taxonomy): domain Bacteria; phylum Pseudomonadota; class Gammaproteobacteria; order Burkholderiales; family Burkholderiaceae_C; genus Ottowia. The sequence continues at coordinate 2,599 of SCQQ01000117.1, read as the reverse complement.
TGCAGCGGCCGCCCGAATTGCACGAACGCACTACGATGATCCGAACCATTGAACGAACCATGGAGACTGCCAGCATGACCGCCGAGACCAGCTATCGCATCGCCGTTGCGCAAGTGAAACCCGCGGGGGCCACCGCAGACGCCATCCGCGTGATCGACGAATACGCGGCGAAGGCGACCCGGCAGCAGGCCCGCCTGCTGCTGTTTCCGGAGGCGTACATCGGCGGCTATCCGCGCGGTTCGTCGTTTGGTGCGCCCGTGGGCAGCCGCTCGGAAGAAGGGCGCGAGGAGTTCCGGGCGTACTGGGGACGCGCCATCGAGGTACCCGGCAAGGCATGCGAGCAGCTCGCGCAAATCGCGCGCCGCCACCAGCTCATGCTGGTGGTCGGCGTCATCGAGCGCGCGGGCGGCACGCTCTACTGCACCGTGGTGTTCTTCTCGGCTGCAGGCGAATTGATGGGCACGCACCGCAAGCTCATGCCCACCGGGGCCGAGCGCCTGATCTGGGGCTTCGGCGACGGCTCCACCATGCCGGTGTTCGACACGCCGCTGGGCAAGGTCGGCGCGCTGATCTGCTGGGAAAACTATATGCCGCTGATGCGCGTGGCGCATTACGCCAAGGGCATAGAAATCTGGTGCGCGCCCACTGCCGACGGCCGCGACACCTGGCTGCCGACCATGCGCCACATCGCCATCGAAGGGCGCTGCTTCGTGCTGTCGGCCAACCAGTTTGCGCGCCAGAGCGACTATCCGAATCTCTACGGCAGGGAGCACGGCTCGGACGACCCTGTCGTCTGCCGGGGCGGGAGCTGCATCGTCGATCCCTTCGGCGCGGTGCTGGCGGGGCCGAATTTCGAGGGCGAGGCGCTGCTGGTGGCGGACATCGACCGTAAGGCCATTCCGCGCGGCAAATACGATTTCGACGTCGTTGGCCACTACGCCAGGCCGGACGTCTTTTCGCTCCGCGTGAACGAAGCCCGCACGGCCGCGGTGACGTTCGATCGGGGCGAGGGGGTGCTGGTCGGCAACGCGCAGCGCGTTGCCGCCAAAGGCGCGGCGGCTGTTTGAACGGTCGGGGCCGGGTGCCGGTCGGCCCCACGCGGCCGGTTACGGCTTGACGGCCGGCTCGCGCAAATCCTTGCGCCGCAGCCACGCCAGATAGTTGGGCGCCACCTTGCGCACGAGCGCGTGGAACGGCAGCGGCCGGGGCTCGGAAACCGGCAGCGCCAGCGTGTCGAGCGCAGCACCCGACACCGCTCGCGCCAGTTCGCGCCCCAGTGATACCGCCAGCGCCACGCCGCGGCCGTTGCAGCCGAACCAGCCCCAGGCGCCTTGGCCGAGGTGGTAGACGCGCGGAAAGCGATCCCATGTCATGCCGATGTAGCCCGACCAGACGTGTGTCATCGGCTGCTGCCCGAGCGCGGGAAACGCGTCGGCCAGGTTGCGCGCGGCTTTCTCGGCCACGCGCCGGCGCACATCGCGGTTGCCGATGACCGCAGCGCCGGTGATCAGGCGGTTGCGCGCGTCGTAGCGGAAAAAGCGCAAATCGCCGCGCGTGTCGGACACCGCTTGCCGGCCGGGCAGGATGGCTTTGCGCAGATCGTCCGCAATCGGCGCGGTCGACATTTGCCACGACAGCACCGGTACGAGGGTGCGCGCGAGTGGCCGCGCCAACTCATGCACCCGCTCGCCGGTATAGGCATTGGTGGCGCAGATCAAATGGCGCGCGCGCACTCGGCGGCCGGTGGCGGTGCTCACCGTCCAGCGGTCGCCGTCGCGAGCCCAGCCGGTGGCGGCGGTGACTTCATGAAGTGTTGCACCGTGCGCTTCGGCCGCACCGGCCAGGCCGCGCGCCAGCGCCAGCGGGTTGATGTGGCCGCCGGTGGGATTCAGCATGCCGCCGTACCAGAAGGTGGAGCCGAGCAGCGCGGCCGTTTCTTCGCGGTCGAGCAAGCGCGCCGGAAAGCCGTGGCGCTGCCACGCTTGCACGCGCGAGCGCGACAACGCCACGCGCCCCGGCGAATGCGCGGGCTGGAACCAGCCGGCCTGCTCCGCCTCGGCGTCGATGCGCTCGCGCCGCACGATGTCGAAGAGCGTCGATGCGCTCGCGCCAATGAGTTGGACGAAGCGCTCGCCGGTCTTGCCGTAACGCTGCACGATGGCGTCGGGCTCGGCCGCCGTCAGGGTCGGGATGACCTGCCCGTTATTGCGCCCCGATGCGCCCCAGCCGACGGCCTGCGCTTCCAGTAGTACCACGCGTTGGCCGACACGTGCCAGCTCCAGCGCGGCTGACAGTCCGGTGAAGCCGCCGCCGATGATGACGGTGTCGGCTTCGGCGTCGCTGGCGAGCGCCGGCGCAAGCGTCCGCACCGGCGCGGTTGCCGCCCAAATCGAATTGGGGAAGACGACGGGCGAAGCGGCCTCAGGCGGCGTGATTGACATGGGGCACCTCGGTCGGTCCGGCTGCGAAAGCGCGGCCTGGAATGGCGCTGAGCAGCGCGCGCGTGTACGCATGCCGCGGTCGATTGAAAACCTGCGCGGTCGGGCCCGATTCGACCACGACGCCGTTTTGCATGACCGCGATCCAGTCGCAGATTTGC
>SCQQ01000116.1 GCA_004299095.1 Burkholderiaceae bacterium | reverse complement strand
GCTGCGCCGCTCGGCAATGCCGAAGTCGGTGACCTTGGCGCGCTGCCAGCCATCGACCAGCATGATGTTCTCGGGCTTGATGTCGTGGTGGACGATACCTTGCGCATGCGCGTAATCCAGCGCGGCAGCGACTTGGGCGCCCACGTCCATGATCGCTGTGAGTGTCGGGAAGCCTTCGCTGGCCACACGCGTGGCCAACGTTTCGCCCGAAAGCCGCTCCATTGCAATGTAGGGCGCGCCGCCATCGGTTTCGCCGACATCGAAAATCGTGACGATGTTGGGGTGGGTGAGGCGGCCTGCCGCGCGAGCTTCGGCGAGAAATCTCCGGCGGTAACTTGTATCGCTGGCAACATCCTCGCGAAGACATTTGATCGCCACCTGGCGGTCAATATCCAGGTCGAAACCCGCATATACGATCGCCATCGCGCCTTGACCGAGTATTCCATCAATACGGTAGCGGCCAATCTTTTGTGGGATCGCCCGCTCCGTCATGGCGTGGATATCAGATGAGCCACCACGCCATGGCGACCAGCACGATGAGCAGTAGCGTTCCAGCCAGTATCCACTGCAGGCGCCGGGAACGGGCGACGCCTGGCTCGCGCGTCAGGAACACAAACTCCGCTTGACCAAAGCGAACATGATCATTGTGCTTCAGGATCGTCTCGTGGATTCGCTTGCCATTCACGAACGTGCCGTTGGTCGAGAGTGTGTTCATGATGGCGTACTGACGGCGTTGAGCGATGATCCATGCATGGGAAGCCGAGACGCTCGGATCGTCGATGATGATGTCGTTTGCTGCACTCCGGCCTATGGCCTGCCGGCCCGCACGCAGGGTGAAACGTAGCCCTTTCGCACCGCCACTGATGCCTTCGAGTACGGGCGATTGTGCGCTGGCCGGACCCGCTGCCGCCGGCGCCGCTTCGCTGGCGTAGCGCCGCAGTTCTTCGACTGAAAATAGCTGGGTCCCCTGGGGCCCGGCTGGGCGGCCTTCCGTTTCGTGCGGCGATGTTTGCTCGGGGCTCGACATTTAGGGACCGCCGGTGAAGGCGGCATTATAAGCGGCAGCGAACATGAACAAATGATGGGTCGTGCGTTACAGGCGTTCTCTTGCGTGACGGTGGTCACCGGTGGCGCACGACACAGCCGACCCCTTGCCTGCTGATAAGCGGGCGTTCATCGAAACGCCGTGCATGACTGCTTCGGGTCGATTGTGAGCATGGCACGCCGTCACGACAGCTCGGTATCAGACAGAAGCCCGGCCATCTGTTCTGACAGGCTGCTCGCCTGCATCGCATGTTTCAAAGTTGCCCTGCCAGCGTCAGGTTGGCGCGCAAGGTATCGTTCACTCGAGTTTGCCAGCCGTGGCACGGAGCGCGGCCAAAACGTCCGGGTCGAGCCGCAATTTCACGGCCTGTTTGGGGAAGGTGGACTTCGGGCGGCCCCGGCCCCGCTTGACCAGCTTGGCGCCGCGGTATTCGTCGGCACGCTCGTAAAACGCGTCGGTCAGTTCCGGTGCGTCGTCGGGATCAACCCATTTTGCGCGTAACCCGCTTGCTCGCGTTCATTGGCTTTCCTCATACTGATGATACGACGAGCGTTCCCACGCGGTGTCCATACCACTACCACCATCCGGCCGTTCGAGCAGGCCGGCGGTGATGTAACGATCCTCGCTGTAGTCTTTGCGTTCGTCCAACGCAGTGAAGTGGTGCCCATCGAATACCTCGGCAGCGCGGCGGAAATCGAGGCCGCGCTCCTGCAAGGTCTTGGCTCGTTTGGCCGGATCAAATTCGATTTCCACGGCAATTAATTCTACTGTGTTACTAAACATGCGGGATTCGCCGCTGCGCCTTGCCGCAGCAAGGACATCGTGACAGGTGTCGGGCGATCGTGCGGGCGAGCCGGAAGCGCATGGTTGCAATCGAGAACA
>SCQQ01000115.1 GCA_004299095.1 Burkholderiaceae bacterium | reverse complement strand
ACGCTGCACCTGTACGCAGCGATTTTTTTTGTCGGGACCGTCTTTTTCGAAGTCCTGATCCTCGAAGGCATCCGCAAGCCGCTGGGCCACGACGCGATGCGCAACGTCGAGCTCAACATCGGCCGGCGCGCGCGCCGCATCATGCCGTTCGTGATCCTGATCCTGTTCGTCTGCGGCATCGGCATGGCGTGGTCGTTTCGCGCGCAACTGGCGCACCCGTTCGCGAGCGCGTTCGCCACGCTTCTGTGGATCAAGATCATCCTGGCGTTCAGCGTGCTCGCGCACTTCGTCACCGCGATCACGCTGAGCGGCACCGGGCGCCTCAAATCCCGCGCCTTCAAGCTGATTCACGTGAGCGTGTTCACGCACGTGGTGCTGATCGTGTTCCTCGCCAAGGCGATGTTCTACATCCACTGGTAGGGCGCGGGCCGGACGCCTGCGGCTTTGGCCGCAGCCAAGGCAGGCACCGGGCGCCGCTTACGCGGGCTGAGCCTGTTTCTTTTTCTGGCCCGGCAGCAGCAGCGCCAGCAGGATCGCGCCGAACGTGGCGGTGCCGATGCCGCCCAGCGCAAACGTGCCGAAATGGAGCGTGAAATCGCCGGTGCCCAGGATCAGCGTGATGGCGGCGATGATGAGGTTGGCCGGGTTGGAAAAATCGACCTTGCTTTCCACCCAGATGCGCGCGCCGGCGATGGTGATCAGGCCAAACACCACGATGGACACGCCGCCCATCACCGGCAGCGGAATGGCCTGGATGAGCGCGCCGAATTTGGGCGAGAAGCCGAGCAGCAGCGCCACCAGCGCCGCCACGATGAACACCGCGGTGGAAAAAATGCGCGTGGCGGCCATCACGCCGATGTTTTCGGCGTAGGTGGTGACGCCGGTCCCGCCGGCGCTGCCCGAAACGATGGTGGCGATGCCGTCGCCCATGAACGCGCGGCCCAGGTACGGGTCCAGATCCTCGCCCGTCATGGCGCTCACGGCCTTGATGTGGCCGAGGTTTTCGGCCACCAGGATCAGCACCACCGGAACGATGAGCGCGGTCGCGCTGGCGGTGAAGGCCGGTCCATGGAAGTGCGGCAACCCGATCCAGCTGGCGGCTGCGATGCCCGAGAAATCCATGGGAACGCCCATGCCCATGCCGTTGGTGAGCACGATGTAGATGATGGTGGCAGCGAATACGCCCACCAGGATCAGCAGGCGCTGGATCATGCCCTTGGTGAACACCGCGACCAGCGCCACGCACAGGATGGAGACCAGTTGCATCCAGCTGTCGAAGTGCGAGTGCGCCATGTTCTGGATGGGCGTGCGCGCGAGATTCAGGCCGATCACCGCGACCACGGCGCCGGTCACGACCGGCGGCATCATGCGCTCGATCCAGCCGGTACCGACGGCCTGCACGACGGCGCCGATCGCCACGTAGACGATGCCGCAGATCACGATGCCGCCCAGCGCCACGTCGATGTGCGCGTTCAGGCCTTTGCCGCTGTAGCCGGTGGCGGCGATCACCACGCCGATGAAGGCGAACGACGAGCCGACGTAGCTCGGCACTTTGCCGCCGGTGACGAAATAAAAAATGAGCGTGCCGATGCCGCTCATGAAGATCGCCAGGTTCGGGTCGAACCCCATGAGAAACGGCGCCAGCACCGTGGAGCCGAACATGGCGACCACGTGCTGCACGCCCATGACCGTGGTCTGCGGCCAGGGCAGGCGCTCACCCGGCGCGATGACGCCGTCGTTGGCGAGCGCCGTGACGGGGCGGGGTTGCCATTTCAACAAAGCCATTTTTCTTGCTCCTCTCTCTCGGGTTGCGGATCAGCGCCCGCGTGCGTTGCCGCTGCCCCGCGACGGCGTCGGGCGTCCGGTCGGATCGCCCGCATTCTGCCGCGCACTCCAGGCTGCCGTGCGGGCCGCGCGCGATCGTACTCGCACGGCCGTCGGCGGCCCGCACGCCACCCGAACGGGTTAGAGGCGGGCCTCTAAAGAGCGCCTTTTCCGGTTGCGGACGTCAGGGTAAACCCTAATATTCGACTTGAGCCGGGCGAAGGGCGCATACCGCAGTGTGGGGGAGCAGGGTTTCAAGAGAATCCGCGTTCGACCGCCGCCGGTGCGCCTGATCGGCCGGCCTTGTTAAAGGAAGAAACCATGACAGATACAGCACTTTCTCTGGATCACGTCGGGACCGCCATTCACGAGACGGCGGTCGGCAGCGTGCGGACGGCGGAGCGCGAAACGCGTGCCACGCGCGTGTTCAGCGGCGCCTTGGTGGCGGCGGTGGTGACCGCCGTGATGGTCGTGATCGCCAGCGGAATCGACCGCGCCGATGCCGGCAGCGAACTCTTGGGTTGGGTCGGTCTCTGGGCGGTCGCGTTCGCGGCGCTCATGGGCGGCGCTCGCGTCACGGGCTGGCTGGCGCGCCACGTGCGCTCGGCTTGGGCTGCATGGCAACAGCATCGGATGGCGGTGCGTACCGAGGGCATGCTGTACGCGATCAGTCGCGAAGACCCGCGCCTGTTCCGCGAGTTGCAAATCATCCGGGACCGTGCCGAGTGGGCTTCGCAACGTGCATTGATGCACTGATGCAACGCCATGGCGACCGCGTGTCGCCGTGGCGCATTCACCTTGTGGCGGAGAACGAATCATGATGAACAACGCTCTGGTCCTGCATTATTTCGATGGTCCAGCGACGCCTGCGGC